>NZ_JBSAXD010000003.1:0-443860 GCF_053427715.1 Burkholderia sp. MR1-5-21
ATCCCGCGTTGCGCGCTGCCTGCGCAGCCTTCTGATGCCCTGCACGTCCGAGCGACACGGCCTTCGGCCCTCCTACTCGTTCGACCCTTCGCCCCAAACCGGCGGCTACTATGGCCTCTGCTGACTTCTCGCTCCGGCTTGCCGCCGTCGCCCTTTCAGGCACAAGGCGAGATCTCCCCAGGTAAGAACGCACTCCTTCATCGCACAACCGCCGCATTTACGCCGCCTCACCTTGGTCACAAGAGCTTCGCGGTGCATTGCCCACTCGCCCTGCTCGGCAGCGCCTTCTATGCAGTTCTTGTCCATCGGCTCGCGATTTACGTTCCACGCTTCCTTCCCACACTCGGTCGCCCTCGTGCAGTTGCGCTTCACTTCGTTCGATGTGACCTACTTACGGCGGGACTTTCACCCGCAGGAGTGCGCCCATGCTGGGCGCACAATGACGAAGGGCTGCCCGAAGGCAGCCCTTATGCATGTGCGGATGATTCGCGCCGCGTTCGCGGTATTACTTCGCGGTATTACTTCAGCGAGTTCGACGCGAGCATCTCGTCGCGTGCCTCGCGCGCTTCCTGCGGCGACAGCCCCTCGATCTTCACGCGCCCGGTGCCGGCGTGGATGAGGCCGATCACCTTGGCGGCCGCGTACGACAGGTCGAGCACCCGGCCGCGCTTGTACGGCCCGCGATCGTTGACCTTCACGACGACCCACTTGCCGTTCGTCGGGTTCGTCACCTTGATGTAGGACGACAGCGGCAGCGTGCGGTGCGCGGCGGTGAGCGCGTTCATGTTGAAGCGCTCGCCGTTCGCGGTGCGGCGGCCGTGGAAGCCCTTGCCGTACCACGATGCCCGGCCGTTCTGACGGAAGTCGGACACGTCGGCGCCGTCGATCGGCTGCCCGTCTGCCAGCGACGTGCTCTTCGCGTCCTTGCTGTCGGCGGCCGGCATCGATGCCAGCGCCGAATCGAAATTCAGTTGCGTCTTGTTGTCCGCGTTCGCGGCGCCGGTCGTCTTGACCGCGTTCTTCTGGTTCGCGCTGCTGGTCGTCTGGCTGGGCGGCACCGCACAGCCCGTTAGCGCGAGAAATACTGCCACTGTCCCGAATCGGCTCGGAAATCGAAAATTCATCGACGTGTCGCCTTCTGGTTCGGGCCGCTCCTTCTCAACGTTGATACGCGGCCCGGACGGCAAATGCGTGCACGCCCCGCTCGAATGCGAGCAGGCGGCTAGCATGGGCGCGGCTTTCGTACTCGCCGCAACCGTCCTGATTAGTTTTCACGTCTGGCGCAACCTGTCCCCGGCAGCCTGACCAGACCCCACATGCCGCCATCGAACATGGCTTTCACGTTCGCGCGCGTTGCAACAGCCAACGCACAGGAACGGCGGCACAGGCCTCATCCGGCGTCGCGGCAGCAAGGCCGCAGCGGGCGCGCAGCACCCGGCCGGACAAGACGTGAGCACCGAACGCTCGGTGCTGGATTCGCCGCCGGACTCCCCGGCGGCAGATGCTTTGACGGTGCTCATGGCCCCCGTAAAACGGGGCTCGAACACCAGCGGAACGCGTGATTTTCACGCGTGATGGGGCGCATTATACATAAATCAAAACGTCGCCCCTGAAATCGGCCCGTCCGCGCCATTGATTCTCGCTATGGTCGTAACAATCGGGATGCTCCGGGATTGCCCGCCCATGCGCGGCGGATCGTGCGCCACACGCGCGGCAGGCAGTCCTCGCGCCCGGTACAATCGAGCCTTTTAGCCGCCGGTGCTTCCATGAAAGTCACGCTCATTCCGGTCACGCCGTTCCAGCAGAACTGCTCGCTGCTCGTCTGCGAGAAGACCGGCCGCGCCGCCGTCGTCGATCCGGGCGGCGATCTCGAACGGATCCAGCAGGAAGTCGCGCGGCAGAACGTGCAGATCGACAAGGTGCTGCTCACGCACGGGCACATCGACCATTGCGCAGGCGCGAAGACGCTCGCGACGCACTATGGCGTGCAGATCGAGGGGCCGCAGGAAGAGGAGCGCTTCTGGATCGAGAAGCTGCCGATGCAGAGCGAGCGCTTCGGCTTTCCGGCCGCCGATGCATTCGAACCCGATCGCTGGCTGAACGACGGCGACACCGTGCAGTTCGGCGACGAGACGCTCGACGTCTACCACTGCCCGGGTCACACGCCCGGCCACGTCGTGTTCTTCAGCCGCGCGCACCGGCTCGCGATCGTCGGCGACGTGCTGTTCGCCGGCTCGATCGGCCGCACCGATTTCCCGCGCGGCAACCATGCCGACCTCGTGCGGTCGATCAAGGAGAAGCTCTGGCCGCTCGGCGACGACGTCACGTTCGTGCCGGGCCACGGCCCCGTGTCGACGTTCGGCGACGAGCGCCGCACGAATCCGTTCGTGTCGGACAAGGTGTTCGGATGACCCAGACGGCCATTCCGGAAATCTATGTCAGCACCGACGTCGAGGCCGACGGCCCGATCCCCGGCCCGCACTCGATGCTGAGCTTCGCGTCGGCTGCATACACCGAGGACAAGCAGCTGATCGCGACGTTTTCCGCGAACCTCGAGACCTTGCCGGGCGCGCAGCCGCATCCGGTGCAGGACGCGTGGTGGAAGACCCAGCCCGAAGCGTGGGCCGCGTGCCGGCGCGACCTGCAGGCGCCGGAAGCGGCGCTCGTCGCTTACGTCGACTGGGTCGAGGCGCTGCCCGGCAAGCCGGTGTTCGTCGCGATGCCGGCCGGCTTCGACTTCACGTTCATGTTCTGGTACATGATGCGCTTCGCCGGCCGCTGCCCGTTCTCGTGGTCGGCGCTCGACATCAAGACGCTCGCGTTCGCGATGACGGGCCTGCCGTACCGCAAGGCGATCAAGCCGCGCTTCCCGAAGCACTGGTTCGACGATCATCCGCATACGCACGTCGCACTCGACGACGCGATCGAGCAAGGCGCCCTCTTCTGCAACATGCTCGCCGACCTGCGCGCGCAGCAGGCCGCGCTCGCCGCGCAGGCGGCCTCCGGCTGCCTCGCGGCCGACAACGGGGCGGCAGCACAAAATCCCACGGATCCGCGCGCAAATTAGCGAATCTCGCTCAGTGACGGCGCGTCGGATTGCCTTTCCTTCCTCGCGCCTCTAACATTCTGAGTGTTGTATCTGCCGCATGGAGGCGCAGGTGACGCTCGATTCCTTTTCGCAAAAAATCCTTCGCCTGCTGCAGCTCGACGCGCGCCGCTCGGTCCAGGAAATCTCCGACCAGGTCGGCCTGTCCAGCACGCCGTGCTGGCGCCGCATCAAGGACATGGAACAGTCCGGCGTGATCCAGCGCTACACGGCGCTGCTCGATCGCGAGAAGCTCGGCCTGCACGTGTGCGCGCTCGCTCACGTGCACCTCACGCGCCACAACGAGGGCGGCGTCGAGCAGTTCGAGCGCGAGATCGCGACCTGTCCGGAAGTCACCGAGTGCTACAGCACGACCGGCGAAGCCGATTACATCCTCAAGATCGTCGCGCCGGACATCAAGGCCTACGACGTGTTCCTGCACGAACGCATCTTCAAGATCCCGGCCGTGTCGCAGGTGCGCACGAGCGTCGTGCTGCGCGAAATCAAGTTCGACACGCAGCTCCCGCTGTAATGCCCGCACGGGCCGGCGGCGGGTCCGCTACGGACCGACTTCAGGTGTCGGCCACGGGCCATTGCGGACGGGCGCACGGCCGCTGCACCCGCCTGCCGCGCAACCGCGTCACGGACGCGCCGGCACCGCCCGCGTGAAGCTGATGCGGCGCGCGCCGAACTGCCGCGCCAGCATGTCGACGTCGAGCTGCGCGGCGAGCGCCGCGTCGCCGTCGCCGCCCGCGTGCGGATCGGCGGCAAGCGTCACGTCGATCTCGAGGCCCGTGCTCAGGTAATGAAGGTTGACCGCGCTCGCGCGCAGGCCGCGCCGCGCGAGCTCGGCCTCGAGCCGCGCCGCGATCTCGCCGCGCGGCGGCAGCGCCAGCGCCGGACGGCGCGCCGCGTCGTTCTCCGGATCGACGTGGATCAGCGCGTCGAGCACGCGCTGGTCCGTCAGCACGCGCGCCCGCGCAGTCTCGGCAATGTAGTGCCCTTCGGAAACGGAAATCATCGGATCGACGAGGATGTGCGCATCGACGAGCGCCGAATCGCCCATCTTGCGCGTGCGCAGGTCGTGCACGTCGCGCACGCCGGGCGTCGCCGCGAGCAGCGCGCGAATCTCGGCCGTGTCGGTCTCGTCGAGCGCGCGATCCGACAGGTCCTGCAGCGCGTCGTAGCCGAACGTCCAGCCCATCCGCGCGACCATGAAGCCGACGATCGCGGCCGCGATCGGGTCGAGCAGCCGGAAGCCCGCGAGGCTGCCGATGATGCCGATCGCGACGACGAGCGACGATGCGGCGTCCGAACGCGCATGCCACGCATTCGCGACGAGCATCGCCGAGCGCACGCGCCGCGCTTCGCGCAGCATGTAGCGGAACAGCGCTTCCTTCGACACCAGCACGGTCACCGCGACGATCAGCGCGGAGAAATGCACGGGCGGGATATCTTCGAGATGCACGAGGCGATCGCCGGCCCGCCACAGCATGCCGACCCCGACCGCGATCAGAATCGCGCCGAGAAACAGCGACGCAACCGTCTCGTAGCGGCTGTGCCCGTAATTGTGATCGGCATCCGGCAATGCACCACTATGGCGATTCGCAACCAGCACGACAAAATCCGACACCAAATCGGAAATCGAATGCACACCGTCAGCAATCAATGCCTGCGAATGGGCGATCACGCCGACAACGATCTGAAAGGTCGCCAGCACGACATTCAGCACGATACTGACGAGCGTGCTCTTGCGCGCGACCGCGTGCTTATCTGCGCTCTGTGCGTCGCCGGAAAAGGTGGACATGAAATATGAGATATCGAAGTGGATGTGGAATTCTATCAAACCCGGCCCGCACCCCAATCCGATAACCCTAAATTTTTCATTTAAATCAACCGCTTATGCGAACGGCTCGCATTTTCATTCACACTCGGCCGTGACATTTTCGTGACGGCGCACTCACGCCCGGCGCGCACAATGCAAAAAGGCCGCGGTCCGCTAAACGGACACGCGGCCTTTCGGCCACACAACTTAAACAAACGCTTAAATTGCGAATTGCTCGCGGTTCTTGCCGGCGATCCAGCGCGGCGGCTTGCCGCGGCCCGACCACGTCGCACCCGACTCGGGATCGCGGTATTTCGCCGCGACGCCGGCGCGCGGACGGCCGACCTTGCCGACTTTCGCGCGGTTCAGGCCGAGCTCGGCCAGCGAAAACCCGTAATCGGAGATTTTCTGCTTCACATCATTGAGCACTTCCGCGTATTCACGCGACTTGGCTTCTTCGATTTGCTTCTCCAGCTTCTCCCGCTGGGCCAGCAGGTCCTTGTAAGAAGACATAGTTTTCCTTTCCAATTGATCGATGGCACCGGTCTGCAGCCGGCTCACCATTCACGAAATATTTGCGCCTCGGATTTTGAAGGCAGAGATTAGCACAAAAAAGAATTGCCTGAAGCAACACTCATTGAAAATCCCGAGTTCGAATAGTAATTCGTGCGGGTCAATTTGACCGGTCGCGGCCATATCTCGATATTCTTACGTCCTTACACGCAGATTAGGACATAAGTCGCGATGCATTAAGACTTTCAACATACGCAATTACCCTGCATCGGAAAAATCAAAGCTTTCATCTGACGACAGGATCGGAAATTTCAACTTGTATCGTCAAGTTGAATTAGCATTCGGCGAGCCGCGACGTCACGTCACACGCCGTGCGCATTCGATCAGCTGCGCGCGCAATTCGTCGGCATCGGGCTGCGGCGCATCGAATGCCGTTCGAATCCGCAGGCCGTCGCGCCGCCAGTCGGCGCCGTAGCGGTCGACGCCGAGCAGGTCCAGGCCGGCCCGGCGCACGTCGGCGGCGTCATAGGCCGCCCACAATGCCTGTTCCTCGTCGAATCCCAGCGGGGCACGCGTATCGAGCGCGGCGCCGTCGACCCAGCCCATCCGGCCGAATCCGCCGATATAGCGCAGCCGCTCGACGTCGAGCGCCCAAAACGTAAAATCGCCGAGCGCGAGATAACGCTCGGCGTCCGGTGCGTAGCGCAGATAGCGCGCGACGAGATGCGGATCGGCATCGACGGGCGCGAAGCGGCCGAGCAGCGTCGCGCGCTCGGCGTCAAGCACGTCGCCGTCCGGCGCGTCGACGACGAGGAACCCGGCGCGCGGATCGGCGGCCAGGTTGCGCGTGTGCTCGGCGAGGCCGCTCACGAGAATCACCGGCCGATGACGCGCATCCGGCGCGAACGGCACGACCGTCGGATACGGAAAGCCTTGCGGCTCGCGCGCGTGAGTCGCGAGCGTGCCGAGCGCACAGCGGTGCAGCAGGTGCAGCGGAAGGGCGGGGTCGATGTTCACGAAAACTCCTGCAATCGAAAGGCGGCGGATCGATGTTACGTACGGCGAATGGTGCGGCGAATCGTGTGATGTGTCGATGATCGAATGCGGGCCGCCGCGTTTCGGGCATCGAACCCGGCACTCGGCGCGCCGAATTCCTGACGCTCGGCACCCGCCTGCAAAACCGTAAGCGGTTCGATAGAATCGGACGAATTCCAAACGGCATCCGATATGCCGGTCATTTTCCTTCTGACGAGCCTTCCGTGTCCGATTCCTCACCCGACCTCGCCGCGCCGCCCGCCGCGCATCGCGTCCTGCCGCTCCCGGTCCGCCAGCGCGCACGCACCGCCACGATGGCGCTGTTCTTCGTCGCCGGGATGATGTACGCGTCATGGGGCGTGCACGTGCCGACCGTGCGCGACAGGTTCGCGCTGAGCCCCGCACTCCTGTCCGTCGCGCTGTTCGCGGTCGCGGGCGGCTCGATCGCCGCAATGATGACGGTCGCGCGCTGGATCACGCGCGTCGGCTCGCGCACCGCGTGCCTCGCGGGCGGCGTCGTGATGTCCGCGTGCGCGGCGCTGATCCTCGTCGTGCCCGATTACTGGATGCTGCTCGTCGTGCTCGCGCTGTTCGGCTTCTCGATGGCAACGCTCGACGTCGCGATGAACGCCGAGGCGAGCGCGGTCGAAATCGCGCTCGGCAAGCCGATCATGTCGGCGCTGCACGGGATGTTCAGCGTCGGCGGGATGGCCGGCGCCGCGGCCGGCGGCGCGCTGCTGTCGGCCGGCATGGCTCCCGCCGCGCATCTCGCGCTCGCCGCGGCGGTCAGCGCCGCGGTGCTCGTCGCGTCGTGCCCGGCGGTCCTGCCGCACGTGCCGCATCACGAGCACGCGCACGGCGGCGGCAATCGCTGGCGCTCGGCCGCGCTATGGATGCTCGGCGGCATCGCGCTCGTCGCGCTCGTCGCCGAAGGCGCGATGTACGACTGGGCGACGGTCTACATGCGCGACGTCGTCGCGTCGAGTCCCGCGCTCGCGAGTGCCGCATACGCGGCGTTCTGCGGCGGGATGGCGGCCGCGCGCTTCGCGGGCGACGCGGTGCGCGCCCGCTTCGGCGCGCCGCAACTCGTGTTCGCGAGCGCATCGCTCGCGTGCGCGGGGATGGTCGGCGCACTGCTGCTGCCGTACCCGGCCGTCGTGCTGACGGGCTTCACGCTGATGGGGCTCGGCCTCGCGAACATGATGCCGGTGCTGTTCGCCGCCGCCGCGCGCGTGAAGGGCATCCACGCGGCCGAGGGCCTCGCGCACGTCGCCGGCCTCGCGTATTTCGGACTGCTGTTCGGTCCGGTCGTGATCGGCGCGGTCGCGCAGGCCGCGAACCTGAAGATCGGGCTCACGGTCGTCGCGCTGTGCGCGGCGCTCGTCGCAGCCGTCGCGCCGAAGGTGCTCGCGCACCTGAAGATCTGACGCACGCGCCGCCGCACCTTGCAGCACTTGCGGCTCCCGAAAAACGAAGCGCGCATGCGTTGCCGCATGCGCGCTTCTGCCCCTGCTGTTGACCGCTCGATTACATCTTCACTTCATCGAGGAACGTCTTCTTGCCGCTCTTGTAGTTGTACAGCGAGATCACGCCGTGCTTCAGGTCGCCCTTCGAATCGAACGACGTCGTGCCGATCACGCCCGTGTAGTTCGTCGCCGGCATCGCCGCGAGCAGCTTCGCCGGATCCGTCGAGTTCGCACGCTTCATCGCGTCGACGATGATGTACACCGCGTCATACGTGAACGGCGCGTAGATCTGGATCGGCTGGCCGAAGCGCTTCTCGTACTTCGCCTTGAACGCGCCGCCGCCCGGCATCTTCTCGAGCGAAGCACCTGCTTCCGAGCACACGATGTTGTCGGTCGCGTCGCCAGCCAGGTCGGACAGCTTTTCCGTGCACACGCCGTCGCCCGCGAGGATCTTCGCGCGCAGGCCGAGCTGCTTCGCCTGTTTCGCGAACGGGCCGCCCGTCGCGTCCATGCCGCCGTACATGATCGCGTCCGGATTCTCGCCCTTGATCTTGGTCAGAATCGCGCGGAAATCGACCGCCTTGTCGTTCGTCGCATCGTGCGACATCACGTTCAGGCCGAGCGACTTCGCCTTCTTCTCGAACTCGTTCGCGAGACCCTGGCCGTAAGCGGTCGAATCGTCGACCACCGCGACGCTCTTGATGCCCTTCGAATGCGCGTAGTTCGCGAGTGCCGGGCCCTGCTGAGCATCGGTCGCGACGACGCGGTACGTCGTCTTGAAGCCTTGCTGCGTGTAGGCCGGGTTGGTCGCCGACGGCGAGATCTGCACGATGCCTGCATCGCTGTAGATCTTCGAGGCCGGGATCGACGTGCCCGAGTTCAGGTGGCCGACCACCGCGACGACCTTGTCGTCGACCAGCTTCTGCGCGACCTGCGTCGCCTGCCGCGGGTCGGCTGCGTCGTCCTGCGCGTCGAGTTGCAGCGTGATCTTCTGGCCACCGATCGTGAGACCCTTCGCGTTGATCTCTTCGACTGCGAGACGCGCGCCGTTTTCATTGTCCTTGCCGAGGTGTGCAATGCCGCCCGTCAACGGCGCAACGTGGCCGATCTTGACGACTTGATCGGCGGCCGCGTTGCTTGCAGCTGCAGCGCACAGCATCGCTGCTGCGGTGATCGGCAACAGCTTTTGCATCTTGATATTCATGTAAGTCTCCAGTTTCGGTCCCAAAAAACGCCATCGCCCGGTGCCCCGCTGCCATCCCTGTGTTTGCAATCACTGGACGATTCGCCGGTTGCATCGTTCATGCACTTGGCCTCAAGCACGTGAAACAGCCGCTTTTAGCCGCCGCCCGCCCGTACTTGCGCGCAAGTGTAGGTGATCAAATTAATTTGTGGGACTTTTTGGGGGTAGTAGTAACACTACCGATGCAAGTACATATCAGACGCCTTTCTGATATCGCTGTAAAGCCCGCCGAATAAGGGTTTCCGCTAGTTTCTTACGACTTGATGAAACGTTGCTTTAAAGCCATCCAGCGACATTTCGAATAGGTATTCTGTGCGCCGAATCGTTGAATGAAACGCGCGTGACAGCGCGCGCTTCGCGTCGCGCAAAGGCAGCGTCAAGGGCTGCAATCAGCCCGCCGCCACGCGCCATTCGGCGTCGAGCGCATCGACCAGTTGCGCGGTCGTCAGCGCATCGCCGCGCCGCCGCGCGAGCGGCGCGCCCTGCCCGGCCCACAGCGACAGGTAGTCGCCGTCGTTCGCGCGCGCGGCAGCCTGGCGCAGCGGCTGCGTGAGTGCGTTCTGCACCGGATACGGCGCGACATCGGCCAGGCGTTCGCCGAGCCGCGCCATCAGCGTATTGCGCAAGCCGCGCGCGTGGCGGCCGGTGATCGCGCGCGTGACCTGCGTCGACGTATCGGCGCTCGCGAACAGGCGTGCCTTCCAGTCCGGCGCGATCGCGCTTTCCGCGCATGTCAGGAACGCGGTGCCGAGCTGCGCGGCCTGCGCGCCGAGCGCGAGCGCCGCCGCGATCCCGCGGCCGTCCATGATGCCGCCCGCCGCAAGCACGGGCAGGCCCGTCGCGTCGACGAGCTGCGGCACGAGCGCCATCGTGCCGATCAATGCGTCTTCCGCCGCACCGATGAACGTGCCGCGATGGCCGCCCGCCTCGGCGCCCTGCGCGGACAGCGCGTCGGCGCCCGCCGCCTGCCACGCGAGCCCTTCGGCGACGTGCGTCGCGGTGCCGATCACGCAAGTGCCGGCCGCCTTCAGCCGCGCGACGTCCGCCGCGTCGAGCACGCCGAACGTGAAGCTCGCCACCGGCACGCGCAGCGACACCAGCATGTCGAGCTGCGCGCGGAAGTCGGGCGCGAAACGCGCGGGCGCGGCGCCGGGCGGCAAGCCGAGCGCCGCGTTGAGCGGATCGATCGCCGCCAGTGCGCGCGCAACCGTCGCCGCGTCCGGCGCGGCGTCCGGCAGCACGAACAGATTGACCGCGAACGGCCGGTCGGTGGCCGCGCGGATCTGCGCGACTTCCTCGGCGAGGCGCTCGGGCGCGAACGCGCCGGCGCCGAGGCTGCCGAGCGCGCCGGCATTCGACGCGGCGGCGACCATGGCGGACGTGGTGGCGCCGACCATCGGCGCCTGCACGAGCGGCACGCGCAGGCCGAAGCGTTCGGCGAACGGCGTGGACAGGGAGCGGACTGACATGGTGAGGATCCTTCGGTGACGCGCGAAAGCGCTTTGTAAACGGCCGATGCGTTTGACTGTACCGAAGCGCGGCAGCGCCGAACAATGAATAATCGTGAACGGAACGATCGCTGCGCGAGAAACGAGAAGCGCGCGGCTAGTGGCGAGGGCAAGCGGCAAGCGGCAAGCGGCAAGCGGCAAGCATCCTGCAGCGCGCGGTGATTGGTGGCACACTAGGCCGCCCCCTTTTTTCACTGCCGAGGCGCGTACGACGCCGCCTCGCTCGTCAGGAGTTCAACGTGACTGCCCAATGGATCGACATCCCGACCGGTAACGACAGTTTCGGCGGCTATCTCGCGCTGCCCAGGCGCGGCAAGGGCCCGGCCGTCCTCATCATCCAGGAGATCTTTGGCGTGAACGCGCACATCCGCTCGGTCGCGGACCAGTACGCAGCCGATGGCTTCGTCGCGCTCGCACCGGACGTGTTCTGGCGCACCCAGCCGCGCGTCGAGCTGGCCTACGAAGGCGCGGACCGCGAGAAAGGCATCGAGCTGCTGCAGAAGACCGACGTGAAGCTCGCGGTCGCGGACATCGCCGCGGCGGCCGACGTGCTGCGCGCGCGGCCCGAAGTCGGCGGCAAGGTCGCGGCGATCGGCTACTGCTTCGGCGGCCAGCTCGCGTACCGCGTGGCCGCGACCGGCAAGGTCGATGCGGCGGTCGCCTATTACGGCGGCGGCATCCAGAACGCGCTCGACATCGCGGGCCAGGTCACGCAGCCGATCCTGTTCCACTACGCGGAGAACGACCACGGCATTCCGCTCGCCGCGGTCGAGCAGGTCAAGGCCGCGTTCGCCGGCCGCGACAATGCCGGCTTCCACCTGTATCCGGGCGCCGAGCACGGCTTCAACTGCACCGAGCGCGCGTCGTACAACCAGCGCGCGGCGGCGCTCGCGCACGGCCGCACACTGACGTTCCTCGCCGAGCATCTGTAACGCGGCCGCCGGCGGGCCCGTCCCGCGCGCGGGAAGCGGGCCCGCCCCATTGATCGCCACACGTCACAACAGGGGTGACAGCGGTGCATTCAGACTATCTCGCCCATGACGCGATCGGCCTCGCCGATCTCGTCCGGCAGCGCAAGGTGAGCGCGCGCGAACTGCTCGACGCCGCGATCGGGCAGGCCGAAGCGGTCAATCCCGCGATCAACGCGATCGTGCTGCAGGATTACGAAGCCGCCCGCGAGCGCGCCGCCGCGGCGCGCGACACCCACGGCCCGTTCGCCGGCGTGCCCTATCTCGTCAAGGATCTCGGCGCGGCGGTCGCGGGGCTGCCGCTGTCGATGGGCAGCCGTCATTACCGGTATTTCGCGCCGGCCGCCGATTCGCCGCTGATCGCGCGAAGCCGTGCGGCGGGACTCAACGTGTTCGGCAAGACCAACACGTCCGAGATCGGCCAGATGCCGTACACGGAGCCGGAACTGTTCGGCGCGTGCCGCAACCCGTGGAACCTCGATCACACGCCCGGCGGCTCGAGCGGCGGCGCGGCCGCGGCCGTCGCGGCCGGGATCGTGCCGCTCGCGCATGGCTCCGACGGCGGCGGGTCGATCCGCATCCCTGCGTCGTGCTGCGCACTGTTCGGGCTGAAGCCGAGCCGCAACCCGGCGCTTGTCGATGCCCCGGTGACGGGCGACCTCGTCGTCGAGCACGCGATCGCGCGCAGCGTGCGCGACAGCGCACTGCTGCTCGACGTGACGACCGGCCAGACACTGCCGCCCGGCGCGCCCGGCACCTTCCTCGGCGCGCTCGACACGCCGCCCGGTGCGCTGCGGATCGGCCTCGTCACCGATCCGATGCTCGCGCCCGCGCTGGCCGACGACACGCGTGCGGCGCTGGACGATGCGGCCGCGCTCGTCGCGTCGCTCGGCCATCACGTCGAGCCGGCGACGCTCAACATCGACTTCGCGCGCGTGGCCGAAACCTTCCTCACGCTGTATGCGGTGATCGCCGAGGAAATGGTGCTCGGCGCACGACAACTGACGGGCCGCACGCCACAGCGCAGCGAATTCGAGGCGGCGACCTGGGCGATGGCCGTCGTCGGCCGGCGGCTCGCGCGCACGCGGCTGCCGGACGTGCTCGAGTGGCAGCGCCAGATCACCGTGCAGGTTACGGGCCTCGCCGCGCGCTACGACGTGATCCTGTGCGCGTCGCTCGCGGGGCCGCCCGTCAAGATCGGCGAGCTGCAGCCGACGCCGTTCGAGCACGCGCAGATGAGGCTGCTCGCGGCGCTGCCGATCCGGCCGATCCTGAAGGAAATGCTCGCGAAGGCATCGCAGAAGGCGTTCGCGTGGGCCGGCTGCACCGAGCTGTTCAACCTGACCGGCCAGCCGGCGATGTCGGTGCCGCTCTACTGGAACGCGCGTGGCCTGCCGATCGGCGTGCAGTTCGCCGCACGCCACGGCGACGACGCGCTGCTGCTGAAGCTCGCGCGGCAGCTCGAACAGGCGCGGCCGTGGTTCGACCGCCGCCCGCCGCTGATGCAGGCGCAGCGCTGACGCGCCAATAAAGAAAAACCCCGCCGGCAACGCCGGCGGGGTTTCCCGATGCTGCGCACGGCTTGGCTTACTCGCCGAGCCGTTCGCAGATCGTCTTCGTCGCAGCCGCGCCGTTCAGCGTATAGAAATGCAGCCCCGGCACGCCCGCGTCGAGCAGGCGCTGGCACAGGCCCGTGACGACGTCCGCGCCGAACGCGCGGATCGAATCGCGGTCGTCGCCGAAGCTCTCGAGCCGGCGCGCGACCCAGCGCGGCACTTCGGCGCCGCACATTTCGGAGAAGCGCATCAGCTGCGAGAAGTTCGTGATCGGCATGATGCCCGGCACGATCGGCACGTCGACGCCGAGCTTGCGCACGTCGTCGACAAAGCGGAAATACGCGTCCGCGTTGAAGAAGTACTGCGTGATCGCGGAATTCGCGCCGGCCTTCACCTTGCGCGCGAAGTTCTCGAGATCGGCCTTCGGCGAGCGCGCCTGCGGATGGTATTCCGGATACGCGGCGACTTCGATGCGGAACCAGTCGCCGTGCTCGGCACGGATGAAGCTGACGAGCTCGGACGCATAGCGCAGCTCGCCGACCTCGCCCATGCCGGACGGCAGGTCGCCGCGCAGCGCGACGATATGGCGGATGCCGTGCGAGCGGTACTGGTCGAGGATCGCGCGCAGGCTGTCCTTCGACGAGCCGATGCACGACAGGTGCGGCGCGGCCTCGAGGCCGTCCTTCTGCATGTCGAGCACGGTATCGAGCGTGCCCTGCTGCGTCGAGCCGCCGGCGCCGAACGTCACGGAGACGAATTTCGGCTTCAGCGGCAGCAGTTGCGCACGGGTCGCGCGCAGCTTCTCGACGCCTTCCGCCGTCTTCGGCGGGAAGAATTCAAACGAGAGTTCGATCGGTTTCATGATGGGAGTTTCAACCCGCTCAGCCGATGTTGCGCTGGCCGAAGATCAGGGCGGACAGCAGCCACGACACGATGCTGTACAGGATCGAACCGAAGAACGCGGACCAGAACCCGGATACCTCGAAGCCCTTCAGCAGCGACGACGCGAACCAGAAGCACAGCGCGTTCACGACGAGGATGAACAGCCCGAGCGTGACGATCGTGACGGGCAGCGTCAGCAGGATCAGCACCGGACGGATCACGGCATTGATGAGGCCGAGCACGACCGCGACGATCAGCGCGGTGCCGAAGCTCTTGATGTGGATCGACGGCACGAGGTACGTGATGATCAGCAGCGCGAGGGCATTGATGATCCAGGTGAGGATGACGCTCATGTAATGCTCCGGTTCGGTTGATGATCGCGGCTGCCCGGATGACGGAACGGCGGCCGCGCCGTGCTGCACGCGGCCGCCCTGCCTGCACGCCGCCGCCCGGCCGGGCGGCGGCAACGCGTCATCAGTAACGGTAGTGGTTCGGCTTGAACGGACCTTCCTTCGACACGCCGATGTACGACGCCTGTTCGTCCGACAGCACCGACAGGTTCGCGCCGATGCGCGCGAGGTGCAGGCGCGCGACCTTCTCGTCGAGGTGCTTCGGCAGCACGTACACCTTGTTCGCGTACTCGCCGCCGCGCGTGAACAGCTCGATCTGCGCGAGGGTCTGGTTCGCGAACGAGTTCGACATCACGAACGACGGGTGGCCGGTCGCGCAGCCGAGGTTCACGAGGCGGCCTTCCGCCAGCAGGATCACGCGCTTGCCGTCCGGGAAGATGATGTGGTCGACCTGCGGCTTGATGTTTTCCCACTGGTACTGGCGGGTCGACGCGACGTCGATTTCCGAGTCGAAGTGGCCGATGTTGCAGACGATCGCGTTGTGGCGCATCGCTTTCATGTGATCGTGGTTGATCACGTGGTAGTTGCCGGTCGCCGTCACGAAGATGTCGGCCTTGTCCGCCGCGTATTCCATCGTCACGACGCGGTAGCCTTCCATCGCCGCCTGCAGCGCGCAGATCGGATCGATTTCGGTGACCCACACGGTCGCGCCGAGGCCGCGCAGCGACTGCGCGCAGCCCTTGCCCACGTCGCCGTAGCCCGCGACGACCGCGACCTTGCCCGCGATCATCACGTCGGTCGCGCGCTTGATGCCGTCGACGAGCGACTCGCGGCAGCCGTACAGGTTGTCGAACTTCGACTTCGTGACCGAGTCGTTCACGTTGAACGCCGGGAACGGCAGGCGGCCGTCCTTTTCCATCTGGTACAGGCGGTGCACGCCGGTCGTGGTTTCTTCGGTCACGCCCTTGATGTGCGCGAGGCGCGTCGAGTACCAGTTCGCGTCGATGTCGAGGTGGCGCGCGATCGACTTGAACAGCGCGACTTCTTCCTCGTTGGTCGGCTTGGCGATCACCGAGCGATCCTTCTCGGCCTTCGAGCCGAGGATCAGCAGCAGCGTCGCATCGCCGCCGTCGTCGAGGATCATGTTCGCGAACTCGCCGTTCGGCCATTCGAAGATGCGGTGCGAGAACTCCCAGTATTCGTCGAGCGATTCGCCCTTGAACGCGAACACAGGCGTGCCGGCTTCGACGATCGCGGCCGCTGCGTGGTCCTGCGTCGAGAAGATGTTGCACGAGGCCCAGCGCACGTCCGCGCCGAGTGCCTTCAGCGTCTCGATCAGCACGCCCGTCTGGATCGTCATGTGCAGCGAGCCTGCAATGCGCGCGCCCTTCAGCGGCTGCTGCGCCTTGTATTCGTCGCGGATCTGCACGAGGCCCGGCATTTCGGTCTCGGCGATGTTCAGTTCCTTGCGGCCCCAGCCGGCGAGCGACATGTCGGCGACGAGGTAATCGTGGGTAGCTTGGGAATCGATGATGGCGCTCATCACGCCCTCCTTTCTAAAAAAGTTCTAGAAAATGGTGACGTGAGCGCCGTTCAGGAAGCGGCGGCCGGCGCGATGCGCCGCGGCCCTGCCCGCTTGGTGAAGCCTTCCGAGCCTGGCGAACGCATGATCGTCCGTCGCAACGCTCCTCGGAAAACGGGAGGGATTGTAGCAAATCGGCGGGAAGATTGCGTACCCGCCGCGCATGCATTTGAAAGGGTCAGGATTCCGCGCCGACCCACGCCTGCTCGCGCAGGCGCGCGCGCAGCCGCGCGACCGCCTGGCTGTGCAGCTGGCACACGCGCGATTCGCTGACCTCGAGCACCGCGCCGATCTCGCGCAGATTCAGACCCCGTTCGTAGTACAGCGACATCAGCAGCTTCTCGCGCTCCGGCAGCCGCTCGATCGCTTCGACGAGCGCCTCGCGCAGGTGCTCGTCGAGCAGCGCCGACAGCGGATCGGCATGATCGACGCGATAGCGGTCGAGGAACGGCTCGTCGTCCGCCGCGCGGTCGAAATCCTCGTAGTAGATGAGCTGGCTGCCGTGCAGGTCCTGCAACATGCCCTGGTATTCGTCGAGCGGCATGTTCAGGTGCTGCGCGATCTCCGCCTCGCTCGCCGCCCGCCCGAGCTGCTGCTCGACCCGGTGCACCGCATGCTCGACCTCGCGCGACGTCTTGCGCAGGCTGCGCGGCAGCCAGTCGTTGCTGCGCAGCTCGTCGAGCATCGCGCCGCGGATGCGCTGCGTCGCATAGGTCTCGAACTGCGCGCCCTGGTCTTCCTTGTAGCGGCCGGCCGCGTCCATCAGGCCGATCATCCCCGCCTGGATCAGGTCGTCGAGGTCGACGCTCGCCGGCATCTTCGCGACGAGCTGCAGGCCCAGGCGGCGCACGAGCGGCGCGTATTGCGCAAGCACGTCGGCCTGGGAAATCTTTCCTTGAGCGTTGTACATCATGGCTCTCTCCTTCCGGTGGCGCTCACGCGGCGTGCGCCGCACCTGCCTCGAACGACGTGCTGCCGCCCGCGCGGACCGGGCCCGCGCCCGGCCTCGGGCGCAGCGGCCAGTACAGCAGGTCGGCGGCAATCTGCCGGTAGTCGCGCGCGGCCGGCGACGTCGGGAACGCGTCGACCGCCGTGCGCACGAGCTCGCGCGCGTGCTCGACGAGCGGATCGGCGCTCACGCAGCCGGCGTCGCCGATCGACACCGCCAGGTAGCGGCTCGCGACGCCCGCGAGGTTGTCGTACGCGGTCTTCGCATCGGCCTGGCTGCCGACGTGGTTGGTCAACACGCGAAACTGCGCGATCGCGTGCGCGAAATGCAGCCGCTTCATGCACGCGTACGCCTCGGTGATCGCCTGCGCGGCAACGCGCGTGACGATCAGCACGTCATGCGCTTCGCGCGCGAGCGCCGAGAATGCGCCGTCCGTGCCGAGCTGCGCATCGACGAGCACGATGTCGGCCGCCCCGTCGATGAAATCGCTCAGCTGCGCGTCGCTGTAGCCGGCGCGCGCGAGCCGCGCCGCCGCGCACACCGCGAAGCCGCCGGCGACCCGCGCGCGCGCGCCGTCGCGCAGCCACGCACCGGCGAGCGTCGCGGCAGCCGAGTGCACGTCGGCGCGCTCGTCGACGACGAGCACGTCCTTGCCGAGCGCCGTCAGCGCGGCGGCGAGGTTCACGACGGTCGACGTGCAGCCGACGCCCGCCGGGCCGCCCGTCACCGCGACGATTCTCGAGGCGCGCCCGGCCAGCAGGCGCCGCAATCCTTCAGCCTGATCGATCATGCGTTTATCCAAAGCGAACCTCGTGCAGCTCGGCGGTGGAACGTGCGGTCAGCGCGGAAAGCAGCGTGGGCATGTCATCGTCGTGCGGCACGAAGGGCGAGCCGTCACGCGGCACACAGAACGCACTCTTCAACAGGAATTTCTTCGTCGCGACGTACAGGTTCTCCGGCACCTTCTGGCCGGTCGACACGTAGTGCACGGGCAGCTTGTAGCGGATCACCGTGTCGAGCACGCCGCCGAGATGGGTCGCCTCGTCGAGCTTCGTGAGGATGCAGCCGGCGAGATCCGGATGGTCGCCCGCGCTGCGGTACGCCTGCACGACCTCGTTGAGCGTGTCGCCGTGGCTCGTCGCGTTAAGCAGCAGCAGGCGCTGCACCGGCGTGTTCGCGCCGTGCAGCATCGCGATCTGGTCGGACAGCGCGCGGTCGCGCTGGCTCATGCCGATCGTGTCGATCAGCACGATGTGCTTGTTGCGCAGCTCGGACAGCGCGAGCTCGAGATCGCCCGCGTCCTTCACCGCATGCACGGGCACGCCGAGGATCCGGCCGAAGATCCGCAGCTGCTCGTGCCCGCCGATCCGGTAGCTGTCGGTCGTGAGCAGCGCGACCTTGCTCGCGCCGAAGCGCATCACGCAGCGCGCGGCAAGCTTCGCGGTCGTCGTCGTCTTGCCGACGCCCGTCGGCCCCATCAACGCGAACACGCCGCCGCGCTCCATCAGCGCATCCTCGCTTTCGAGCACCGGCAGGTTCGCCGCGAGCACCGTCTGCGCCCACTCGGTCGCCTGCTCGAGCGTGTCCGAGCCTTCGCCCTGCGGCAGGTTGTCGACCATCATCCGCACGAGCTGTGCGGAGAAGCCGGCCGCGAACAGGTGTTTCGTCAGCGCGCCGTGCACGGGACTGCGGCGCTGGCGTTCGTGCCACATCAGGCTGTCGAACTGCTCTTCCATCATCCCGCGCAGCGCGCCGAGCTCGTGCATCACCGTGTCGTTGACGATCCGCTCGATGCGCGCCTTGACCGCATCGGCAACGGCCGCGGCCGTATCGGTCGGGATGCGCGTGCGCTCGGCTGCCTTCGGCGCCGGTGCGTCGGCCGCGCGGCGCGGCGCGCCCGCATCGACCGGGATCCGGCGTGCGGCGTCGCGTACGATGTCGCGCGCCCATTCGGGCGGCAGCACGTCGCCGGCGCGCGGCGCGCGGGCGGTGTCGACCGGGGCGCGGTGGCCGCCGTCCGCCGCCGGCGCGGGCTGGCTGCGGGCGGCGAGCGCCTCGCGCTGCTGCGTGAGGCGCTTCGCATGCTCGACGAGCCACGGCGCGGGTTCGGAAGGTGCGGCAGGCGATCCTGCGGCAGGCGATCCTGCGGCAGGCGATCCTGCGGCAGGCGATCCTGCGGCGGGCGATCCTGCGGCGGGCAATCCTGCTGCGGGCGATCCCGCGGCAGACGCTGCGGCAACCGGCTCATCGGCCGCCGGCGCATCGGCCGCTTCGGCGCTCGCGCCGAACACCGACGAGAACACGTCCGGCAGCCCGCCGTCGCCCATCGCATACGGATTGGCGGCTGCGCGCGCGCGTGGCGCAAAGCCCGCCAGCGCCGCGCCCGGCTGCGCGGCGACCTGGGCAAGTCCCGGCGCCGCGACGGGCGGCGCGATCGCAGCCAGCTCGGCGTCGGCGAGCGCGGTGATCTCGACGCTGCCGTCATCGAGCGTGCGGTTCGACAGCACGACGGCGTCGGCGCCGAGCGCCTCGCGCACGAGCCGAAGCGCGTCGCGGCTCGTTGCGCCGGTGAATTTGCGAATGTTCAAGCGGAACCCCCGATGACGTTAACGACCTTGATCGTGCGTGTGTCCGGCACTTCGGCGTACGACAGCACTTTCAATTGCGGCAGGCTGCGGCGCAGGAAGCGCGCGAGCATCGCGCGCAGCGCGTGCTGCACGAGCAGCACGGGCGGCAGCCCGAGATTCTGTTGACGCAGCAGCGCTTGCTGCGTGCCGGTCAGAAGGTTGTGCGCGAGACCGGGCTCGAGGCCCGGATTCGCGCCGGTGGCGAGCGCCTGCGACAGCACGCGCTCGAGATTCGCGTCGAGCCCCATCACCTGCATCTCGCCCGCGCCCGGATACCACTGCTGCGTGATCGCGCGGCCGAGCGACAGCCGCACCGCGGCCGTGATGTCGTACGCGTCGGTGACGCGGCCAGCCTGTTCGGACACGGCCTCGATGATCGTGCGCATGTCGCGGATCGGCACGCCTTCCTCGAGCAGGTTCTGCAGCACCTTCTGCAGCGTCGTCAGCGAGATCGTCTTCGGCACGAGGTCCTCGACGAGCGACGGCGCGTCCTTGCCGGTGCGCTCGATCAGCGCCTGCACTTCCTGGCGGCCGAGCAGCTCGGCCGCGTGCTGGACGACGAGATGGTTCAGGTGCGTCGCGACGACGGTGCTCGCGTCGACGACCGTGTAGCCGTACACCTGCGCCTGCTCGCGCAGCGCGATGTCGATCCACACGGCCGGCAGGCCGAACGCCGGATCGTGGGTCGGCGCGCCGGGCAGCGCGGCCGTCACCTGGCCCGGGTTGATCGCGAGCCACTGGCCCGGGAACACCTCGCCCACGCCGATCTCGACGCCCTTCAGCGCGATCCGGTACGCGTTCGGCCTCAGCTCGAGGTTGTCGCGGATATGGATCACGGGCGGCAGGAAGCCGATTTCCTGCGCGAACTTCTTGCGGATACTCTTGATGCGCTTGAGCAGTTCGCCGTCGCTGTTCTTGTCGACGAGCGGGATCAGCCGGTAGCCGACTTCGAGGCCGAGCGGATCGATCAGCTGCACGTCGTCCCAGCTCGCCTCGTGGCTGTCGGCGGGGAGCGCCGCGGGCGGCGCGATGTCGGTGATGTCGCCGGCCGCCTTGCGGGCCGCCGCGCGCTTCGTCTGCGTGCGCGCGAGCCAGATCGCGCCGCCGCCGAGCAGCAGGAACGCGAAGTGCGGCATCCCGGGGATCAGCCCCATCAGCACGATGATCGCGCCGGTGATCGTCAGCACGCGCGGGTTCGTGAACAGCTGGCCGGTGATCTGCGTGCCGATGTCCTCGTCGGTCGCGACGCGCGATACGATCACGCCGGCCGCGGTCGAGATCACGAGCGACGGGATCTGCGCGACGAGGCCGTCGCCGATCGTCAGCAGCGTGTAGTTCGTGCCGGCCGCCGCGAAGCTCATGTCGTGCTGGACCATCCCGACGATCAGCCCGCCGATCACGTTGATCGCCATGATGATCAGGCCGGCGATCGCGTCGCCGCGCACGAACTTCGACGCGCCGTCCATCGAGCCGTAGAACTCGGCTTCCTGCGCGACCGCCTGGCGGCGCTTCCTCGCCTGCTCCTCGTTGATGAGGCCCGCGTTCAGATCGGCGTCGATCGCCATCTGCTTGCCGGGCATCGCGTCGAGCGTGAAGCGCGCGGACACTTCGGCGATCCGCCCCGCGCCCTTCGTGATCACCATGAAGTTGATGATCATCAGGATCACGAACACGACGATGCCGACCGCGAAGTTGCCGCCGACGAGGAAGTGGCCGAACGCCTCGATCACCTGGCCGGCCGCGTCCGGGCCCGTGTGGCCCTCGAGCAGCACGACGCGCGTCGACGCGACGTTCAGCGACAGCCTGAGCAGCGTCGAGAACAGCAGCACGCTCGGGAACGCCGCGAAGTCGAGCGGCTTCATCGTGTACATGCTGACGAGCAGCACCATCACGGACAGCGCGATGTTGAACGTGAACAGCAGATCCAGCAGCAGCGGCGGCAGCGGCAGGATCATCATCCCCAGGATCATGCAGATGAGGATCGGGCCCGCGAGCGCGCGCAGGTTGGTCCCCGCGAGCAGGTTCGGGCGCTTCGCGAACAGGTTGGCGGGCGTGCTCATGCCGTGCCTCCTTGCGTGCGGGCGTTCGTGCCCAGCACGTCGTCGGCTTCGTCGCGCTCGTCGTCAGCGGACACCGACGCGCCCTTGTCGAGGTCGGCCGGCACGTCGAGATCGACCGGCACCGCCGGGAACGCGCCGCCTTCCACGCGGAAGCGCTTGAGCTGGTACACCCACGCGAGCACTTCGGCGACCGCCGCATACAGCGAGCCGGGAATCTCGCGCTCGAGTTCGACGTTGTGATACAGCGCCCGCGCGAGCGGCGGCGCTTCGAGCAGCGGCACGTTGTGCTCGGCCGCCAGCTCGCGGATCCGCGCGGCGACGAGGTTCACGCCCTTCGCGACGACCTTCGGCGCGCGCATCTCGCCGTCGGTGTACTGCAGCGCGACGGCGAAGTGCGTCGGGTTCGTGACGACCACGTCGGCCTTCGGCACGGCCGCCATCATCCGGCGACGGGCGATCGCGCGCTGCTGCTGGCGGATCCGGCCCTTCACGTGCGGATCGCCTTCGTTCTCGCGATGTTCGCGCTTCACTTCTTCCTTCGTCATGCGCAGCTTCTTGTTGTACTGCCAGATTTGATACGGCACGTCGAGCGCCGCGACCACCAGCATGCCGGCGACCGTCGTGCCGCAGCACACGGCGACGAGGTGGAGCGCATCGGTGAGCGCCGCATCGAGCGGCTGGGTCGCGAGGCCGAGCAGCTCGTCCTTCGCGCGCCAGATCGCGACGCCACCGATCCCGCCGACGACGAGCGTCTTCGCGAGCGACATCCCGAGCTGGATCGGCCCCTGGATCGAGAACATCCGGCCGAGACCCGTCAGCGGATTCAGCCGGTCGAATTTCAGTTCGAACGTCTTCGACGAGATCAGCCAGCCGCCGAGCGCCATCGGCGCGAACAGCGCGGCAAGCCCCGTCAGCGCGAGCAGCGGCGCGAGCGCGGTGAGCCCTTCGAGGCCCGCGCTGCCGGCCGCCGACAGCATCCGGTGCGAATCGAACGCGGTCGCGCGGTCGAATGCGAACGCGCCGCGCATCATCGTCTGCAGGTGCATGCCGATCGGTCCCGCGAGCAGCCACGCGCCGTAGAAGCCCGCCGCGAGCAGCGCGAACGAAGCCAGTTCGCGCGAACGCGCGACCTGCCCCTCCTCGCGCGCCTTCTCGCGGCGCCTCGGAGTGGCGGCTTCGGTCTTGTCGAGATCGCTCTCGTCTGCCACGGGGCCTCCAGACGGATACGGCGGAATGCCGCTTTCCAGTGACACCGATTATTCATGGAGGCGTCAAACGCCGATCGGTCGAGCAAAGCCGGGAAAGGGGGGTATTTCGGGGAATCGGGCGCGGGCGGGCGCAAGCGCGAATGGCGCGGCGACGAGGCTTCGCCGGGCGGGGCCGCGGGCAGGTTCGCGCGTGTGCGGCGGACGGCGCACGCGGTGCGCGGGCGCGGAATGCGCGGCGTATCAGGTCAGATGGAGTCGGCGGGCGGGGATGCGGTGCTGGCGGTGCTGGCCGTACTGGCGGAGTGCCGGGGGGCGCAGGGCGGGATGCAAACCGGAACCGGCGACAACAGGAATCACAATCCTGGGCCCGACCGGCGAAAGCGGCCCGGCCGGGATACACGGCGGCGGCCGCCCGCGCATCGCGACGAGACGCCGCGCAGCAGCACGGCGTCTCGCTGGGACGGCGCTCAGGCCGCGGCGATCGGGTCGGCGCCGAAGCGATTCGGGCCTTGGTTGCCGCGCGAGCACATCCAGATGAACAGGATGATCCCGCCGACGATCGGAATGAAGGCGATCAGCAGGAACCAGCCCGAACGGCCGATATCGTGGAGCCGGCGGACCGTCACCGCGAGACTCGGCAAGATGAGCGCGAGCGACACCAGCAACGCGACGATCGACAGGAGCAGCGCGACCGTGGATGCCTCACGGGCCACCACCGCGATTACCTGGCAACCGAGCGACACGATGAACGTGAGCAACGCGAAGTACCAGTATTCCGCACGGCGCGCGCGGCCATCGAACTTCGCATATTGGTTGAATACCGAACGAATGGCTTCAGGGAAATTCATTTTTTTAGCCCTCATGTTTTTTGAAATTATCGACAACCCCGGAAACAACGCGTGCATTATAGGTGGAATCCGATGACGTTCAATCGCTTTTCATCCGGCGTCCGATAACGGGATTGAAGCCCGGTGCGCGGCGCGGCCGGCCCAACGCGCCAGCGGCGACGCCGGCGTCATATCGGCCGGGATAACGCCCCCCACATTGTCAATTCACACCGCGTCATTTTTGAAGATTTGCAAGAACCTGACAGAACCGACAGTCACCGAAAATGAAAGAGCGGATATTGGCGGGCGAATGAATATCGCCGCCATAATCGTTCGCTTCGGCCATGCAAAGGCCGACCGGCCGGCCGGATAACGGAATCGGAATGCGGGAACAGGCCGCCGGGATAATCCGGCGATTATCGCCGCCCGTGCGGTGGCGTCCTTCGCAGCGGCGCTGGCCTGCGCCGCCAGAATGAAAAAAAAGGGGGCGAACATTCGCCCCCTCGTGATGCCGCTGCGCTGCCGCGGGTCAGTACGCGACGTAAGGCGCCGCGCCGCCGTTCGAGGTGAGGTCCATCCCGAAGTAGATCGTCTTGCCGTAGAAGTGCGGCAGGCCGATATCGAGCCACGCCGACGAGCCGAACGGTCCGGCGATGTCGTTGAATGCGAACGTCGACGCGTTCGAGAACAGCGAGTCCGCGTTCTGTACCGACATCGACACGTTGCTCGCCGTGCCGTTCAGGCCCACGAGCGTCGCCGTGTAGGTGGCCGTCGACGCCGGGCAATAGAACTGCGTATTGCGCGAGCACACGGTCTGCGCCGAATCGTTGAAGAAGTACGCGTTCGAGCCCGTGTCGAAGAACGCGGTCACCGTGCGGCCGAGGAACGACGAGTTCTGCAGGTCGCCTGTCGTCGTCGACGTCAGCTTGGTCGTGGCCCCGAGCTGGTTGTTCGACTGCGTGCCGATCCCGAACGTCAGTGTCCCCGTCGCGCTGCCCTGGCCGTTGCTCGAGATCTGCGGCATCTGCACGATCACGCCATTGTTGTCGCTCGCGAAACGCTGGACCGGATTGGCCACCTGCTGCGACAGCGATACGAGCGTCACCGCGCAGCTCGAATTGCCGTTCGGGCAAGCGTAGTAGTTGTTGTTCACCGCCGACGTCGACGTCGTGCAGGTCGTCCCGCAGTCGTACGGCGCCGGCCCGATGCCGAGGATCCCGTTCGCGCCGAGCGCGCTCGCGGAGTTCGCCGACGCGCCGCCGTTCGTGCACGAGGTCGGTACGTTTGTCGTGCCGAGGTCGCCGATGATCTGCACCGGCAGCGAGCTCGCGGTCTCGCCGCTCACCTTCAGGTCGATGGTGCGCACCGAGCCCCACGTGTAGCTCGACACGAACTTGCCGCATTCGGCGATCGGCGCGCCGCCGCTCGTGGTCGTCGTGGGCAGGCTGCCGATCACGCCGGACACCGCGCTGCTGACGAGCCGCAGACCGTATGACGCAGTATCGACGAGCACGTTGTTGACGACCTGGCAATTCGACGTGCCGGGTGCGCAGACCGTCACGCTGACGGTCGGAATGTTGATCACGTTGGCGACGCCCTGGGCCACGGTGATGACTGCGGTATTCGCGGCGCCGGTCGAGCCGCCGTTACCGCCGTTACCGCCGTTGCTGCCGCCCGAGGAACCGCCGTCGCCGCCGCCGCACGCGGTGACGAGCACGGCCGTCGCGGCTGCGACGCTCAGCGCGCCGAGCCAGCGAATGAAGTTACGAGGAATACGCAAGATCGGTCTCCCGCTGTCACTGGATGTCGTTGCCGGTGAAACCGGCGGGCAGCGCCTGCGGCAGCCACGCCTCACCGGAGAAGGCGCCCATGTGGCCGCCCGTCCGGATCACGAGGCCGCTCGTATCGACGGACACGGGCGCGCGCCAGCCGCGCGCCTTGTGCGCCGCCTCGACGCCAGCGGTGTATTGCGGGAAATAGCTGCCGAAAATCGATGCGAGATCCGGCATCGTCGGCCCTTGCCACGCGACGCCGAACACGGTGCCGGCGGCGGACGTGTATTCGCGGATCACGGTGCCCGAGCCGAGCGTGATCTCGCGAACGGTGTAGGTCGCCGTGCTCGCCGACGAACCGTCGGCCGAGCGCATCGCGCGCTGCAGCGCGCGCACGGAGGCGGCGTGGTCGTCGGCCGGCGGCGACATCGGCGCGCCGCCCAGTTCCGCGTGCGCGTGGACGCTCCACAGCACGCTCATCAACGCCGCCGCGGACGCGGCAGCACAGCCCAGACGTTTCAGCTTCACGTTCCCCCCCAGGGACTCGCCTCGTTGTAGGCGGCGCCGACAGCGTCGCCGGCACCGCAGCCCAGCCTCAAGACAGACAAAAGAACGATGTTCTGATGCCGCTGATCGGATGTCACTGACGCGTAGTATGCCTGCTGAGTGTGTCCAAGTGTCAATTCAGCACATTCCAGGCCCGGCGCCGACCGGCTGGATGCGCCGCCGCACGGGCCTCGGGGCTGGCCGGCGCGCGTCTGCGGAGACGGCGCCGGGTTCCGACGACGCGAGACGGTGGGAGAACCCGCCCTGCGGCACTTTCGTGGAGGAGCCACTCGGGCGACTCCACTCGGGCGGCCTCACTCAGGCGGGCCCACTCAAGCAGTCCCGACTCGGGGGCCCCACCCAGGCGGCCCCACCTAGGCGGCCCCGTCAGAACCCGAGGCTCGCGAGCAGGTCGTCGACCTGCGCCTGGTCCTGCACGACGTCGGTCTTGCCTTCCGGATTGATCTGCGGCCCGTTCAGCAGCGCGTCGGGGCTGCCGGTGCTGCTCGTCGTCTGCTCGGCCGCGAGCGCGGCCGCGGTCGCCGCGAACTGCTCGCGCCGCTCGGGCGCAATGTTCTCGACCAGCACGGTGAGCAGCTGCTGCTCGATCAGGTAGACCATGTCCATGATCTTCTTGATCACCTGTCCGGTCAGGTCCTGGAAATCCTGCGCGAGCATGATCTCGAGGAGCTGCGCGCTGGTTGCCGACGTCGCGTCCGGCAGCGCGCGCAGGAACGCGCGCGTGTCGTCCATCAGCTCGCGCACTTCCGCGCGCTCGATCGGCGCCGCGTACCATTGCGCCCAGCGCGCGTCGAGCGCCTCGGCCTGGTTCTGCACGCGCTCCTGCACGGGCTTCGCGATCTCGATCGCGGTCAGCACGCGCTCGGCCGCCTGCTCGGTCATCGCCACGACATAGCGCAGCCTTTCGCGCGCGTCCGGTACGGCTTCCGCCGCCTGCTCGACGTGCTTGTCGAGCCCGAGCTCGCGCATCGAGTCGCGCAGCGTGCGCGTCAGCTGGCCGATGCGCGCGAGGATCCGGTCGCTCGCGTCGGCGCCTTCGGCGTGGCAGTCGGCGGCAAACCCCGCACCGGCCAGCGCCGCATGGATCGGCTCGTTCACGTCAGCTCCCGGTCTTCGCCATCTTGTCGAGGATCTTGTTCAGCTTCTCGTCGAGCGTCGCGGCCGTGAACGGCTTCACGACATAGCCGCTCGCGCCGGCCTGCGCGGCCGCGATGATGTTCTCCTTCTTCGACTCGGCCGTCACCATCAGCACCGGCAGGTGCGTGAGCGTCGCGTCCGCGCGGATCTCCTTGAGCATCGCGAGACCGTCGAGGTTCGGCATGTTCCAGTCGGAGATCACGAACTCGTAGCTGCCGCTGCGCAGCCGTGCGAGGCCCGCCGCGCCGTCTTCCGCTTCGTCGACGTTCGAATAGCCCAGTTCCTTGAGCAGGTTGCGGACGATCCGGCGCATCGTCGGGAAGTCGTCCACCACCAGGATTTTCATGCTCTTGTCCATCTTCGTTCCTTTCCAGATTCGTTTCCGTCGGGACGCGAGCGCAAGCGCCCGCATCGGTCATGCTTCATACGCGCTGCACGCGGTCGCCCATTGCCGCGAGCCGCCCCATCACGCGGCGGCTCATTTCGGCGAGCGGCGCGATCTCGTCGGCGCCGCCGAGCGCGATCGCCTCGCGCGGCATCCCGAACACGATGCAGCTCGCCTCGTCCTGCGCGAACGTGTGGGCGCCCGCGCGCTTCATCTCCAGCAGGCCTGCCGCACCGTCGCGCCCCATGCCGGTCAGGATCACGCCGATCGCGTTCTTGCCCGCGTGCGTCGCCGCCGAGCGGAACAGCACGTCGACCGACGGCCGGTGCCGGTTGACCGGCGGCTCGTCCGACAGCTGCGCGATGTAGTTCGCGCCGCTTCTCGCGAGCAACAGGTGCGCGTGGCCCGGCGCGATGTACGCGTGGCCGGGCAGCACGCGCTCGCCATGCTCGGCCTCCTTCACCGCGATCCGGCACAGCCCGTTCAGGCGCTGCGCGAACGACTTCGTGAAGCCGGGCGGCATGTGCTGCGCGATCAGCACGGCGGGCGCATCGGGCGGCAGCGGCGTCAGCACCTCGCGGATCGCCTCGGTGCCGCCCGTCGACGCACCGATGATGATCAGCTTCTCGGTACTGACGAGCGGGTTGTTGACGAGCGGCGCGGCCGCCTGTCCGCCCGCTGCGCCCGCCGCACGCGCGGCGGCGGCATGCGGCTGCGGCGCCTGCCGCACGCGGGCGCGCGACGCCGCGCGGATCTTGTCGGCGAGCTTCTCCGCGTACTCGAGCATCCCGTCGCGGATCCCGACGCGCGGCTTCGTCACGAAGTCGACCGCGCCGAGCTCGAGCGCGCGCAGCGTGATCTCCGAGCCGCGCTCGGTCAGCGACGACACCATCACGACCGGCATCGGCCGCAGGCGCATCAGCTTCTCGAGGAAGTCGAGCCCGTCCATGCGCGGCATTTCGACGTCGAGCGTGAGCACGTCGGGGTTGTGCTGCTTGATGAGTTCGCGCGCGACGAGCGGATCGGGCGCGGTCGCGCACACCTCCATGTCGGGCTGGCTGTTGATGATCTCCGTCATCAGGCTGCGGATCAGCGCCGAATCGTCGACGCACAACACTTTGATCTTCTGCACTGCGTTCAAGCCTCCTGCTTTTTCGATACCGTCTGGGCGTACGGGCTCCCCGCGTACGGACTGCCGGCGGACGGCCGGGCGGCGGGCGCGCCGCGCGCGCCGAACAGCTCGATGCGCGGCCGTGCCGGACGCGCGGCCGGCCGCTGCGCCGGCGCGGCGAACAGCTCGACATGCGCACGCGAGCGCGCGGCGCGGTCGGCCTCGTGCGCGAGCGCGGCTTCGCGCTCGGTGACGCCCGGCACCTGCAGCCGCAGCTTCTTCACCATCGCGCGACCCGTGTGCGGCATGAACGCGACCTTGCGCGGATGCACGCCCTGCAGGTCTTCCGCGGTGATGCGGATGCGCTCGAGCGCAAGGTAGCGGCGCACGAAATCCGCGTTGCGGTCGCCGATGTTGATCGTCGTCATGCCCGCGAGCACCGCCGCGCCGCCGAACACCTTCGCCTCGAAGCGCTCGCGGCGTCCGCCCGCCTTGATCAGTTCGTTGATCAGCATTTCCATCGCGTACGCGCCGTAGCGCATCGAATCCGACGCAGTCGCGTCCGGGTCCGTGCCGTCGTCGGGCAGCATGAAGTGGTTCATCCCGCCGATGCCCGCGAACGGATCGTGCAGGCACGCGGCGACGCACGAGCCGAGCACGGTCATCAGCACCATGTCGTCGGCGGTCGTGTAGAACTCGTTCGGCAGCAGCTTCACGCCCGGGCGGCCGAAGTGGTTGTCGAAGTAACGATTGGTCGCGATCGGCAGCGCGCTCATCGGCGTTCCCCGGCGGCGGGCGGCGCGTCCGCGGCGCGCATGCGGTTGCGCGGCGGCGCGGCACGCGCCGCATCGCTCGACAGTTCGTAGACCGTCTGCCCGCGCAGCCGGAACGCCTGCGTCACGTACGTGAAGTTCTCCGAGTGGCCGGCGAACAGCAGGCCGCCCGGCTTCACGAGCGGCTCGAAGCGCCCGAGCACCTGGCCCTGCGTCGGCTTGTCGAAGTAGATCATCACGTTGCGACAGAAGATCGCGTCGAACGGCTTCGCGATCCCGTAGTCGGCGTCGGTCAGGTTGAGCTGCTCGAAGCGGATCATCGCGCGCAGTTCGGGGCGCACCTTCACGCGGCCGGCCTGCGCGCCCGTCCCTTTCAGGAAGAAGCGCTTCAGCCGCTCCGGCGACATGTGCTTGACCTGGTCGTAGCTGTAGATGCCGGCCTCGGCCTTCGCGAGCACCTGCGTGTCGAGGTCGGTCGCGAGGATCGTCGCGCCGCGCGCCGCCGATTCGCCGAGCGCCTCGATCAGCGTGATCGCGATCGAATACGGCTCCTCGCCGGTCGACGCGGCCGAACACCATACCGACACCGGCGCGGCGCGGCCCTTCACGAAGTCCGCGAGGATCGGGAAATGGTGCGACTCGCGAAAGAACGCGGTGAGGTTCGTCGTCAGCGCATTGGTGAACGCTTCCCACTCAGCCGGATCGTCTTCGCGCTCGAGCAGGTCGAGGTAGTCGCGAAACGCGTCGAGCCCGCGCGCGCGCAGCCGGCGCGCGAGCCGGCTGTATGCCATGTCGCGCTTGTGCTCGGACAGCGAGATCCCCGCGCGGCGGTGGATCAGCGTGCGGATGCGTGCGAAGTCGGCCGCCGTGAACGCGAAGTCGCGCCCCGGCTCGCCCGAGCGCTGCGGGATTTCCGGTGTTTCGTCATGAAGCGGGGCGCGCGCGGACAGCATGGCTCAGAAGGTCTCCCAGTCGTCGTCGGACGCGCCGGCCGCGGCAGGCACCGGCTTGTCGCCGGCGAGCGCAGGCCGCACGAGCGCGGGCTTGGCCGCAGGCGCGGCCGGTGTGGCCGGCTTCGCAAGGCGCGGCGCGTAGCCGGCCGCGGCCGGCGCCGCGTGGCCCGCGTCCTTCGGTGCGCGCGGCTGGCGGTCGGCCGGCGCGCGGGACGCACGTTCGGCCGTCCCCTTCGATTCTCCGCCCACGGCTGCCGAACGCTTCGCCGGCGTCGGCAACGCTTCCGGCTTCGGCGCTGCACGGCCGGCGCCCTGCGCGAGCCTTGCCGGCGCGGCCGCGTGCGCGATGCCGCCGGCCACGCGCCAGCCGGACACGATCGCCTTCATCTGACGGGTCTGCTCCTCGAGCGACGCAGCCGCGGCCGCCGCCTGTTCGACGAGCGCCGCGTTCTGCTGCGTGACCGCGTCCATCTGGCCGACCGCGCGATTGACCTGCTCGATGCCCGTCGACTGCTCGTCCGACGCGGCGCTGATCTCGCCCATGATGTCGGTCACGCGGCGCACGGCCTGCACGATCTCGTCCATCGTCGTGCCCGCGCGCGCGACGAGCGCCGACCCGCTCTGTACCTTGTCGGCCGAATCGCCGATCAGCTGCTTGATTTCCTTGGCCGCCGCCGCGCTGCGCTGCGCGAGCGAACGCACCTCGCCCGCGACCACCGCGAAGCCGCGGCCCTGCTCGCCCGCGCGCGCCGCCTCGACGGCCGCGTTCAGCGCGAGGATGTTGGTCTGGAACGCGATGCCCTCGATCGTGCCGATGATGTCGACGACCTTGCCCGAGCTCGTCGCGATGTCCTGCATCGTCGCGACCACCTCGCCGACCACGTCGCCGCCCTGGGTCGCGATGTCCGACGCATTGACCGCGAGCTGGCTCGCCTGCCGCGCGTTCTCGGCGTTCTGCCGCACGGTGCCCGTCAGCTGCTCCATGCTCGACGCGGTTTCCTGCAGCGACGCGGCCTGCTCCTCGGTGCGTTGCGACAGGTCGGTGTTGCCGGTCGCGATCTCGCGCGCGCCGACGTCGATCGACTCGGTGCCGCGATGCATCGCCTGCACCATCGTCGTGACCGCTTCCTGCATCCGCTTGATGCCGCCGAACAGGCGGCCGATCTCGTTGCGGCTGAACACGTGCACGGGCGTCGTCAGGTCGCCGTCGGCGATCCGCTCGAAGTGCGCGACCGCGTCCTCGAGCGGCTGCACGATCAGCCCGCGCAGCGCGAAGCGGATCATGACCACGACGACGAACGCGAGCGCGATGCCGGCCGCGATCAGCGCGATCATCAGCGAGATCTGCGACTGCGACGCGTCCTGGCGCAGCTCCGCGCGCTTCTGCAGCGCGCCGACGACGGCCGCGGCCGACTGGTCGTACGCGACGAACATCGGGCTGATCTTCGTGTCCGCGATCGCGTGGTACGCGGCCATGTCGCCCGCGTGCGCGGCCGCGATCTCCGGCTCGACGCCTTCCTTCACGATCGTCGTGTAGCGCGCGGTGAGCTCGTCGACGAGCGCCTGGTCGATGCCGGACTTCGGCGTCGCCTGGAACGCCTGCCAGTTCTGGCCCGACTTCGCGAACAGTTCCTGCGTGCGCGCGAGCACCTTGGCCGCCTCGTCCGCGTTGCCGGCCTCGCTCAGCGAACGGAAGCGGTCGAGCGACACGCGGGCGCGCAGCAGGTACGCCGACGTGTCGTCGAGCGCATGGATCGCCGGCAGGTCGACGTGCGCGATCTCGTCGAGCGAGCGGCTCGCGTGATTGAGCGCGAAGAGGCCGAGCCCGCCGACCGCGGCGGCGAGAAACACGAGAATGAGTCCGACCGCCGTGAGCGTCGTGCGGATCGACCAGTTTTGCAGCATCGCAGGTTCTCCCGAATGTCCAGGCGCGCGCGCTTACGCGCCGAGCGTCTCGATCAGCGCCATTTCCCGGCTCGACATCAGCTTCTCGATGTCCATCAGGATCAGCATCCGGCCGTCGACCGTGCCGAGGCCCGTCAGGTACTCGGTCGTCAGCGTCGCGCCGAACTCCGGTGCGGGCATGATCTGGTCGGTCGACAGCGTCAGCACGTCCGACACGCCGTCGACCACCATCCCGACCACGCGGTTCGACACGTTCAGGATGATCACGACGGTCTGGTGGTCGTACTCGACGCGGCCGAGGTGGAACTTGATCCGCATGTCGACGATCGGCACGATGATCCCGCGCAGGTTGATCACGCCCTTGATGAAGTCGGGCGCGTTCGCGATGCGCGTGACGCTGTCGTAGCCGCGGATTTCCTGCACCTTCAGGATGTCGATCCCGTATTCCTCGTCGCCGAGCGTGAACACGAGGAATTCCTGACCCGTCGCATCGCCGTGCTCTGCGTCGCGGCGGCTCGTGGCCGCGTTCGCCGCGGCCGGATTGATCATTTGGACTTCAGCAGACACGTTTGCCCCCAATCGGTTGATGGCGAGAGTCAGAACATCGCGAGCGCGGCGCCCGCATGGGCGCCGTGCGTCGCACGGGTTTCGCGGTTCAGCGCCGCGACGTCGACGATCAATGCGACGCTGCCGTCGCCGAGAATCGTCGCCGCCGAGATGCCATGGACCTTGCGGTAGTTGGTTTCGAGATTCTTCACGACCACCTGCTGCTGGCCGACCAGCTCGTCGATCAGCATCGCGAAGCGGCGGCCCTCGGTTTCCATGATCGTGACGATCCCCTGGGTCGGATCGGTGCGCGCGTCGACCACCGAGAACACCTCGTGCAGCGCGACGAGCGGCAGATATTCGCCGCGCACGCGCACGACGCGCTCGCCGTTGCCGACCGTGTAGATGTCGTCGGCCGACGGCTGCAGCGACTCCATCACGAAGTTCAGCGGCAGGATGAAGATCTCGCCGCCGACCTTCACCGACATCCCGTCGAGGATCGCGAGCGTGAGCGGCAGCACGATGCGCGTCGTGGTGCCGCGGCCGGCCAGCGACGAGATCTCGACGTGGCCGCCCATCGACTGGATGTTGCGCTTCACGACGTCCATCCCGACGCCGCGGCCCGACACGTCGGTCACCGTCTCGGCGGTCGAGAAGCCCGGCGCGAAGATCAGCTGCCACACTTCGTCGTCGCTGATGGTGTCGGGAATCTGCATCCCCTGCTTGGCGGCCTTCGCGAGAATCCGCTCGCGGTTCAGGCCGCCGCCGTCGTCGCTGACCTCGATCACGATGTTGCCGCCGTGATGCGCGGCCGACAGCACGAGCTGGCCGACTGCGTCCTTGCCGGCCGCGAGCCGCTTGTCGACGGTCTCGATCCCGTGGTCGAGGCTGTTGCGCACGAGGTGCGTGAGCGGATCGATGATCCGCTCGATCAGGCTCTTGTCGAGTTCGGTCGCCTGGCCGAACGTGACGAGCTCGACCTGCTTGCCGAGCTTGCCGGCCAGATCGCGCACGAGGCGCGGGAAGCGGCTGAACACGTAGTCCATCGGCATCATCCGGATCGACATCACCGCTTCCTGCAGGTCGCGCGCGTTGCGTTCGAGCTGCGCCATGCCGTTGAACAGGCGATCGTGCAGCGCCGGATCGAACGCGCTCGCGGTCTCCGCGAGCATCGCCTGCGTGATCACGAGCTCGCCGACGAGGTTGATCAGCTGGTCGACCTTCTCGACGCCGACGCGGATCGAGCTGCCCTCGCCGCCCGATGCGGCCGCCGCCGGGCGCGCGCGCTTGTCGTCGTGGTGCGCCTGGGCGGCAGGCGCAGGATGTTCATGTGCAGCGGATGCGGGCTGCTCCGCTGCGGCGGCCGGGGAAAGGTTCGCCGCGGCGAAGGCTGGCTGCGGCGCAGCCGCTTGCGCAGCCGACGCAGGCTCGGCGGGCTGCGGCGCCGCGGACGGGGCCGGCCGGGCGGCCGGCTGCGCGGCTGCGGATGGCGCGGAGTCGGCCACCCCGGCCACCCGGGCCGTGTCGGCGTCCGCCTGCGCGGCGGGCGCGGCCGGCGCGGTGCCGTGGCCGATCGCGATCTGGCTTTCGTCGATCACGAAGCAGCACACCGCGACGATGTCGTCGGACGGCACGTCGGATTCGAGCCACAGCGTCAGCGCGCCGCCCGTGTCCTCGCGGCCGACGATGCGGCCGAGGTTGCCGAGCTCTTCGGTGAGCAGCGCCTGGTCCTTCGCGTCGACGCCGGTCAGCGTGATCTTCAGGTGCGGGCCGCCGGCGGCGCCGGACGGCGCGGCGGCCGGATGCGCGGCCTCGACCGCCTGCTCGACGACGTGATCGGGCACGAACGGATCGGCCGCAGCGACGGCGGGTGCGGCAGCCGGGACGATCGCCGGCGTGCTTGCGGCCGCTGCGGCCGGTGCAGCGGGTGCCGCCGCTGCCGTCGCAATGGCGGCCGGCTCGCCGCTCGCGGCCTTCAGCCGCTCGAGCTTCGCGCAGATCGCCGCGGCGGCCGCCGCGTCGGGCTCCGCGCTCGCGCGATAGTCCGCGAGCTGGTCGGACAGCACGTCCTTGGTTTCCAGGAACGCGTCGACCATCTCCTTCGTCAGCGTCAGCTCGTGGTTGCGCGCGCGGTCGAGCAGCGATTCGAGGATGTGGGTCGTATCGGTGAGCGCCGAGAAGCCGAACGTCGCGGCGCCGCCCTTGATCGAATGCGCGGCGCGGAAGATCGCGGCCAGATCCTCGGGATCGGGCGCGTCGACGTCCAAATTCAGCAGCAGCTGCTCCATCTGCGCGAGCAGCTCGTCCGCCTCGTCAAAAAACGTCTGGTAGAACTGAGTGATGTCGAGGGTCATGCCGGGTCACCGGATAAGGTCGTCGCGTTGTCAGTACGTGCCGGGCCGCCCCAGGCGTACTGGCGCGCCCCCACGGGGGGCAGCGTACGAAGTGAGCGTGGGGGCTGTTTCATGTCAGGATTCGGCCGACGCGGACAGCGTCGCGACCAGTTCGACCAGCACCGCCGGGTCGATCGGCTTCTCGATCCAGCCGGTCGCGCCCGCATCGCGCGCGGCGGCCTTGAATGCGTCGCTGCCCTCGGTCGTCAGCACGAGGATCGGCGTGTCCGCATACGCGGACAGCGCGCGCAGCGCGGCGATCACCTCGAGCCCGCTCTTCTTCGGCATGTGGTGGTCGGTCAGCACGAGGTCGTACGGCGCGGTGGCCGCCATGTCGAAGCCGGCTTCGCCGTCCGGCGCCACCGTCACGTCGTAGCCGGCCTGCGCGAGCGTCGCCTGCAGCAGCGCGCGCATGGTCGCGGAATCGTCGATGGCGAGAATGGTTCGGATCATGTCTGTCTCGGAAACGTCAGGGTCGGGGCGCCGAAGCCGGCACGGACACCGTCGCGGACACCGGCGTGGGCGCAGCGGACGCCGCCGGCGCCGCGCGCACCGCGGGCGCCGCGCCGCCGGCGATCTGCTGCGCGAGCTGCTTCGAGCCCGCGGCATCGGCCGACAGCGTGGTGGTCGTCGCGTCGTCGCGCATCAGCGCCTCTTCGGATTTGCGGTTCAGCACGATCACGCTGATCCGGCGGTTCTCCGGATCGAGCGGGTCGGCCTTGTTCAGGTTCTGCGTCGACGCGAGGCCGAGCACCCGCAGCACTTTCGCCTCGTCCATGCCGCCCGCGATCAGCTCGCGGCGCGACGCGTTCGCGCGGTCGGCCGACAGCTCCCAGTTGCTGTAGCCGCCTTCGCCGCCCGCGTATGGCACCGCGTCGGTGTGGCCCTGCACGATGATCCGGTTCGGCACGTCGTTGAGCGTCTTGCCGATCTCGCGCAGGATGTCGCGCATGTATGGCTCGACGTGGTCGCTCGACATCGCGAACATCGGCCGCTTCTGCGTATCGACGATCTCGATGCGCAGCCCCGTCAGCGTCGAATCGATGCGGATCTGCTGCTTGAACTGGCGCAGCGTCGGGTTCGCCTCGATCGCGGCCATCAGCTTGATCTGCAGGTCGTGCAGGCGCGCCTGCTCGCGGCGCTCGATCGCGCCTTGCGCCTGTGCCTGCGCGTCCTCGTCGTTCTTCTTCGCGATGCGGTCCGCGAGGCTCGTCTGCCCGTCGGTGCGGCGCGTCGTGCCGGCGTCGATGCTCGAGATGTCGCGCCCGCCGCCGTTGATGATGCTCGAGTCCTGCGCGCTGCGGTCGCCGCTGCCGAACAGCGCCGCCTTCAGCGGCGTGTTGAAGTATTCGGCGATCCCCTTCAGCTGCACGGGCGTCACGGCGCTCAGCAGCCACATCAGCAGGAAGAACGCCATCATCGCGGTCATGAAGTCCGCGTACGCGAGCTTCCATGCGCCGCCGTGGTGCCCCTTCTTCTGCGGGGCAACCCGTTTGACGACGATCGCGCGATCCTTGCTCTTGCTCATCGGGCGCTCCGCGTCACTTGGCCTTCACGCGGCGCACGTGCTCTTCGAGTTCCGAGAACGACGGACGCTCGGTCGAGTACAGCACCTTGCGGCCGAACTCGACCGCGATCGCGGGCGCGTAGCCGTTCAGGCTCGCGAGGATCGTCACCTTGATGCACTGGAACATCTTCGTCGACTCGGCGACGCGCTGCTCCGCGAGGCTCGCGAGCGGCCCGATCAGCCCGTACGACAGCAGGATGCCGAGGAACGTGCCGACGAGCGCCTGCGCGATCATCGCGCCGAGCACCGCGGGCGGCTTGTCGGCGGACGCCATCGTGTGCACGACGCCCATCACGGCCGCAACGATGCCGAACGCCGGCATCGCATCGCCGACCCGCATCAGCGCGTTCGCGGGGCCCTCGCCTTCCGCGTGGTGCGTCTCGATCTCCTCGTCCATCAGGCTTTCGATCTCGAACGCGTTCATGTTGCCGCCGACCATCAGGCGGAGGTAATCGGTCAGGAATTCGACGATGTGGCGGTCTGCGAGGATCTTCGGGTACTGCGTGAAGATCGGGCTCTTGTCCGGATCGTCGATGTCGGCCTCGAGCGTCAGCGTGCCTTCCTTGCGGGCCTTCGCGAGCAGCACGTACAGGAGCCCCATCAGCTCCATGTAGACGTCCTTCGTGTATTTCGAACCCTTGAAGAGCGTCGGCAGGACCCGCAGCGTCGCCTTGATGGTCTTGATGCCGTTGCCGAGGATGAACGCGCCCATCCCGGCCCCCGCGATCATCAGGATCTCGACCGGCTGGATCAATGCGCCCAGATGTCCGCCCGCCAGCGCATAGCCGCCGAAGACCGACAACAGCGTCACGAGTGTTCCCACGAAAATCAGCACTGCCTGTCCCTCACGAGTGACCGGCGGGGAGACCGCCGTTAAGTGGTTTACGGCAGTCGGCAGAAAAACTTTGGCTGCCGCGCGGCGGCGTGCGGGCCGTGTTTACCAGCAATCCGCGGCGGGCGGTGCGCGCCCGGCGGCGCCGGTTTCCAGCCTTCCGGACCCCGTCCGGCGGGGCTCAGACGGCGAGCGCCACCCGTTCGGCCTGCGCAGCGGCGGCCTTGCGCGTCTTGCCGGCGCGCGACGGCGGCTGGCACAGCCCGCAGACGAAACCTTGATGCGGATCATGCGCATGCGCGACGAAATGGCCGCCGCAGCGCGTGCACGACGTCAGCTGCAGCATCCCCGAATCGAAGAAGCGCACGAGCGTCCACGCACGCGTGAGGCTCAGCGCCGCCTCGTCGCCGGACAGGTTCACGTGCTCCAGGTAGAGCCGGTACGCCTTCACGATCGCCTGGATCGGCTCGCAGCGGCCGTGGCCCTGCATGAACCGGTAGATGTTGTAGAACAGCGACGAGTGGATGTTCGGCTGCCACGTCATGAACCAGTCGGTCGAGAACGGCAACATCCCCTTCGGCGGCGATACGCCCTTCAGTTCCTTGTACAGCTTGATCAGACGGTCCCGCGACAGGCTCGTCTCCGCCTCCAGCAGCTGCAGCCGGGCGCCCAGTTCGATCAGTTCGATGGCGAGCGTGATTTCCTTCACCTCGACCACGACGCTTTTGCTTGCCATAGTGATAGCCGTTCGCTTCTCGTTGCTTCGTATGGGAGTCGCCCGCGCGCGCGTCGCCCGGCGCATGCGCGCCGGGAAAAACGCAGGGCGGGACTGTCAGCGGACGCTTTCGACCGGCTGGCCGGCCATCAGGATCGCCGAATGGGCGTGCGCGACGACGGTGCTGCGGCCCTTGTCGGCGAGCGACGACAGCAGCGCGTGATCATCGAAACGGAAGCGGCACAGCATCTGGTTCGACGCGGCGAGCTTCACGGTCTGCGCGAGCGTCAGGTTGCCGAGCACATCGGCCAGTTCCTCGGAAATCCCCATGCGGAACATGCCCATCGCTTTGTCCTCGCGCAGCAGCCGCTGGGCGAGCAGGAGGTACGACAGGTTCACCTCTTTGATCTCACTGAGCATTTCGCTTGTAGCGCTCATGATTACCCCGTTAAGAGCTTTGGCCATTCATGTTATGAAAACGTTTGCTCGATCCGACGGCTCGTGGCGCGAAATCGGCACGTTTATAGTCTTACGGCAGGATTTTGGCCAAACGGGTTAAACGCCGGTATCAGCGAAATGGCGCGCGCCATGCAGGATTTGTCTGTAAACCGTGTAGGAATTTTTCCGACAAGGCAATTTGAAAGGCAGGCAGAGGAAGGGAAGTGACCGGATGTCGCAGAAGGCCGACAGGCGGGGCCGCCGGCGCGCGAATCGGTAAAAATTATAGAGGTTTTTCACGTGCGCGCAACAATAGTCGTGGTTAACCAATATTTTGTGTCCACACCCCTTTTGTCGGGGTTTTCGCGTATTTCATCGTGTAACAAGCCTTAAGTGTTTGAAAAAACACTCGAACCCCGCAGACCGATCCCGATAATGGACTCCAATGGGCGACGGCGCGACGCGTGTCGGCCGCCCCGCAGCTTGCCGTCCGGTGCCGGGCACCCCCGCCCGGCTCCCGGCCACGCACCGCCACACGCGTGCCTCGGCGAGTTCCGCCACTCAAGCAAAGGAGATCGCCCGATGCGAATTGCCCAGATCGCGCCGCTTTACGAAGCCGTCCCGCCGAAACTCTACGGTGGCACCGAGCGTGTCGTGTCCTACCTCACCGAAGCGCTGGTCGAGCTCGGCCACGACGTCACGCTGTTCGCCAGCGGCGACTCGGTCACGTCCGCCCGCCTCGAGGCGGCCTGGCCGCGCGCGCTGCGGCTCGATCCGTCGATTCGCGATGCGATGGCGCCCCATATGCGCCTGCTCGAACAGGTCGCGCGCGTCGCGCATGAATACGACGTGCTGCACTTCCACCTCGACTACCTGCCGTTCCCGCTGATGTCGCGCCTCGACACGCCATTCGTGACGACGCTGCACGGGCGGCTCGACCTGCCCGAGCTGCAGCCGGTGTTCAACGCGTTCCCCGACGCGCCCGTCGTGTCGATCTCCAATTCGCAGCGCAAGCCGCTGCCGCAGGCCGCGTGGGCCGGCACCGTGTATCACGGGCTGCCTGGCACGCTGCTCACGCCGCAACCGGGCGTGAAACCCGAGTACCTCGCATTCCTCGGCCGGATCTGCCCGGAAAAGCGCGTCGACACCGCGATCCGGATCGCCGCGCAAAGCGGGCTGCCGCTCAAGATCGCCGCGAAGGTCGACAAGGCCGACGCCGACTATTTCAAGGAAGAGATCGAGCCGCTGCTCGGCGAGGCGCACGTCGAATTCATCGGCGAGATCAACGAGGCGCAGAAGCCCGCGTTCCTGTCCGGCGCGAAGGCGCTGCTGTTCCCGATCGACTGGCCGGAGCCGTTCGGCCTCGTGATGATCGAGGCGATGGCGTGCGGCACGCCGGTCGTCGCGTTCAACCGCGGCTCGGTGCCGGAAGTGATCGAGGACGGCGTGACGGGCTTCATCGTCGAGGACGTGCAGGGCGCGGTCGGCGCGCTGCACCGGATCGACAGCCTGTCGCGCGACGCGATCCGCGCGCGGTTCGATACCCGTTTCAGCGCGACGGCGATGGCGCAGCGCTATGTCGAAACCTACGCAAACCTTTGCGCGGCGACGAAACAGCCGGCATTGCGCCGGGTCGCGGCCGGCTGACGCCGGAAATTCGCCCGAAATCGGGCCGCAAATTGCCCGCCGAAATCGGCGCGCAATACGAAAGAGCCGCATCGTCAATGCGGCTCTTTCGCATTTGGCCAAACGCTTATTCGATCAGAAAACGGTCGCGGTTTTTGCCGACGATCCAATTCGGCGGCTTGCCGCGGCCACTCCACGTGGCGCCCGACTTCGGGTCGCGGTATTTCGCCGGCAGCGGCGCCTTTTTCGGCGGGCGGCCCCGCCGGGCGCGCTCGGCGAATCCCAGATCCTGGGCAGTCAGCCCGTATTCGGCAATCATCCGCTGGACATCCGCGATCACGGCTTCGACTTCCTGACGACGCACGTCTTCAGCCTGGGCCTGCAAATCGGCGATCTGCGCCTTGAGTTTCGCGTATTGAGACATTTTCGGCTCCCTGTTTCATGATGCGGCCCCGGCAATTCCAGCCTAGACACAAAGCATCCGTTACGCAATCCGCACTGCCACCGTACCTGTTGAAATTAATGATCGTATTTTTAACCGAAACGGCTATATCGTGAATGCGGACTTATTCTAATAAAAGCCGTTCGGCCGCCATTGAAATTTAACAATCGTTGACTCTCTCGCCCCCGATTCATTTCCTATAATCCAGACCAATTCGGGGGCGGTCTAAATCATGAGCCGTCCGTCGTTCCCCCACTCCACTTCCTGCGGGATTGCTTCATGAACCTTTCTCAGCGGCTTGCGGCCGAGGTATTCGGCACGTTCTGGCTGGTGCTCGGCGGATGCGGCAGCGCCGTGCTGGCAGCGGCCTTTCCGGGCCTCGGCATCGGCTTTGCCGGCGTGGCGCTCGCGTTCGGCCTGACCGTGCTGACGATGGCATTTGCGATCGGTCATATTTCGGGGTGTCATCTGAATCCGGCGGTGAGCGTCGGCCTGACGGTCGCCGGCCGCTTCCCGGCGCGCGACCTCGTGCCGTATATCGTCGCGCAAGTCGTCGGTGCGACGATCGGCGCGTTCGTGCTGTACCTGATCGCGACCGGCAAGCCCGGTTTCGACGTCGTCGGCAGCGGCTTCGCGACGAACGGCTTCGGCGAGCGCTCGCCCGGCCACTACGCGCTCGGCGCGGCGTTCATCTGCGAAGTCGTGATGACCGCGTTCTTCCTGTTCGTGATCCTCGGCGCGACCGACAAGCGCGCGCCGGCCGGCTTCGCGCCGATCGCGATCGGCCTGTGCCTGACGCTGATCCACCTGATTTCGATCCCGGTCACCAACACGTCGGTGAACCCGGCCCGCTCGACCGGCCCGGCACTGTTCGTCGGCGGCGAGGCGATCGGGCAGCTCTGGCTGTTCTGGGTCGCGCCGATCATCGGCGCGGCGATCGCCGGGGTCATCTATCCGCTGGTCGCAGGGCGCGACAACGCTCTCGACCTGCCGCCGTCGGTATCCGCTCGCACAAGCGAATAAAACGTTACGGGGTCAAGCGAGCAGGAGCAGCGAGCCTCACGCTGTCGAACAAAAGCGAGGCAGGCAGTTTCAACGGGCGCCGTCGGCGCCCGTTTTTCATTCAGTGCGCGGCGGCGGCGCCGTCGAGCGCGAACAGCGTACGCAGGTGCCGTGCGACGCCCGCGTCGAAGTTGTTGCCGATCCGCGGGATGTGCGGCAGGCGGGCAATCAGGTCCGGATTCGCGTTGTTCATCATGAACGCGTGGCCGGCAGTCTCGAGCAGGTCGATGTCGTTCATGTTGTCGCCGAACGCGATGCAGTGGCCGGTCACGACGCCGAGCCGCCCGAGCACCGCGCGCAACGCCCGGCCCTTCGACACGTTCGCGGCCATCACCTCGAGGCAGTCGGGCAGCGAGTACGTGACATACAGCTGGTCGCCAAATTGCGCATGCAACCGTTCGGAGACCCCCGCCAGGTCCGCCGGATCGCCGATGTACAGCACCTTCGCGATGTCGGCTCCGGTGTGCGCGACCATGTCGATCACGTCGTAGCGGAAGCCCGAATCCTGGTGAAACTCGAGCAGGTGCGGCGCGTCGCGGTCGATCAGCCAGTGCCGGTCGGCAAACAGGTTCACGATCACGCGGCCGTGCGTGCCCGCGACTTCCGGTTGCACGAGACGGCGGACGATCGCGGGATCGATGTCCTGCGCATGGATCGTCGTGTCGTCGGGCGCATGCACGCGCGCACCGTTCGACGTGATCAGGTACGGGCGGATGCCGAGCACGTCGCGGATGCCCGCGACGTCCGCGTAGTGGCGCCCCGTCGCGATGACGAACTGCAGGCCGTCGCGGTCGAGACGGCGGACGGTCTCGATCGTGAACGGGTCGAGCTGGTGATCGCTGTTCAGCAGCGTGCCGTCGAGATCGGTGGCGATGACTTTGTACATGGGACGGGATAGGCGCGGGTGGCTCTGCGGAACCGATATTCTAGCGTCGCGTTCCGGTGCGCGTCGGCCAGTTGTCAGGTTCCAGGCCATACCTGCGTCGTACCCGCGTCGTACCTGCGTCACACCCGCGCCACACCCGCGCCGCACCTCGCCAATCAACCGCGCCGGGCCGCCTCCAGCGCCAGCCTGAGCGCACCGTGTGCGGAATCCTCGAGCGGCGCGCGCAGCCGCGCGGCGTGACGCGCGGGCACGACCGGCGCCAGCGCATCGGCGAGCCCGCCGCACAGCGCGACCGGCAGCACGCGCTGCGGATCGAGCGCATCGATCATCTTGCCGATCTCGTCGCCTGCCTGCGCGATCAGCGCCGCCGCGTACGGATGCGCGCGATGCGCGAAGACGAGCGGCGCGAGGCGCGCATAGGCGGTCTGGTTCGCGTTGCATGACCATTCGACGAGCGCGTCTCGATCGTCCGCGCCGATCTCGGCGAGCAGCGCGCCGGCAAACGCGTCGCGCGGCGCACGCCCGTCGAGCGCCTGCTGCGCATACGCGAGCGCGCGCATGCCGAGCCACGCGCCGCTCGCTTCGTCGCCCGACGGAAAACCGAAACCGCCCGCGATCCGGCACACGCCTGCCGCGTCCAGCGCCGCCGCGATGCTGCCGGTGCCGAGCGCGACGATGAGCCCCGGCGCGCCGCCGTGCGCGCCGACCACCGTCGTATACGCATCGCTTTCGACCGTCAGCGCCGCAAGCGGCGCCTGCGCGCGGAATTCAGCGAGCCACCCCGCGTTGTTGACGCCCGCGAGCCCGCACGCGAGCGCGCAATGCGTCCAGTCGAGCGCGAGCCCCGCTTGCGTAAATGCGTCCGCGCATGCCACGCCGATCGAGGCCCACGCGCGCTCGATGCCGAGCCCGAGCCCCGACGGGCCGCCGCGCCCCAGCGCAAGCTCGCGGCCCTGCCGATCCGCCAGCACCGCGCGGGTGCCCGTGCCGCCGCCGTCGATGCCGATCGCAAAAAGTATTTCCGTCATGCGTTGATCCTGCCGATTCGAACAGGCGCCAAGCTTAACCGGATCGGCGCCGCGCGCCCATCTGCCGTTCGGCCGGCTTTGCCGCCCCGGGGGCTTCCGCTATGCTGGCGCGATCGAACCGAAACGGGAAGCGAGGCGAACGATGTCGCAGCGGTGCAACTGGGTGAAGACGGAAGCGGACGCGCACTATCACGATACGGAATGGGGCGTGCCGTCGCACGACGATCGCCACCTGTTCGAGATGCTGATCCTCGAAGGCGCGCAGGCCGGGCTGTCGTGGTCGACGATCCTGAACAAGCGGGCCGGCTACCGCGCGGCGTTCGCCGATTTCGACGTCGACGCGGTCGCGCGCTTCACGCCGAAGCGCATCGAGAAGCTGCTGGCGGATCCCGGCATCGTGCGCAACCGCGCGAAAGTGGAGGCCGCGGTGACCAACGCGCGCGCCGTGCAGAAAATTCGCGACGAACACGGCTCGCTCGCGCAGTTCCTGTGGTCGTTCGTCGCGCACGTGCCGGTCCAGAACGCTTGGCAGTCGTATCGCGACGCGCCCGCGTCGACCGAGCAGTCCGACGCGCTCAGCAAGGCGCTGAAGGCGTACGGCTGCAAGTTCGTCGGCTCGACGATCTGCTATGCGCTGATGCAGGCGACCGGCATGGTGAACGACCACGAAGTCGGCTGTCCGTGCCACGCGAAGTGCGCGGCGCTGGGCGGCAAGCAAGCGGCGCGGGCGCACAACGCGGGTTAATTTCCCGCCCCCTCCAAAATCCCGTCCCCAAAAGCAAAACGGCGGAGCGGCTTCTTTCGAAGCACGCTCCGCCGTTTCGCGGCGAACCGGGGAAGCTTAGTGGAGCTTCTTCGGCAGCATCTGGCTGCGCAGACGCTTGTGCAGGCGCTTCACAGCAGCTGCCTTCTTGCGCTTGCGAACAGCGGTCGGCTTTTCGTACGACTGGCGCTCACGCAGCTCAGCGATCAGGCCATTTTTTTCGATAGCGCGACGAAAGCGGCGAATCGCCACTTCGAACGGCTCGTTTTCTTTCAGAAGAATCGTCGTCATGTCGTTCCTAAATTGCTTAAACGGTCAAAAACGTAGCGGCCAAGCGCCACGCACCGGCCATCCGGGCGTCCCCACAACAGGCGAAACGAGCGGAAATGCGGCCTCGGAGGCCGGAAAAGAGAGGCGGAAAGCACCGCGATTACGCTTCACAAGCCGCGTGCAGCGCCGCGTTTGACTGCCAGCAGACATGCCGAGAACGGCAAGGGCGTGACAGAAATCTCAATTCAGCCCACCATCATATCAGGTAAACATCGGTTCGCCTACCGGTTTACCACTTTTCCGTCGCAATCGCGCGTCGAGCGGGCTGTCAGCCCCGGCTGGCCTGGTACTGCGCCGATTTGGCCCTGAAGCAGAAAAATCGGGCCGAATCTCCGATACGCCCTCAAGTTTTGTTGTGGACCGCCGAAATCCTGCTCTGAGGCGGCCAGCAATGAACGAGTGCTTCCGCCGACGCCGATATGGCATTTAAGGGTCAAGGGCGTCCTGCCTACCTACTCAGGAGATTTTTCCATGCTCGGAATCAATAGCAACATCAACTCGCTGGTCGCGCAGCAGAACCTCACTGGCTCGCAGAGCGCCCTGTCGCAAGCCATCACCCGCCTGTCGTCGGGCAAGCGCATCAACAGCGCAGCGGACGACGCGGCCGGTCTCGCGATTTCGACGGGCCTGCAAACGCAGATCAACGGCCTGAACCAAGGCGTGTCGAACGCAAACGACGCAGTTTCGATGATCCAGACGGCATCGAGCGGCCTCTCGCAAATCACGTCGAGCCTGCAACGTATCCGCCAACTGGCCGTGCAGGCATCGAGCGGCGCGCTGTCGTCGAGCGACCGTTCGGCACTGCAGACCGAAGTCTCGCAGCAGATCGCGGAAGTCAACCGCGTTGCGTCGCAAACGACCTATAACGGCAAGAACGTGCTGGACGGTTCCGCAGGCAAGATCAACTTCCAGATCGGCGCAAACGTCGGCCAGACGCTGACGCTCGACATGTCGCACAACCTGTCGGCGGCCTCCACCGGGATGGGTGGCGGCAACGCGGCGGTGGGCACGGTTCTCGGCACAATCACGAATCTGAGCGGCCTTGGGGCGACCAACGGCGGCAGCACGATCACGTCGCTCAATGTGGTCGCCGACGGCACCGGCGGCTTTACGTTTACGGATCAGAACAACAACGCGATCGCCTCCGGGGCCAGCGGTGTTCTTACACAGGTGTTCGGTGGCGTCACGGCCGCCAGCAACGCGAGCGGCGTCATGGAGGTGTCAAGCGCCAACGTCAGCGCGCTGTCGCTCGCGACTGCCGGCGCCCTGTCCACAATGGCAGCAAGCGATATCGCCACCGCGAATTCGCAGTTCGCCACCGTTACCGCCGACAACGCACCGCCGCTGGTCGCAAACATCAACATCAGCACGGCAAACGGCGCTAGCGCAGGGATGGAAGCAATCGACAACGCGCTCGCGACGGTGAACACCATCCAGGCGAACCTGGGCGCGGCGCAAAACCGCTTCACCGCCCTCTCCACGACGCAGCAAGCCCAGTCGACCGACCTGTCGAACGCGCAATCGCAGATCACGGACGCCAACTTCGCACAGGAAACGGCGAACCTGAGCAAGGCGCAGGTGTTGCAACAGGCCGGCATCTCGGTGCTGGCACAAGCGAACTCGCTGCCGCAGCAAGTGCTGAAGCTCCTGCAGTAACGACTTCGTGCAGTAGCGGCATACGCGCCTTTCGTTCGGCGCGTATGCCGAGCAGTCAGCGACGGGAGGCTTGCCTCCCTTGCTGCGTTTGAACGGCGCGCCATTGCGCCTGATCCACCGATGCACGGAGCCTCTCCATGTCAACGATCTCCTCGACGTCCTCCGCAACCACCGTCAATACGGCCGCAAGCACCACGGCAAGCACGAACGCTGCGCTCCAACAAGCCGCGCAGTCCATCATCAGCGGCTCGACGGGGAATTCGTCGATGGATGTTTCGTCATTGGTCACGGCGCTCGTCAATTCGAAGACTGCCGGCCAGGCGGCGGCATTGACCACGCAACAAACCTACGACAACACGCAACTCTCGGCGATCGGCACGCTGAAGTCAGCGCTGTCGGCACTGCAGGCCAGCCTGACCTCCCTGTCCAACGGCACGACCCTGTCACAGTACACCGCCACCCCGAGCGGCTCCGGGTTGACGGCAACCGCCGGCATCGGCGCGGTTGCAGGCTCCTATTCCGTCGGCGTCACGCAGGTCGCCGCTTCGCAGACGCTCACATCGGGTGCGTTCAACCCGTCCACGACACATCTCGGCGCCGGCACGCTGACACTGTCGCTGGGGGGCAGCTCGATGAACCTCACGATCGATTCGACGAACGATACGGTGAGCGGCATTGCGTCCGCGATCAATGCATCAAGCAGCAACCCCGGCGTAACCGCGACCGTCGTCACCGGCACGGACGGCGCCCACCTCGTGTTGCGCTCGTCCGCTACCGGCGCGTCGAATCTGATCAATATCTCGGTCAGTCAGACGACCACCACCGCCCTGTCGAACCTTGCGGTCACGTCGACGGCGGGAACGGGTTCGAGCGGCGCATCGACGATCAGCGCAACGGGCGACACCAGCTCCACGAATGCGTCCGGGAATATCGTCCTGACGACCGCTTCGGGCGCGACCGCATGGACGCAGACGACCGCCGGCCAGGACGCGAAGTTCACCATCGACGGAACCGCCGCGACCAGCTCCAGCAATTCGGTGACCTCAGCGCTCGCGGGCGTGACGCTCAACCTGACGGCCGCGGCAATCGGCTCCCCGGCAGGCACGCCGCAGACGTTGACGATCGCGTCGGATACCACGTCCCAAGCGACGGCGATCAACAACTTCGTGAGCCTGTACAACACGCTCGTCACCACGATGGGGACGCTGACCCAATACAGCCAATCGGGGAGCTCCGGTCCGATGCTCGGCGACTCGATGCTGAACACCATCCAGAACACGCTCGCGACCGTCGTCAGCGGCGGCGTCAAGAACGGCTCGTCGATCTCGACGCTGGCATCGATCGGCATTACGCTACAGGCAGACGGCACGCTGCAGACGGACAGCAATGCGCTCAATACCGCACTGCAGAGCAATCCGGCGACAGTCGCATCGTTGTTCAACTCGACGAACGGCGTCGCCGCGCAGATGAATACGGACATCACGTCGTACCTGCAAACCGGCGGCCTCATCGATACCCGTACCACCGCGCTCAACAACGACCTCCAGAGTGTCGCCAAGCAACAGTCGTCGCTCAGCAGCTATATGGCACTGCTGACGAGTCAATATCAGGCGCAGTTCACGGCGCTCAATACGTTGATGGCGACGATGAACAACAACTCGCAATACCTGACGCAGCTGTTCGGCGGCACCAACAGTGCTGGCGCCCTCTCCACCAACAAGGGCTGATGCTGCAAACCGCGCCGCGCATCGCTCGAATGCAGCCACTTGAAAGGGACACAAGATGACCGAACATCGAGACGCCGGCGTCGACCAGGCCGCACTGCTGCAGTGCCTGCTCGACTTGACCGAGGCAATCCGCGATGCGTCGATGCTCGCCGACTGGCAACGCGCCGCGCAACTCGCCGAGCAGCGCTCCCCGCTGCTGAGCATGCTCAGCACGGAACAGACGCCCGCGAATCTCGACGTCATTCGCCGCATCCAGGCAATCGATGCGACCTTGATGGGAGACGCGACTGCGGCCAGACACGAACTGGAATGCGAGTATCGCGAAATGACCCGGCAAGTATCCGCAGCAAACCAGTACCATCGCGTCGCCATGCTATAAGGCCAAGGCGCCACCCGCTGCGCCAGATCCCCACCCTCCACCGCCGCGTCATGCGTTGAACTCGCCAGACGCGGCCAGCGAATGCCCGCTCGTTGCGGGCATTTTGCATCGTTCGTCCGTCGCACGCCCCAGTCGTCCAGATCGCTCGAATTGCGGTCAGAAAATGGGCTTTCTCGACCGCTAGCGCGCTTGCCGGCTCGCTTAGACTTGGAATCGATTCGGTTCAGGCTCCCGCGCGGTCGCGTCTCGTCACACGACCATGCGGGAGCAAGCCTCGCGGGAAAGTCGGCCGCTCGGAACAGGCGCCATGCCAAGGCAGTCACGCCGCGTCAACCCATTCACTCGCTTGCCATGACCATGTCTGATCCTCATACCGTCAATTCGTCCGGCAATCGCGCCGAAATGCGGGCACCCAGCGTGCACGGGACCCCGGCAGCCGCCACGTTCGATGTTGCACAATTGCTGAAACAGGCGTGGCAGCTTCATGAAGCCGGGTTGCTGGCTGAAGCCGAAGTACTCTACCGCCACGTCCTGGAAATGGACCCAAACCATGTGGATGCACTCCGTTCGCTGGGCGTGCTGGCCCACAGTGCGAAGCAATACAACGCGGCAGTCGAGCTTCTCGACCGGGCACTGAACCTCGATCCATCGTCCCCGCAAATCCACGTGAATCTCGCAGATGTGCTGGCGGCCAGACGCGAACGCGTTGCCGCGGTCCCGCACTATCGAACCGCTATCGCGCTGCGCCCGACGTTTGTGGAAGCGTATGAACGCCTCGGCACCGCCTTGCTTGCCGAGGAGGATTTTGAAGCCGCCGTCGAGAACTACCGGCAACTCGTGCAGGTTTTCCCGGACAGTCCGACTGCCCTTCATAACCTTGGCGTGTCCCTCTCGTCGGCCAGACGGTACGACGAGGCGCTCGACACATACCGGCGCCTGCTCGAAGTCAAGCCCGATAGTCCGGCCGCATACACCAACATCGCCAATTCCCTGCTGGAACTGGGCAAATGCGACGAGGCGCTGGACGCCGCCACCAAGGCCGTCGAATTGCGTGCCGATTATCATCCGGCACATGTGGCGCTCGGCAATGTGCTGTTCAAGCTCGATCGACACGAAGAGGCTGTCGATGCCTATCGAAAGGCCATCGAAATAGTCCCGGACGATCCGACCGCGTACAACAACCTGGGCGCCACCCTGCTCGCACTGAAGAAATATGACGCAGCGGTCGACAGCTACCTTCAGGCGATCGACCGCAAGGCTGATCTGTTCCATACGTACGATTCCGTGCTGTTCGTGTTGAATTACAATCAGACGCGATCGATTCAGGACAATTTCCAGATTGCCAAACGCTACGGCCAGGCGGTCATGGCCAACGTACAGCCGTTCGTTCACGCTGCGGGTTCTACTACGCGGCGACCTTTGCGGGTTGGCTTCGTATCGGGCGATCTCCGACAGCACCCCGTCGGCATCTTTATTGAAAGCGTGCTGGCCAATCTGGACCGCACACGTATCGAACCGGTCGCTTATTCGCTGTCGTCCGGCGAAGATGCCGTCACCGCGCGCCTCAAACCGTCATTCACCGACTGGAAAAGCCTGCTCGATCGGACACCGCGCGAAAGCGCCGAGCTCATCCATGACGACAAGATCGATATCCTCATCGATCTTTCCGGTCATACCGCCAAGACCGGCCTGCCCACCTTTGCGTGGAAGCCGGCTCCGGTCCAGGCCACATGGCTCGGCTTTTTCGCGACGACAGGCGTGCCGACCATGGACTACATCATTGGCGACCAATACGTGCTGCCGGCCGACGAGGAAGACCATTTCGTGGAAAAGCCGTGGCGCTTGCCCGACGGCTACCTTTGCTTCACGACGCCGACCGATGACGTGGCAGTCGAAGCACTGCCCATGCTGGCGAACGGGTTCGTCACATTCGGCTGCTTCAACAAGCTGTCGAAAATGAATGACGATGTCGTGGCGGTATGGGCGAAACTGTTGCGCGCCGCTCCAACTGCACGCCTGATGCTGAAGAGCCACGAACTGAATACGGACACGGCCCGTGACGCAACCATCCGGCAATTCGCCGATCACGGCATCGAACCCGAGCGATTGATCCTGCAAGGGCAGTCCTCCCGCGCGGATTACTTCGCGCAGTACAACAAGATCGATGTCGCGCTGGACCCGTTCCCGTACAACGGCGGCACGACCACGGTCGAAGCGCTGTGGATGGGCGTACCCGTGGTCGCGCGGCACGGCGACCGGTTCTCGGCGCACATGAGCGAAGGCATCCTCCACCACGTCGGCCACCCCGAATGGATCGCCGACGACGATGAAGCGTATATCGCCAAGGCGCTCGAACTCGTCAGCGACCCGGCGCGCCTGGCTGAAATCCGTTCGGGGCTCCGGGCAGAACTGACTGCTTCGCCGCTTTGCGATGCGCCACGTTTTGCGCGCAAGCTGGAAGACGCTTTCGAGCAAATGTGGCAAAAGCATTGCAGCGAGGCGCAGGCAGACCCCGAAGCGTACATTGCCGCACAGATGGAGGCGGCCATCGAATGCCAATGCAACGAACGATTTGATGAGGCCGTGCGTCTTTATCAATCCGTGCTCGAATTGCAGCCAAACCATGCCGATGCGAACGAAAATCTCGGCATACTGGCGATTCAGACCGGTCATCCGAAACAAAGCCTGCCTTTCCTGAAGACCGCTGTCGAGGCCAAGCCGAAACGAGAGGATTTCTGGGCGGTCTATATCGAGGCGCTGTTGCTCAACAGCGAGTTCGACGCGGCCGAGCGTGCGCTGAAACTGGGCAGGAAACTCGGCCTGGCTTTGCACGGCATCGACGTCGATGCGAAACGGCAGGCCATGCAAGCGCCAGAAAACCTCGATGCGCTCGCCGACGAATTCGTGCCGACTTTGGAGGCACTGGAGCAGGGTGGCCTCTACGACGACATGTCGGCAGTCGCCCTGCAGATGACGCAGGTCTTGCCTCGACACGCGTTCGGATGGAAAGCGCTCGCAATCGCGCTGATCGGGCAAGGCCGCTTCATCGACGCTCGGCAGACGCTGGAAACTGCCAGCGCATTGCTGCCTGGCGACACCGAACTGCGCGACGTATGCCGCTGGATCGACAAGCGTCCACCGCTCGCCCAACGAGCAACGCCGACCTCGGCGAGCGAGCGATCCCTGCCGAATGCGAACGCGACGCCGCAAGCGGCGGAACGAGCGGTCACGAAACCGGCGCGTGAACATGCGATCGTCCTTCCCCAACTGGGCGAGCTGCCGATGGACAGGATCGTCACGTTCTCGGACGACTTGTCGTGGGGCATATCGAATCCCGCCCGTTTCAACGAGCTTATGGCTGAAGCCAGGACCCTGGTCACGCCGGGCTATTACTTCGGCGACAACCTGTTCACATGGGGCCGCAACAACTCGCTGTTCGAGGATGCCGCGTTTCGGACGGCGTGGGAATCGAACATCAGGAACGGTGCAGACAGGACCATCGCGTGGCGTCGCTACATTCTTGCCTGCTCCGCATACCAATGCGTCCAACTCGAAGGGGACTTTGTCGAATGCGGTGTCTACCAGGGCACCGGCATCAAGACCGTCATGGACTATCTGGGCGGCACCCGTTTCCCGAAGACATTCTGGGGCTACGACACGTTCGACTACAACCCGGTTCAGGGCCATCAATTCGACGGCCAGCAAGCAGGCTTTTTCGAAAAGGTCCAGGGACGCTTCGCCGGCTATACGCAGGTCAACCTTGTCAAAGGGCTGCTGCCGGAAGCCTTTTCCCAGGGCATGCCCGAGAAGGTCGCCTACCTGCATCTGGATCTCAATAATGTCGAAGGCGAAATCGCGGTCCTGGAGGCCCTGTTCGACCGAGTCGTCAGCGGCGGAATGATCATTCTGGACGACTACGAGTGGTCCGGCGTCTATCGACCGCAAAAGAAAGGCGAAGACCAGTGGCTTTCGGCACGGAACTATCGAGTATTCCCGCTGCCGACCGGTCAAGGCCTCGTCATCAAGCGTTGATGTTCGCCCAATGTGAATGAATCGCGCGCCCGAGACTGGCGAATAGCCGTACGCCATGTCCGGGCTCGCGATCCTTGGATTGGACAATGGATGCTGGATCAATTCCAGTCGATGCTCGGGTGCCGGACTCGATCGCTGTCCGCTGCCGGGTTGCCCGGATAGCACTTTTCATATTGCGCTATCCGATGGGCCCTCGAACCACGCTCAGCTACTCGAACTCGAACACCCCCCGCAACTGCTCGAACTGCACGAACTGGAACTGCACGAACCCGACGACCCGCAGCTCGACCCGGAGTCACTCGAGCAACTGCTGCCCAAACCGCCCGAACCGCCGCCGGTGCGTGCCGCGGCACCGAACGAAGCCCCCGGCGGCGCCATCAGCGCGCTCGAACGCAACGCCCAAGCGGTGCCGGCCAGCGCGCCCGCGCCGAACAGCGCCGCCGCCCACAGCAGGTCGTCCGGCGACTCGCGGTCGCGCTGACGCTCATCCCGGTACACATCGAGCCTTGCCTGCCCGCCGTACGTCGCGCCGCTGCGCCCGAATCCGGTCAGGCGCCGGGTCACGATGCGATACGCAAATGCGAACACCACCATGCTGATCACGAGCAGCAGCACCGGCCGGCCGCGGCTCAGCCCGACCGCGAGTTTCGCTGCGCCCGTGCCGAGCACGAGCAGCGCGATCGTGCGCGCGGCCATCCGCGCCGCCTGCATGTCGCCCGCCGCCCACAGCCAGCCGTTCTTGCGCAGCGCGGCGACGGTCTCCGGCTCGCGCCGCGCGAGACGCAGCCGAAATGCGTGATAGCTCGCCTCTTGATCGGGCTGCGCGTTCAGCCATTCCCAGTCGTCCGCATAGTCGCCCGCACGATCCGGGTAGGCCGCGCACACCCGGGCGCCGCGGCGCTGCGACGTCCAGAGCGCGATCGCGCCCGAATCCACGAGCGACAGCGTCGCGACCTGCGCCATCCGCGACGCGCCGCCCGCGAGATACGCCGCCTCTTCGGCACTCAGGTCGGGCGACGATTCGCGCTCGCGCGTCCCCCAGGTCCGGCGCAAATATTCGATCCGTTGCAGGCCCGCGATCAGCAACAACGCAGCGATGCCGACCGGGATGTAGAACGCGAGAAACTGCGGCCCCGTGTAGTCCAGCACGTTGAAATCGCTCGCGGACGCGCAGGTCGCCGCCACACCGGCCAGCGCCGCAGGCCACGCGAGCTTGATCGAACGTCGCCACCACGACGGCCTGCCGTCGGATCGGGACGGCGGCGTCGGCCCGGGCGGCACGTTTGCGCGCGGCCCGGCGCGCGGCGTCCGGGTGTCGTCGGGACGCTCGACGGCGGGACGCGGCCAGATCGATTCGGGCGGCTCGCAGCCGAACCAGCGGCGGTAGCTGTCGAGGGTCTGCCGGTAGTGCCGAGCGTACACCGCGCGTTCATCGGGTTCGCCGGTACCGGGCATGTGGTGCAGCGGCGCGCGCAGCACGTCGGCGCAGAACACGTCCCAGTATTCGAGCGTGTACTGCAGGTGCAGATGCCATGCGGCGTCGACCGCGAGCGACGGCGTGACCGGATGCCCCGCCACTTGCGCGAGGAACGCGTAGCGCTTGTATTCGTCGATGACGGCGAGCGCGTGCTCGTGCGACCAGCCTTCCGCCTCCGCGAGGCGGCGGCTGTACGGCATCGGCGCAGCGGGGTTGTCAGGCGAATACGCGTGCAGCCGCGCGAGCAGCGCCTGCTGCGGTTCGGTCAGCGCGCACGCACCCGTTGCGGCTGGGGAAGGCTGGAATGGAGCCATCGCAGGTTGGCGCGATGCGCGGGCGGCCGCCGCGACCGACGCCTGGAGTTATCGTTGCTGGCGATTCTCGCACAACGGTGTGGCAGCGCGATGAGTGCCTGCCGGCTGCGGATGACCTGCGCGCGCCGCGCCGTCATGGCGGGATTTCCCGCTCGGGCAAAGCGGTATCCCCCCTCTACGGCACACCGGAGCCGAGGCGACGGGCGGATCGGACCTGGCGACAGGCAGCGCCGCGCCGCAGACGCTCAGCGCATGTCGCCGGCTTCGGCCACCGACGCGTCGTGCGCCGCGAACTGTGACGCGAATCGTGCCTCGCACGCCTGCCGCACCCGCTCGACCACCATGATCCAGGTGTCGCCGAGCCCGCGCCGGAACATGCGCAGCGTGCAGGGATACCACGGCGAATCCTCCCGGTCATGCATCCAGCGCCAGTCCACGTCCTGGTTAGGCAGCAGCACCCAGCACGGCTTGCCGAGCGATGCCGCCAGATGCGCGGTCGACGTGTCGACGCAGATCACGAGATCGAGCTGCGCGACGATCGCGGCGGTGTCCGCGAAGTCGTCGATCTCCGAGCCGAGCGGCAGCAGCGGAAAGCCGCCGGGCGGATGGCGCGCGTCGTCCTCCCCCTGCCCCTTCTGCAGACTGACGAAGCTGACGCCCGGCACGCTCCACAGCGGCGTGAGCACCGCGAGCGACGGCAGCGAGCGGTGCGCGTCGTTGTGGTGTTTCGGATTGCCCTTCCACACGAGGCCGATCCGCGGTCCGGCCGGCAGTGCCGCCAGCCGCGCGCGCCAGCGCTCGACCCGGGCAGGATCCGGCGTAAGCCGTACCGGCGGCGGAATCGTGTCGAGCGTCGTGCCGAAATGCAGCGGCGCGCTCAGGAGACTCGTCCAGCAATCGAATTCCGCGACGCGCGCGGCTGCCGCATCGTGGTCGAGCACCTCGTCGACGCCGTCGACGGTTTCCATCAGCCGGTGCAGCGCAGGCTGGCACGCGAACACCACGCGTGCCGCGCGTTGCGCGCGGAAGCCGGCGAAATAGCGGCTGAACTGCAGCATGTCGCCGAGGCCGTCCTCCTGCCAGACGAGCAGCGTCTTGCCGGCGAGCGGCTCGCCCTGCCACTGCGCGCAGCGCAGCACCTCGCGCGTCTTGCGATGGACGAATCCGGGCTGCTCGTAGCGCGACTCGTAGAGCCGCCAGCCCTCTTCAAAGCGGCCGAGGCCGAGCAGCAGCGTCGCCAGCCCGAAACGCGCGTCGCCATAATCGGCGCGCAATTCGAGCGCCCGCCGGTACGCACGCTCCGCATCGTCATGCCGACCGACATGCGCGAGCAAGGCGCCGAAGTTGTAGTGCACTTCGGCCAGTTGCGGTGCAAGCGCGAGCGCCTGCGCGAACGCGGCCATCGCTTCGTCGTGGCGGCCCAGCGCGCGGACGACGCAGCCGAGGTTGTTGTGTGCGTGCGCGAGGCCGGGACGGCAACGGATCGCGTCGCGATAGGCAAGCTCCGCCTCGGGCAGGCGATCCTGGTTCTGCAGCGCGATCCCGAGGTTGTAGTGCGCCTCCGGATGGTCCGGACAGAGCGCGACCGCCTGCCGGCTGGCCGCTTCCGCTTCGGGCAGCCGCTGCAGGTCGACGAGGACCGCGCCGAGATTCGCGTGCGCGAGCGCGTGGTCCGCGCTGACCGCGATCGCGAGGCGGTATGCGAGCTCCGCCTCGGCCGGCCGGCCGAGCGCCCGGAGCACATTGCCGAGATCGGTCAGCGCGTCCGGGTAGCGCGGTTCGATCAGCAACGCGTGCCCGAACGCGTGCTCGGCCTCGTCGAGCCGGCCGAGCGCCTCGAGGACCTTGCCGAGCCGGTGATGGTGCGGCGCCCGCACGGGACGCACGGCCGCGAGCTGCCGGCGGCATACCGCCTCGGCTTCGGCCAGCCGCCCAAGCGCGACGAGCAGCGCGCCGAGGCCTTCGTACGGCGGGTCGAAATCCGGCGCGACGTCGAGCGCGTGCCGCCACCATGCTTCCGCATCCGCCAGCCGGTTCAGGCCAAGCGCGCAGACTGCCGCGACATGCAGCGCCAGAACCGGCGATGCCGGCGCGTCGAGCAGCGGCGCGACGAGCGACAGTGCATCGGCATGGCGTCCTTTCTGGCACAGCTCGGCGGCTTGTTGAACGCGGGCGGGATCGTCGAGAACAGGCGTCGTCATGGAAGGCTGGGAGGCGCGGCGGGTGGTTTGTCACGTCGAGCCGGTACGGCGGCGTCGCGACACGCACGGTGCGCGGTGCGCGGCTCGGGCAGCCATTTCGGCACGGACAGGTTCGAATGGCAGATTACCGAACCGCGCGCAACCGCGATGCATCGAACTGAGCACATTCCGCGGCGCTGTTCGGGGAATCAGTCGAGACGGCCGGGCGGCCGTCTCTTTCGCGGGTTCGGGCAGCCGACTCGAGCCGCCGGCAAAAGCGGCCCGGGACACATGCGAGGCCCAGCGACTCAACGAGGCGCGGCTTGTTGAATGGCGTCGACAAGTTCGGCATTGCTATAAGCGCGACCGGCTATTCCCCATGCGCCATCTGCCGCATAAACGACGTTCGTCCAGATGTGGTCGCGCCTGAGGCGCCCGTCCGCGGCTCGCTCCAGAATCGCCGCAGCCTCTTCGGTAAAGGCCTGTCTGGCCGCCTGCGTCGCGAGCGCGATCGCCGGCAATTTGAGTTCGATGAAGGCGGCCGCGGCCGGCTCGCCGCCCGAGAAAACATGCTGCTTAGGCAACACGTTGAGCGTCCCGATCACGTTCGGCTCCATGAACGGGTTGCCGTCGAGCTGATTGACCTTCAGGAGCGCATCCGTCAATTCGGAAAAAGCGCGGGCCTCGGCTTCGGGTGAAAGCAGTCCTTCTGGCACGGTGAGCGTAATCGGCATGGCAGTTCCTCTGGCGTGAACAACGGCGGGGGGAGTGGTATAAATAATGACTGCTCTCTAAGCATAGACACCGGCTGCTCTCTATACAAGAAAAAAGAGCGGTCACTCTCAAAGCGAGTCATCGACATGCGTTACTCAGCCGAACACAAGACCGAAACCCGCAACCGGATCCTCGACGCGGCCGGCCAGCTTTTCCGCAGGAACGGTTACGGCGGCTCGGGCATCGACGGCCTGACGAAGGCAGCCGGCGTCACGAACGGCGCGTTCTACGGACATTTCAAATCGAAGAGCGACGCGTTCCGCACGGTGGTGCTGTCGGGCCTCGAAGCGTTGCGACTCAAGATCGGAGAACTGAGGACGAACCTGGGCGCGCGCTGGCTCGACACGTTCATCGCGTTTTACCTGGGCCCCAAGCGCACCTGCGACATCGGCGAAAGCTGTGCGCTGCCGAGCTTCTCGCCGGAGATGGTGCGCGCCGACGACGAAACCCGCGACGCCTACGAGGCGGAGCTGCGCAAGCTGTTCGACGCGGTCTCGGCAGGCTTGCCCGAGGGCTCGGGCAACGAGCGGGACGACAAGGCAATCGCGCTGCTCGCGCTGCTGTCGGGCGGGGTCACGCTGGCGCGCGCGGTGCCGGATCCGGCGCTGTCGGAACGGATCGCCCATGCGGTCGGCAAGATGGCGGCGGCGATGACGTCGGACGAGTCGTCGGAGCCGGCTCCGTCGTCAAAGCCACGCTGAAACGATCGTGGGAATAGCGACGGCTACATCGACGCCGACGAGGGTTGCAGTGAGACTGCGACGGGAAATGGAAACCGCTGAAGGCCTTACGGCAATTGGCGCGCCCGGCTGGGATCGAACCAGCAACCCCTGCCTTCGGAGGGCAGTACTCTATCCATTGAGCTACGGGCGCCTGTGACAGTGAAGCGACCCCAAATACTTTGGCCGTCCACGATTGGCAAGACGGCAAGGATACCCGGTTTCACATGACGCGTCCACCACACGCGCCGAATCAGCCGCCGGGCCCGCTTCCGTGCGGGTAAACACGCGTCACCGCGCCGCTCGCGGTGATGTAAACGTTCCGTCTATAATCGTCCGTGCTTCTATTAACAGCCATTTTGCCGTTGCACCGCTCACAATTCCTATTCACGGAGACGAGGCAAGCATGAGCGAAGCATCCCACGAATCTCCCGTCAAAACCCCCGGGCAGCTGATTGCTGTCATCATCGCGTCGTTCGTCGTCCCCATTGCCGTCATCATCATGTTCGCCACCTACGCGAACCATGCATACCGCTCGGGCGCCGGCACCGACGCGCTGTCCGACGAACAGGTCGCGAAGCGCATTGCGCCGCTCGCAATGGTCGACGTGAAGGACGCCAACGCGCCGCGCACCTACAAGACCGGCGAGGAAGTCTACAAGGCCGTCTGCGTGGCCTGCCACGGCACCGGCGCCGCGGGCGCGCCGAAGTTCGGCAACAAGGACGACTGGGCGCCGCGCATTTCGCAAGGCTTCGACACGCTGCTGAAGACCGCGCTCGCCGGCAAGGGTGCGATGCCCCCGCGCGGCGGCACGAGCCCCGACGACTACAGCGACTACGAGATCGCCCGCGCGATCGTCTACATGGCGAACAACGACGGCGCGAATTTCCCCGAACCGGCCGCGCCGGCCGCCAATGCCGCACCGGCGGCAGCGGCCGCAGGCGCCGCCCCCGCGTCCGGCGCCGCCGATGCCGCGAGCGCGCAGATCGCCGCCGCGCAGGCCGCGATCGCCGCGATCCCGAAGGCAGGCGAAGCACCCGCGGCCGCGCCGACGAGCGCTGACGCCGCATCCGCCGGCAAGGCGCTGTACACGCAGGTCTGCCAGGCCTGTCACGCGGCGGGCGTGCTCAATGCGCCGAAGTTCGGCAGCAAGGAAGACTGGGCGCCGCGCCTGAAGGACTCGATGGACACCGTCTACAACTACGCGCTGCACGGCAAGGGCGCGATGCCGCCGAAGGGCGGGTCGAACGCGTCGGACGCCGACGTGAAGGCCGCCGTCGACTACATGGTCAACGCCGCGAAGTAACGGCAACACCACCGCCGCTCGATAAAAGAACCCCCGCGTTGCGCAAGCATCGCGGGGGTTTCATTTTGACGGGACTGCCACGTCGGGCCGCAGGGTGACGCGTCGCGCCGGACTCGACTGCGCCAGATCCCACCGAACGCCCGCCGGCACGATGGCCGGGCGAGGCGTGCGGCGCGAAGCTTGTCGACGGGCCGGGGCCGTGCCGCCCGCCGCCCGCCGCACGGTCATTTCTGCAGCAGCGCCTTCAGGCTCGCGAGCCGGTCCTTCGGCGTCATCGGCGCCTCTTCGGGCGTGGGCGGCGGCGCATCGTCGAGGCCCATCTCCGGGATGAAGCGGGACGGCTCGCAGACTACCGTCTCGCGCGCCCGCTTGCGCTTCTTGCACCAGTTCAGATGCAGGCTGCGCTGCGCGCGCGTGATCGCGACGTACATCAGCCGGCGCTCCTCCTCGATCCGTTCGCTGTCGATCGGGCCGTCGTCCTCGCTGCCGCCGCGATGCGGCATGATCCCTTCCTCGACGCCGACCAGGAACACGTGCGGATACTCGAGCCCCTTCGACGCATGGACGGTCGACAGCCGCACGGCGTCCGGGTCCTCGTCCTTGCCTTCGAGCATCGACATCAGCGCGACGGTCTGGATCAGGCCGAGCAGGTTCTTGCCGGTGTCGGCGAGCCCGTCCGCGTTGTGGAAGCCTTCGGCCTCGCCGTCGACGGCCTCCGCCGCCTCGGGCTTCGTGCCCTTGCGCTTCAGCCATTCGAGAAATTCGAGCACGTTCTGCCACTTCGACTGCGCCTGCCGCTCGTCGAACGCGTCGTACAGGTAGGCCTCGTAGTGGATCGCCTCCATCATGTCGTCGAGCACGACGGTCGCGGGCTCCTTGTCCGCGCGGTCGGTCAGTCGCTGGATGAAGTCGCAGAACATCCGCAGCGGCTCCACCTGGCGCGCGGACAGCCGCGCCTCGATGCCGCCCATGTAGACCGCCTCGAACAGCGACACCTTCGCCTGTCCGGCGAACGAGCCGAGCGCCTCGAGGGTCGTGTTGCCGATCCCGCGGCGCGGCGTCGTGACCGCGCGGATGAACGCGGGATCGTCGTCGGCGTTCGCGATCAGGCGCAGGTACGCGCACAGGTCCTTGATCTCGGCCTTGTCGAAGAACGACTGGCCGCCCGACAGCACGTACGGGATCCGCTCGCGTCGCAGCACCTGCTCGAAGATCCGCGCCTGGAAGTTGCCGCGATACAGGATCGCGTAGTCGCGGAACTGCGTGCGGCGCTCGAACTTGTGCGCGGACAGCCGGAACACGACCGATTCAGCCTCGTGCTCCTCGTCGTTGCACGGCGTGACGGTGATCGAATCGCCCATCCCGTGCTCGGACCACAGCTTCTTCTCGAACAGCTTCGGGTTGTTCGCGATCACGTTGTTCGCGGCGGTGAGGATGCGCACTGTCGACCGGTAGTTCTGCTCGAGCTTGACCAGGTGCAGCTTCGGGAAGTCCTTGCCGAGCTGCGCGAGGTTCTCGAGCGTCGCGCCGCGCCAGCCGTAGATCGCCTGGTCGTCGTCGCCGACCGCCGTGAACGCGGCGCGCGGGCCCGCGAGCAGCTTCAGCAGCGCGTACTGGCACGCGTTGGTGTCCTGGTACTCGTCGATCAGCAGGTAGCGCAGCTTGTTCTGCCAGCGGTCGCGCACCTGCTCGTTCTTCGCGAACAGTTCGGTCGGCAGGCGGATCAGGTCGTCGAAGTCGACAGCCTGGTACGCGTGCAGCGTCGCGACGTAGTTGCGGTAGACCAGCGCGGCCTGGTGCTCGTCCTCGTTCGCCGCGATCGTCAGCGCCTGCTCGGGCGTGACGAGGCCGTTCTTCCACAGCGAGATGATGTTCTGGATCTTGCGGATCAGGCCCTTGTCGGTCGTGCCGATCTGCTCCTGGATCATCCCGAAGCAGTCGTCCGAATCCATGATCGAGAACTGCGGCTTCAGGCCGACGTGCTCGGCCTCCTGGCGCAGGATCTGCACGCCGAGCGAGTGGAAGGTGCAGACGGTGAGCTGGTTGACGGGCACCTTGCGGCCTTCCTTGCCGGGCGTGGTGAGCGTCTTGCCTTCGAGCAGCTTCGACACGCGCTCGCGCATTTCGGCGGCCGCCTTGTTCGTGAACGTGACGGCGGCAATGTGGCGCGGCTCGAAGCCTTTCGCTTCGATCAGGTGCGCGATCTTCTGCGTGATCACGCGCGTCTTGCCGCTGCCCGCGCCGGCGAGCACGAGGCAGGGACCGTCGAGATAGCGCACCGCTTCGTTCTGAGCGGGATTGAGGCCTGCGGACATGGTTGCGGATGGTGTTGCGGTTGACGGCTGGACGCCGGGAGGATGCCGCGCGCGGGGTGCCGGGTCGGCCTGCGGACGCACGGGCAGGACGCGCATGTTAACACGCCGGCGGCGGCGATTTCCGGAGCCCCGCCGGGCGGGGCCGGGCGGGCGGATGCATGCTTGCGCCCCTTTTCCGTTCGGCCAATTCCGCTTCGCGAGAGCTGCGTTGCACGACAATCGGGTGACTCGATCGCGCGCAATGCGTCTGACAAAATGCGCGAATCCTCACACCGGCCCCGTGCCAAAATATCCGGTCGTCGGCGCCGCCACAAGGCGCCTGATCCTTTCGTTTCCCTTGTTGCCAAGGAGTGCCATGTCGTCATTGCTCAAGATTGGTTTGATGGGTTTCGGTTTCGCCGGCACGACGTTTCACGCGCCGGTGATCGCGGCGAGCGGCCGCACGCAGGTCGCCGCGATCGCCACCGGCCAGCCGGATCGCGCGAAGGCCGCGTATCCGGATGCCCGCGTCGTGGCCGATCTCGACACGCTGCTGAGTCTCGACGACATCGAATGCGTGGTGATCGCCACGCCGAACGACACGCACTTCCCGCTCGCACGCCAGGTGCTCGAAGCGGGCCGCCACGTCGTCGTCGACAAGCCCGTGACGCTGACGTCCGGCGAGGCGCTCGCGCTCGCGCGGCTCGCGAACGCGCGCAGCCGCGTGTTCGCGCCGTTCCACAACCGCCGCTGGGACGGCGATTTCCTGACCGTGCGCCGCGTCGTCGACTCCGGCGAGCTCGGCCGCATCACGTACGTCGCGTCGCACTTCGACCGCTTCCGGCCGCAACTGCGCACCCGCTGGCGCGAGGAAGCCGCGCGCGGCGGCGGCCTGCTGCTCGATCTCGGCCCGCACCTGATCGACCAGGCACTCGCGCTGTTCGGCCTGCCCGAGACCGTCAGCGCGACGGTCAAGGTGCGCCGCGACAACGGGTCGGCGCCTGATTTCGTGCATCTGCAGCTCGGCTATCCGGACAAGGACGTCGCACTGCACGCGAGCGCGCTGTCGGCGATCGAGCCGGCGCGCTTCACGCTGCACGGCACGCGCGGCAGCTACCAGAAGTTCGGACTCGACACGCAGGAAGACCAGCTGAAGGCGGGCCTCACGCCCGATCACGTCGAATTCGGTGGCGGCAACCCGCCCGGCCTGCTGCGCGTGCTCGACGGCGACGTCGAAACCGAGCGGCCCGTGCCGACGCTCGACGGCCAGTACGCGGAGTTCTACCGCGCGCTCGCCGCGTCGATCCGCGACGGCGCACCGTTCCCCGTCACGCCGCAGGACGCGGTCGACGTGATGACGATCATCGAGCTCGCCGCGCAAAGCGAGCACGAAGGCAGGCGCGTGCCGTTCGTGCGCAAGGTGGTGTGACGCGATCGGCCCCGAGCTGCCGCCCCGTCCTGCTCGATCAAGTCAGAACAATCGGTTACAAATGGCGCGGGAACGAAAGTCAGCGGTACCCGTGTCTGACGCGTTTCTCAAAAAAGTCGATCCGACACCAAACCGCCTGGAGAATGTGATGCAACGGTTGATTCGCGCGGCAGCTTGCTGCGCCCTGGTTTCCTCGCTCGCGGCGTGCATCGTCACGCCGCCACAGCAACCTCGCCCGGCGCCGGCGCCGCGCCCCGCGCCCGCGCCGCAAGTGAATCCGCAGGTCGTCGGCTACGAGCGCATGCAGCAGATCCAGGGCCGGATCGACAACCTGCATCGCCGGATCGACGCGCGCGTGAACGGCGGCTACTATCCGCCGCCATACGGCGCGCAGCTCCATCACCGCCTCGACGTGATCCGCCAGGAATCGAACGACATGTCGGCGCAGCACGGCGGCGGCCTGTCGGCCGACGAGCAGCGCGTGCTGAACCAGGAACTCGACACCGCGGCGCGCGCGATCGGCGAGTAACGCCGGCGCCCGTCGGCCTCGAAAACGCGGCGGCGCCCTGCTGCCGCTTGTCCCCAAGCGACATCGATTTGCCCAAATTGACAAGGCTTCCGGGCTCGCGTACAGTCGCCCGCACGCGTCGGGAGAGCGCGTGACGGCGTTGCAGCAACGCCGGTCGCGCCGCCGAAGGGGCACACCCGCAAACTCTCAGGCAAAAGGACCGGCCGCGTCGAAGAATCCCGCCTGCGCATGTCGCAGGCCACGTTCTTCGCACTCTGGAGAGCGGCAGTAGCCCGTTGCGCATCGTCAGCGCGGGCAGGCTGCCCACCGAAGGGGCGCGCGTTCGCCGGGCTGGTCCCGCAGCGCAATCTCTCAGGTATCGAGGACAGAGGGGCATGTACAGGATCGTCCGCAGGCTCAAGGCCGCGGCGGTCGACACATCGCCGTATTGTCCCGCGCGCAAGCGCTTGCCTGAGGCCTCGATGACCGCACTCAAACACACCCCGCTCAACGCCGCGCACCGCGCGCTCAACGCCCGCATGGTCGATTTCGGCGGCTGGGACATGCCCGTCAACTACGGCTCGCAAATCGAAGAGCACCAGGCCGTGCGCACCGACGCCGGCATGTTCGACGTGTCGCACATGTGCGTCGTCGATTTCACCGGCAGCCGCGCGCGCGCGTTCTTCGAGCACGCGATCGCGAACAACGTCGGCAAGCTCAAGACGCCCGGCAAGGCGCTCTACTCGTGCCTGCTCAACCCGCAGGGCGGCGTCATCGACGACCTGATCGTCTATTACTTCACCGAGGACTTCTTCCGCGTCGTCGTCAACGCCGGTACCGCGGAGAAGGACATCGCGTGGTTCAACCAGCTCAACGAGGCAGGCGGCTACGGCCTCACGATCGCGCCGCGCCGCGATTTCGCGATCGTCGCCGTGCAGGGCCCGAACGCCCGTGAAAAAGCCTGGACCACGATTCCCGCCGCGCGCGCCGCGACGAGCGAGCTGAAGCCGTTCAACGCCGCGCAGGTCGCGGGCACGCCGTTCGGCGACCTCACCGTCGCGCGCACCGGCTACACCGGCGAAGACGGTTTCGAGGTGATCGTCCCGGCAGCTCACGTCGAAGCGCTGTGGAACGCACTGCAGCAAAACGGCGTGCGTCCGTGCGGGCTCGGCGCGCGCGACACGCTGCGCCTCGAGGCCGGCATGAACCTTTACGGCCAGGACATGGACGACACCGTGTCGCCGCTCGACGCGGGGCTCGCCTGGACGGTCGACCTGACGGCGCCGCGCGCGTTCGTCGGCCGCGACGTGCTCGAGCGCGACGGCTCGCGCGCCGCGTTCGTCGGCCTGATCCTGCAGAAGGAAAACGGCAAGGCGGGCGGCGTGCTGCGCGCCCACCAGAAGGTCGTCACGCCGCACGGCGAAGGCGAGATCACGAGCGGCACGTTCTCCCCGTCGATGCAGGAATCGATCGCGTTCGCGCGCGTGCCGACGGCCGTGCAGATCGGCGACACCGTGCAGGTGCAGATTCGCGACAAGCATCTTCCCGCGCGCGTGGTAAAACTGCCGTTCGTGCGCAACGGCAAGGTCCTCGCTGCGTAACGACCCGGAGGCCGGGCGGCATGGCGCCCGGCGAACCACACCCGGCGCACCGTCACGGTGCGTCAGAACGAAGAATCACACCCTTTCTATTCAGGAGCATCCGATGAGCAACGTTCCGGCCGAACTCAAGTACACCGACGAACACGAGTGGATCCGCACCGAAGCCGACGGCACGCTGACGATCGGCATCACCGATCACGCACAGAACACGCTCGGCGACATCGTCTTCCTCGAACTGCCGCCGGTCGGCAAGCAGGTGAAGGCAGGCGACGCGATCGGCGTCGTCGAATCGGTGAAAGCGGCGTCGGACATCTATTCGCCCGTGTCGGGCGAGGTGATCGCGATCAACGCGGACGCCGTCGACACGCCGGAAGAGGTGAACAGCGACGCGTACGTCACGTGGCTGTTCAAGATCAAGCTCGCCGCCGACGCATCGACCGACGGCCTGCTCGACGCAGCCGCCTACGCGAAACTGGTCGACTGACCCAACCACTCAAGCATTGCGCGGCGCGCCGGCCCGGCAGCACGGGCCGCGCCCCGCGCGAGACCCGAGTAAGCGCTGAAGCGCCAACTCGGGTCGACACTGGAACGCCATGAAGCTCGAACACCCGGACCGCCTGATGAACCGCACGCCCCTCTCGCTCGCCGCGCTCGAAACGCACGACGCATTCGCCGAACGCCATATCGGCCCCGACGCCGCCAGCCAGCAGTCGATGCTCGACACGCTCGGCTTCGCGTCGCGCGCCGCCCTGATCGACGCCGTGATTCCCGCATCGATCCGCCGCGCGGAAACGCTGCCGCTCGGCCCGTTCTCGCAGCCGAAGAGCGAACGGGAAGCGCTCGCCGCACTGCGCGAGCTCGCGGACAAGAACCAGGTGTTCCGCTCGTACATCGGCCAGGGCTACTACGACACGCACACCCCGGCGGTGATCCTGCGCAACGTGCTCGAAAACCCGGCGTGGTACACGGCCTACACGCCGTACCAGCCTGAAATTTCCCAGGGCCGCCTCGAGGCGCTCCTGAACTTCCAGCAGATGGTCGCCGACCTGACGGGCCTGGCGATCTCGAACGCGTCGCTGCTCGACGAAGCGACCGCGGCGGCCGAAGCGATGACGCTGCTGCAGCGCGTCGGCAAGCCGAAGTCGAACATCTTCTACGTCGCCGACGACGTGCTGCCGCAAACGCTGGAAGTGATCCGCACCCGCGCGCTGCCGATCGGCGTCGAGGTCAAGACGGGCCCCGCCGCCGACGCCGCGCAGTCGGACGCGTTCGGCGTGCTGCTGCAATACCCGGGCGTCAACGGCGACGTGCGCGACTACCGCGCGCTCACCGACGCGATCCACGCGGCCGGCGGCCACGTGGTCGTCGCGGCCGACATCCTCGCGCTGACGCTGCTGACGCCGCCCGGCGAATGGGGCGCGGACGTCGCGGTCGGCAACACCCAGCGCTTCGGCGTGCCGATGGGCTTCGGCGGCCCGCACGCCGCGTACCTCGCGGTGCGCGACGAATTCAAGCGCCAGATGCCGGGCCGTCTCGTCGGCGTGACCGTCGACGCGCAGGGCAAGCCCGCGCTGCGTCTCGCGCTGCAGACGCGCGAACAGCACATCCGCCGCGAGAAGGCGACCTCGAACGTGTGTACCGCGCAGGCGCTGCTCGCGATCATGGCGAGCATGTACGCGGTCTACCACGGCCCGCACGGCCTGAAGACGATCGCGCTGCGCGTGAACCGCATCGCGGCGCTGTTCGCCGCCGGCGTGAAGCAGCTCGGCTTCACGCCCGTCAACGACACGTTCTTCGACACGCTGACGATCGACACCGGCGCGCGCACCGCACAAGTCCATGCACTCGCGAACGCGAAGCGCGTGAACCTGCGCCGCGTCAGCGACACGCAGGTCGGCATCTCGATCGACGAGACGACGACCCGCGCCGATCTCGCCGACCTGCTCGCGATCTTCGCGCAAGCCGCGGGCGGCACCGCGCCCGACGTCGACGCGCTCGACGCGGGCTTCGGCGGCACGGCCGCGCTGCCGGCCGGCCTCGAACGCACGAGCGCATACCTGACGCACCACGTGTTCAACCGTCACCATTCGGAAACGGAAATGCTGCGCTATCTGCGCAGCCTGTCGGACAAGGATCTCGCGCTCGACCGCTCGATGATCCCGCTCGGCTCGTGCACGATGAAGCTGAACGCGACGTCGGAAATGCTGCCCGTCACGTGGCCCGAATTCGGCCAGATCCATCCGTTCGCACCGGCCGAGCAGACGGTCGGCTACCGCGAGATGATCGACCAGCTCGAGCAGATGCTCGTCGCGGCGACCGGCTACGCGGCCGTGTCGCTGCAGCCGAACGCGGGCTCGCAGGGCGAGTACGCGGGCCTGCTGATCATCCACGCGTATCACGCATCGCGCGGCGAGAGCCACCGCGACGTCTGCCTGATCCCGGCGTCCGCGCACGGCACGAACCCGGCGTCCGCGCACATGGCAGGCATGAAGGTCGTGGTCGTCGCGTGCGACGCGCAGGGCAACGTCGACATCGAGGACCTGAAGGCGAAGGCCGACGCGCATGCGAACGACCTCGCGGCGATCATGATCACGTACCCGTCGACGCACGGCGTGTTCGAGCAGAACGTCCGCGAGATCTGCGAGATCGTGCACGCGCACGGCGGCCAGGTGTACGTCGACGGCGCGAACATGAACGCGATGGTCGGCCTGACCGCGCCGGGCCAGTTCGGCGGCGACGTGTCGCACCTGAACCTGCACAAGACCTTCTGCATCCCGCACGGCGGCGGCGGCCCGGGCGTCGGCCCGGTCGCGGTCGGCGCGCACCTCGCGAAGTTCCTGCCGAACCAGCGTTCGACCGGCTACTCGCGCGACGAAAACGGCATCGGTGCGGTGTCGGCCGCGCCGTACGGCTCGGCGTCGATCCTGCCGATCTCGTGGATGTACATCGCGATGATGGGCGCGAAGAACCTGACCGCCGCGACGGAAACCGCGATCCTCAACGCGAACTACATCGCGAAGCGTCTCGCGCCGCACTACCCGGTGCTGTATTCGGGCCCGGGCGGGCTCGTCGCGCACGAGTGCATTCTCGACCTGCGTCCGATCAAGGATTCGAGCGGCATCAGCGTCGACGACGTCGCGAAGCGCCTGATGGACTACGGCTTCCACGCGCCGACGATGAGCTTCCCGGTGCCGGGCACGCTGATGGTCGAGCCGACCGAGTCGGAATCGCAGGAAGAACTCGACCGCTTCATCGCCGCGATGATCGCGATCCGCGACGAAATCTGTGCGGTCGAGGAAGGCCGCGCCGACCGCGAGGACAACCCGCTGCGTCACGCGCCGCACACGGCAGCCGTCGTCACCGCGAACGAATGGCCGCACGCGTACTCGCGCGAGCAGGCCGCGTACCCGGTCGCGTCGCTCGGCACGAACAAGTACTGGCCGCCGGTCGGCCGCGCGGACAACGTGTATGGCGACCGCAACCTGTTCTGCTCGTGCGTGCCGATGTCGGAATACGCGTAACCCGCGTAGCCCGCGCGTCGTGCGCGGTTCGCCCGATGCCGCGCCGCACGCAACCCGCCGGTTGCGTGCGGTTTCTGCATGGGACGCCAATCCGCCTGACGTTCGTCCCCCAATCCGGCTAACATCACACGCGATCCAGCCAATGAAGGAGTTCCGCATGGTGCGTTCGATGTTTCCGGGCCGCGAATCACGGCACATGCGGCGGCGCATGCGCGCCGGCGCGGTCGTGCCGACGCTCGTCGCGTCGCTGTCGATCGCCGCTGCCGGTCTTGGCGCCGCGGGCAGCGCGCGCGCCGCGATGAATTTCTGCGCGGCGCCCGCGCTGCAGTCGAGCGAGACGACGCAGGCCGAGCCGGGCGTGCAAGCGCTGATCCGCGGCGTCGATGCGCGCATCGGCACCCAGCCGAAGGCGATGCCCCGCGTGCATACCGAAGGCACGCTGCCGCATGAAGGCATCTACGACCAGAGCGCCGACGCGTTGAAGGACATGGAGCTGATGCGCGACGCGGCGCTCGCGTGGCGCGTGACGAACGCGCCGCGCTACCTGCAGCTCGTCGACCGGTTCCTGTACGCGTGGGCCACGACCTACCAGCCGGGCTTCAACCCGATCGACGAGACGCGTTTCGACAGCCTGATCCTCGCGTACGACATGACGGCGAGCGCGCTGCCGGTGAAGACGCGCAACGCGGCGGCGTCGTTCATCGCGAAACTCGGCACCGGCTACGTCGCGCAGATCGATGCGCAGAAGCGCCCGCTCACGGGCACCTGGCGCAACAACTGGCAGAGCCACCGGATCAAGCTGATCGCGCTGTCCGCGTTCACGCTCGGCGACCGCAAGATGATGAACGCCGCGCAGCGCCTGTTCGTCGAGCATCTCGCCGACAACATCGGACCAGACGGCACGACGTTCGACTTCGAGGAGCGCGACGCACTGCACTATGCGGTGTACGACCTGCAGCCGCTCGCGACCGCGGCGCTGGCCGCGCGCCGCTTCAACCGCAACTGGCTGCGCGAACGGGGCACGAACGGCGCGACGCTCGCCGCCGCGCTCGACTGGCTCGTGCCGTATGCGCGCGGCGAGAAGACGCACGAGGAATTCGTGCACTCGCCGGTGGCGTTCGACGCGAAGCGCCGCGAGGCCGGGATTCCGGGCTACACGGGGCAGTGGGACCCGAAAAACGCCACCGAGCTCTTTTATCTGGCTGCGCGGCTCGACGGGCGCTACGCGCCGGTCGCGCAGCAGCTTTCCCCGACGCCGCCCGCATGGCTAGCCGCGTGCTTGCCGCTGCAGGCGCGCTAGAATTTTTACAGCAACACTCAGCAATACAGGAAAGAAAATGGCAGTCAGCGTGTTTGACCTCTTCAAGATCGGCATCGGCCCGTCCAGTTCGCACACGGTCGGCCCGATGCGCGCCGCGCTGATGTTCGTCCAGGGCCTCGAGCGCGACGGCCAGCTCGACGCGACCGCGAACGTGAAGGTCGAGCTGTACGGGTCGCTCGGCGCGACCGGCAAGGGCCACGGCACGGACCGCGGCGTGATGCTCGGCCTGCTCGGCGACGCGCCGGACACCGTCGATCCCGGCACGATCGCCGAGCGCCTCGAAGCCGTGCGCACGTCGAAGACGCTCGCGCTGCTCGGCAAGCATCCGATCCCGTTCGTGCTGAAGGAGCACATCGCGTTCTACCGTCAGGCGCTGCCCGAGCACCCGAACGGCATGAAGCTGCGCGCGACCGACGCGAGCGGCGCGGTGCTCGTCGAGCGCACTTACCTGTCGGTCGGCGGCGGCTTCGTCGTGACGGCCGGCGCACCGAACACGAAGGTGCTGAGCGCGGCCGAGCAGATGACGCATCCGTTCCGCACCGCGGCGGAGCTGCTCGCGCTCACCGAAAAGACCGGCAAGTCGATCGCGCAGCTGATGTGGGAAAACGAGCGCGCGTGGCACACCGAGGAAGAAACGCGCGACGGCCTGCTGAAGATCTGGGGCGTGATGCAGTCGTGCGTGTCGCGCGGCTGCGGCGTCGACAACCCGGACGCGGACGGCCATCTGCCCGGCCCGTTCCAGGTCAAGCGCCGCGCGCCGCAGCTGTACCGCGCGCTGACGGGCAGCCCGGAACGCGCGCTGCAGGATCCGCTGTCGATGATCGACTGGATCAACCTGTACGCGATCGCGGTCAACGAGGAAAATGCGGCCGGCGGGCGCGTCGTGACCGCGCCGACCAACGGCGCGGCCGGCATCATCCCGGCGGTGCTGCATTACTACACGCGCTTCACGCCGGGTGCGAACGAGCAAGGGGTGATCGATTTCCTGCTGACGGCCGCCGCGATTGGCGTGCTGTACAAGCTCAACGCGTCGATTTCCGGCGCGGAAGTCGGCTGCCAGGGCGAAGTCGGGGTCGCATGCTCGATGGCGGCGGGCGCGCTCGCCGCGGTGCTCGGCGGCACGCCGCGCCAGGTCGAGAACGCGGCCGAGATCGGCATGGAGCACAACCTCGGCCTCACCTGCGACCCGGTCGGCGGGATGGTGCAGATTCCGTGCATCGAGCGCAACGCGATGGCGTCGGTGAAGGCCGTCAACGCGGCGCGCATGGCGCTGCGCGGCGACGGCACGCACTACGTGTCGCTCGATTCGGTGATCAAGACGATGCGCGAAACCGGCGCCGACATGAAGACGAAGTACAAGGAAACGTCGCGCGGCGGGCTGGCGGTGAATATCGTCGAGTGTTGATGGTGCAGTGAAAAAGCCGGCTCCGGGAGCGTCAACTTTCTCCGGCAGGCAGCCCTCCGCATCGCTTTGTAGGACGCGTTTCCACCTTGGGTGGAAACGCGTCCTAGTCGTTCAGCCAGTTCTCCAGCCTTACAGCGGGGTAGCTCGCAAAATCACGCTCGTTGTTGGTCACGAGTACAGCGTCGAGCGAAATCGCATGTGCGGCGATCAGCTTGTCCAGATGGTCTTTCTTGCGTTCCCGTGTCGCCTGTCGGACCGGCCCGTAGGCCTGCGCCGCCACCACATCGAACGGAGCGACGGGAATGTCCTCGATCAACGCCGCGAGATTCCGGCGCTCGCGATCGGGATTCGCACAGACCGCGACGCCATATTCGAGCTCGGCATAAGTGATCGCCGACATCACCACGTCTCCGACGTAACACCGCGCAAAGCGCTTCGCGACCTGCTCCGGTTGGTTCTTCATCAGGTAGATGCACATGTTGGTATCGAGCATGTAGCGCGGCATCACAGACCCTCGCGCTCAGCCTGCTCATGCTCACCGCGTCCGTCAGACATGAAATCCGACCCGAATTTCGCGAACTTCTCCATCACACCGACCAATGGCCGCCGCACCGGTCGAATGCGAATTTCATCGCCCACTCGCTCGATTTCGAGTTCGATGTCGCTGCGCTCGAAAGCCAGGTCCGCAGGAATGCGCACGGCTTGGGAGTTGCCGTTCCTGAACACTCGGGTGGTATGCATAGTCATCTCCCAATGCGGATGTACGATGGATGTACATTAGTCCACTTCAGGCAGAATGTAAATCCATGTGTGTACATCGCCTCGATCAGCGACCAGACGCGGAACATGCATCCCTGACGGCTGGGGGTGCGCAATCATGATTGCACCGGCTTCGTGGCCCCATCGCTTTCCTCGGCCACGCTTCGGCGGCGCCAGTTGGCGTCACCCAGGCCAACTCCTCTTTTGCTACGGCCACTGCCGTCGCACATGCAGCACGCGCAGCACCTCGGCGACGCGTTCGGCTTGCCGGATGCGATGAACAAGCACGTAGAATTGAGGAAGCACAATTTCGGTGATCGGGACAGGCATTCGAACTGGCACCCGTTGCGGTACTTTTCACCGGTTGGCGACCACGCACAAGCTGGCCTTCCGGCCAGCCATGTTCCGACACTTTTCACCGTCACCCGATCGGGCGTAAGCTGTACGTCCCGCTACCCAGGGAGACGGCATCCCATGTCGCATTCCACGGATCTCGAGCAGCGCGGCGTCAACGGCGCGCGCCTGCTCGTCGACGCGTTGCTCGCCAATCATGTCGAACGCGTGTTCTGCGTGCCGGGCGAGAGCTTCCTCGCCGTGCTCGATGCGCTCGCGGACGACACCGCGCGCATCCAGACGGTCGTGTGCCGCCACGAGGCGGCCGCCGCGAACATGGCGGAGGCGGTCGGCAAGCTGACCGGCCGCCCCGGCATCGCGTTCGTCACGCGCGGGCCCGGCGCGACGCACGCGTCGATCGGCGTGCACACCGCGTTCCAGGACTCGACGCCGATGATCCTGTTCATCGGCCAGTGCGCGCGCGAGCATCTCGACCGCGAAGCGTTCCAGGAAATCGACTACCGCCGGATGTTCGGCCAGATGGCGAAATGGGTCGCGCAGATCGACGACCCGCGCCGCCTTCCCGAATACCTGAGCCACGCATTCCACGTCGCGACCGCCGGCCGGCCCGGACCGGTCGTGCTCGCGCTGCCGGAAGACGTGCTGTCCGAGCCGTGCGCGCCGCAGCCGGTCGCGCCGCCCGCGAAGCGCGTCGCGGCCGCGCCGTCCGCCGCGCAGATCGACGAATTGCGCGAGCGGATTTCCCGCGCGGAGCGGCCGTTCCTCGTCGTCGGCGGCAGCGGCTGGACGCCCGACGCGTGCGCGAACCTGCGCACCTTCGTCGAACGCTGGCAGTTGCCCGTCGCGTGCGCGTTCCGCTACCAGGACACGTTCGACAACGCGCACCCGAACTACGCGGGCGACGTCGGGCTCGGCATCAATCCCGCACTCGCGAAGCGCATCCGCGACGCCGACCTGCTGTTCGCGCTGGGCCCGCGCCTCGGTGAAGCGACGACCGGCGGCTACACGCTGCTCGACATCCCGAAGACCCGCCAGACGCTGATCCACGTCCACCAGGGCGCGGACGAGCTTGGCCGCGTCTATGCAGCGGACCTGCCGATCGTGTCGGGGATGCCGGAAATCGCGGCGCTCGTCGCCGCGCTCGAACCGCCGGCCGCGCCCGCGTGGGCCGGCAGCGCGGCCGACGCGCATCGCGCCTATCTCGAATGGCACGCACCGCTGCCGATGCCCGGCGACGTCCAGCTCGGCGACGTGATGGTGCAACTGCGCGAGCGCCTGCCGCACGACGCGATCCTGACCAACGGCGCCGGCAACTACGCAATCTGGCTGCACCGGCATTTCGCGTACCGGCATTTCCGCTCGCAGCTCGCGCCGACGAGCGGCGCGATGGGCTACGGGATTCCGGCCGCGCTCGCCGCGAAGTCGCTGTATCCGGCGCGCACCGTCGTCGCGCTTGCCGGCGACGGCTGCTTCATGATGGCCGGCAGCGAGCTCGCCACCGCGATGCAGTACGGGCTCAACATCGTCGTGATCGTCGTCAACAACGGTCATTTCGGCACAATCCGCATGCATCAGGAGCGCAACTACCCCGGGCGCGTGCATGGCACGGGGCTCACGAACCCCGATTTCGCCGCGTATGCGCGCGCGTTTGGCGCACACGGCGAGACGGTCGAGCGCACCGTCGATTTCGCACCCGCGCTCGAGCGTGCGCTGACCTGCGGACTGCCCGCGCTGATCGAGATCCGCGTGCCGCAGGACGCGAGCACGCCGGCGGCGACGCTCGCGCAGATCCGGGAACAGGGACGCCGCGCGCGCCGCGAATGACGATGAACACCCGCGCCGTCCCGGCCGGCGCGGCGCTGTCGCGCGACGATGCGCTCGTCTGGCCCGGCACGCTGCTCGCACCGGACGGCACGCTCGTCGCGCCATATGACGTCGAGCACGGCGAAAACCCGGCGGTCGGCTACGTGCCGGCCGCGCCCGCGCTCGGTCTGCTGCACGCCGCGACCCGACCGTTCCGGCTCGACTACGACGACCGGATGCACGTGCACGTGATCAACGGGATGGGCGTCGCACTCGGCGATTCGGTGATCGGCCTGACCGCGCTTGCGGCGCTGCGCGATGCGCATCCGGGCCTGCGCTTCACGCTGTACCGCCCTGCCCGTGCGCCGCGATACGTCGAAGCGCTTTATGCACTCGCCGCCGACGTCGTCGCGCCGTCGCGCACGCTGCCGTGGCGAATCGGAGCGTTGCCCGCCGATGCGCGATGCATCGATCTCGGCAATCACCTGTACTGGCCCGCGTTCGCGCGGCTGCCGATGATCGATTTCTTTCTCGACGCGCTCGGCGCGGATCCGGCGGCGCTGCCGGCGTCCGCGAAACGCAACCGCTGGCTCGCGCGGCTGCCGCTGCCCGCGCTGCCGCCCGCATGGCGGCGGCCGTACGTGCTGTTCTGCCCGAGCGCGAGCACCGCGGTGCGCAGCGTGCCGCCCGCGTTGCGCGCCGGGTTCGTCGATGCGCTCGTGCGGCGCTACCAGTTGCCGGTCGTCGGCTTCGGGCGGCTCGCACATCCGGCCTATGTCGACATCAGCGAATACGCGCACGACACTACGGCGTTCATCGCGTGGATCCAGGGGGCAAGCCTGCTGTTCGCGTCGGACACGGCCGCAGTCCACATCGCCGACGGTCTCGACGTGCCGACGCTCGCATGCTTCACGACGATCGCGCCCGAGTTGCGGGTGCGCGACTATCCGCATTGCGTGCCAGTCGCGCTCGACGTGCCGGAAGCGTTGCGCGGATTGCATCGCAGCGAATCGCCGGACGACCTGGCGGCGGTCGAGGCCGCGTACCGGGCGGTCGACTGGGATGCACTGGCTTGGCCGGCGGTGCGCGATCCCGCAGGCACGCCGGGGTGACAGTTCGCCGCGCCGGATTCCCGGGCGCTCCGCAATTAGCCTGAGCGCCATCGTCAGGCTCACGGCCTGGACATCGGGTCCGCATCGAACGCCCTCGCGCTCCGCGCCCGGCACTCGGTCGCCCGTCGACCCGACGATGCATGAGCAGTCGGTGCCGCCGCTGCCCATTGCGCCACCCGAGCATCACCCCATCGCGACCATCGTCACGCTGTCGCGCAGCGTCTCGGACGGCCGCTTGCCGAACATCCGCCGGTAGTCGGTCGCGAACTGGCTCAGGTGCCAGAAGCCCCACGCCTCGGCGACGTCCTGCACGGACCCGACCGCGCGGCCGCACAGGTCGCGCCGCGCGCCATTCAGCCGCAGCGTGCGCAGATAGGTCGCCGGCGCCATCCCGAGCACGTCCTGGAAGCAGTACTGCAACGTGCGGCGGCTCACGTGCAGCTGCTCGCACAGCTCGGGCACGCCGACCGGACGCGTGCGATGCGCGAGCACGTAGTCGCGCGCCTGCTCGACGATCCAGCGGCGCTTCGCCAGCGCAGTGCCGGACGCGCCGTCGGCAGGCAGCGCGCACACGTCGAACAGCGCGGCGAGCACCTCGGCCTGCAGGTCGTTGCGCAGCGGGTCGGCCAGCGGCGCCGCAGCAGCGGCCGCGTCGTCGAGCCGGTGCCCGAGCAGCGCGCACAGCCGCGTGAGCCGCGCCTCGCCGACCTGCATCACCGTCTGCGCCGGCAGGCGCTCGTCGAGCCCGCACCGCTCGACCTGCTCCGCATAGCGGCGCAGCACGTCGCCGCGCACGACGACGCCGTAGATCGAGAACTGCGCGGGCGTCAGCAATTCGAATTCGACGTTGCCGGGCCGGAACGCAAGCGCGCCGGCCACGATCCGGCACGCGTCGACGCGCGCCGTGCCGTCGCGCACGAGCGGGATGCCGAACCAGTACGCGTCGCCGCGCACCTCGCACGCCTGGCGCAGCAGGTGGCTCGTCGATTCGCGGAACAGCTTCATCGTGTCGAGCGGCAGCTCGGTCAGCGTGCCGACGAAGCGGCCCGCCGCGAGCTGGTCGTAGGTCTGCCGCCAGCCGATCAGGTTGCGCGCCTGTTCGTCGGCGTCGTGCGCAACGCTGACCACGGCCTGCCCGGCCGACGCGTCGTCGCCGTGCGCGTTGCGCCGCGTGTCCTCGGCCGTCGGTTCGCCGGTGTGCGCCACTCGTTCACTCATCATGTTTCTCCTGTCGGCCTGAGCCGGCGCGTCAGCGCATGACCGGATCCCATGCTCGGAGGTCGACCGGGGTTGCCCTTCTTCAGCATCTGCTCCGGCCCCATGCTTCACCCTCTGGCCCCATACCCGCCCGGAACCCTGCATCGCATGCAAGTCCCGTGCCGAATCGCGGACGTGCCGCTTGCGATCCGGCGCGAAGCCCGTCATTCAACGACGGCGCGCACGCACGCGCAATGCGTGCTGACCGGGATAGCGTGTGCGGGCTGCACCGGGCTAGTGCGCGTCCCGGCCGGATCGCGCGCCGGACAAGCATGCTCGCCCCCGAGCGACCCTCGCCACGCCTGGCCGCCGCACGCGGTATCACGCGCCGTATCACGCGCCGTATCACGCGCCGCCTCCCGGCCGCAACCGCACGACGCGCGTGCCGCAATTGCCATAAGCCTGCGCGACTGCCAGCTCGACGATCGGACAGCTCGCCGGCCAGGGTGCCGCGTCGCCGTCGGACAGATCGTTGCGCACGACCGCCCGGCCGTTGATCCGATAGCGAATGCCGCGCAGGAAATCGACGAACAGCAGCCCGACCCCGTTGCCGTCGCAATGCGCCGCGTCGATCCGGACATCGTCGCCGGCCGCGGGCAGCGCGAACCGCAGCGTCTTCGTATCGAGCACCCTGACCACCGGCAACCATTCGCCGTTCGCGTCGTGCATCGACTGCACGATGTCGCAGGTCACGCTCGCGCGGCCGCCGCATCCGGTGCCGACGAACATGAAGGGTTGCGTCTCGATGAATTGCCGCACGCCGATGCTCACGCGCGTTGTCACGACGTCGCTCATGCGCTCGGCCTCGTCCGAGACGCCGAACCGGCGATGCGCGTCGAGCTCACCGTCGTGAAAGACCGGATGCCGGGAAGTCGGTCGAATCGGTTCCGCCATGTCGGCTCCTTGCGGGTCGCGCCGGCTCGGGATGCCGCCCGCCACGACCGGCCGGCGCCGGGATTGCCGGTGGCAAGCAAGCAGGCACGCCCGCCAGCAGCGGCGGGCGGCGCACGTCGGTCAGCCCCATCGAAAGGGCCGGACTGCTGAAGCGGCGCTGCCGTCGACTCGGGCGCCGATGAAACAGCCACCGGCGGCGCGCCGAGCGGCAACCCGCACCCATGCGGCCCGGCCCGCGTTCAGGCGCACGCGCGCCTGAACACGAACGGCAGCAAACGACGATCAGAAGAACCCGAGCGCCTCGGCCTGGTAGCTGACGAGCAGGCACTTGGTCTGCTGATAGTTCGACAGCGCCACCTTGTGCGTCTCGCGGCCGATGCCCGACTGCTTGTAGCCACCGAACGCCGCGTGCGCGGGGTACAGGTGGTAGCAGTTGGTCCACACGCGCCCGGCCTCGATCTCGCGGCCCATCCGGTACGCGCGCGTGCCGTTGCGCGTCCACACGCCCGCACCGAGACCGTAGTACGTGTCGTTCGCGAGTTCGATCGCTTCCTGCTCGTCCTTGAACGTCATCACCGACGCCACCGGCCCGAAGATCTCTTCCTGGAACACGCGCATCTTGTTGTTGCCGAGCAGCATCGTCGGCTTCACGTAGTAGCCGGTGCCGAGTTCCGCGGCCGGCGCCGTGCGCTCGCCGCCCGTCAGGCATTGCGCGCCTTCGCCGCGGCCGATGTCGATGTACGACAGGATCTTGTCGAGCTGCTGCTGCGATGCCTGCGCGCCGATCATCGTCGTCGGGTCGAGCGGGTGGCCGGCCTTGATGCGCTCGACGCGCGCGACGGCCTTCTCGATGAAGCGATCGTAGATCGACTCCTGGATCATCACGCGCGACGGGCACGTGCACACCTCGCCCTGGTTCAGCGCGAACATCGCGAGGCCTTCGAGCGCCTTGTCGAGAAACGCGTCGTCCTGGTCGAGCACGTCGGCGAAGAAGATGTTCGGGCTCTTGCCGCCGAGCTCGACCGTCGACGGAATCAGGTTGTCGGCGGCCGCGTGCAGGATGTGCCGGCCGACCGGCGTCGAGCCCGTGAACGCGATCTTCGCGATACGCTTGCTGGTCGCGAGCGCTTCGCCGGCTTCCTTGCCGAAGCCGTTCACGATGTTGATCACGCCCGGCGGGAACAGGTCGCCGATCAGCTCCATCAGCACGAGCACCGACGCGGGCGTCTGCTCGGCCGGCTTCATCACGATGCAGCAGCCGGCCGCGAGCGCCGGCGCCAGCTTCCATGCGGCCATCAGCAGCGGGAAGTTCCACGGGATGATCTGGCCGACGACGCCGAGCGGCTCGTGGAAGTGGTACGCGACCGTGTTGTCGTCGATCTCGGAGATCCCGCCTTCCTGCGCGCGGATGCAGCCTGCGAAATAGCGGAAGTGGTCGACGGCGAGCGGCAGATCGGCCGCCATCGTCTCGCGCAGCGGCTTGCCGTTGTCGATCGTTTCGGCGACGGCGAGCAGCTTCAGGTTCTTTTCCATGCGTTCGGCCGCGGCGAGCAGCAGGTTCGCCCGCTCGGTCGTGGACGTCTTGCCCCACTTGCGGCGCGCGGCGTGCGCCGCATCGAGCGCGACCTCGATGTCGTCGGCGCTCGAGCGCGGCACGCGGCAGAACGGCTGGCCGTTGATCGGCGACACGTTCTCGAAGTACTCGCCCTTGACCGGAGGCACCCACTTGCCGCCGATGTAGTTGTCGTACTGCTGACGGTACGGATATTCGACGTCGAGGCCCAGTTGTTTCAGGTCAAACGGGTTCATCACATGTCTCCTGTTCATCATGCTTGTCGGAATGCAGCGCCGGTTGGTTGCGCTTGACCGTTTACGCAACATGCATGCCAAACGAAGCCGATGCGTGAGCCGATGCCGCCGGCACGGCCGCGCGCGATGCGCCGCGCCGGCGTGGAACAGGCGACTGCTCCAAACCTGAACACCGCGATTGATCCGCGATGCGCCGGGCGTTCGAAATTCCAACAGTCGCAGCGGGCCGGCAACGCGCGATCGCGCAATGACACGATGGGGGCCGGTGGCATGTCGCTTGCGTTTCAACGTTACGCGTTCCTCAGCGTTCATCGACACCATGAATCCTCTCGGCCCCCTTTCCGCCGACGCGATCGCGTTCATGCGCGAGCAGGCGTTCCTGATCGTCGCGACCGCGAATGCGGCCGGCGACAGCGACTGCTCGTACCGCGGGCGGCAACCACGCGGCGACGGCACATTCGAACCGCTCGTCGACGTGCTCGACGCCGGCACGCTCGTGCTGCCCGATTTCGCGGGCAACAACCTGTTCAACACGATCGGCAACCTGCTCGTGAACCCCGGCATCGCGCTGCTGTTCGTCGATTTTGCGCACAAGACCACGTGGCTCGTGCAAGGCCGCGCGATCATCGACGAAGACGCGCGCCGCTGGGCGCACGTGTGGCCGACCGCGCAGCGCTATGTCGTCGTTGCGGTCGATCGCGCGCATCGGCGCGCGGATGCCGCGCTGCCCGCGCTCGTTCCCGCTTAGGTCCTGCTTAGGTCCTGCTTAGGTGCCGCTCAGGTGCCGCTCAGGTGCCGCTCAGGTGCCGGCCGCCTGCCGGCCGCCGAGGAACACGAACACGACGGCTGCGCACAGCAGCGTGATGACCGCGAGCCCGATCAGCAGATCGTCGAACGCATGCGAATAGGTCGCGAGCAGCACCGCGCGTGCGGCATGCGGCAACACGGCCTGCGCGCCGCTCAGATCGCCCGTCGCGAGCCGCGCGGCCGCGCCGGCCAGCGCGTCGGGCGTCGCGCCCGGCGCGGACGCCGCCCGCAGCCCCGCCTGCGCGAGCGCCGCCAGCACCGCGCCGGCGATCGCGAGCGCGATTCCCTCGCCCGCGACCCGCGTCGTGCTGAAGATCCCGGTCGCCATCCCCGCGCGCTCCTTCGGCACGACGCTGACCGACAGCCCGTCCATCAGCCCCCACGGCATCCCGGCCCCGACACCGATCGCGAGCATCGGCGCGATCGCCGCCGGCCCCGCGCCGCCGCGCAGCGCGACGTCCAGCCACACGAGCCCCGCAGCCGCGACTACGAGCCCGAGCCCCGAAATCACGCCGGCCGACAGCCAGCGCGTGAGCGTCGCCGCGACAAGCGGCACGACGAGCATCGGCGCGGAGATCGCGAGCATCCGCCAGCCGGTGTCGAACTCGCTGAAGCCGTCGATGCCGATGAAGCGCAGCGGCAGCACGACGAGCAGCACGATGTAGCAGCAGCAGGTCGACACGGGCAGCACCTGCACGCCGACGAAGCGCGCAATGCGGAACAGCGACAGGTCGAGCATCGGCCGCGCGACGCGCGTCTCGATCGCGACGAACGCGAGTGCGCCCAACGCCGCGCCGCCGAGCAGCGCGACGACGAGCGGGCTCGCCCAGCCGCGCGCGCCGGCCTCGATCACGCCGAACGTGAACAGCGTCAGCGCGGCCGTGAACGCGGCGGTGCCGGGCCAGTCGAGCCCCTTCGCATGCGGATCGCGCGATTCGTGCATCCGCGGCAGCCCGAACGCAAGCGACAGCGCGCCGGCCGCCGCACCCGTGACGAAGATCGCACGCCAGCCGTAGCGCTCGATCAGGCAGCCGGCGAGCACGGGCCCGAACGCGAGACCGATGCCGAACGTCGTGCCGAGCAGGCTGAACGCGCGCGTGCTCGCCGCGCCGTCGAACTCCTGCGCGAGCGCCGCCGTGCCGCCCGCGAGCGCAGCCGCAGCGGCGAGACCTTGCGCCGCGCGCAGCAGGTCGACCGCGAGCATCGACGGCGCGAACGCGAGCGCGACCGACAGCAGCGTGAAGCCGCCGACGCCGATCGCGAACACGCGCTTGCGGCCGTACTGGTCGGCCAACGCGCCGGCCGCCATCAGAAAGCTGCCGAACGCGAGCATGAACGCGTTCGTGATCCAGGTCAGCGCAACCGGCCCGCCGTGCAGGTCACGGCCGATCGCGGGCGTCGCGACCGCGCCGCCGGCAAAGCCGAGCGGCAGCGCGACGGCGGCCATGCAGACGGCGGCGAGCACGAACGTGCGGCGGCGCGTCGACGCTGCGGAAAACGTGTGATCCATCATCGCTCCTCGAAAACCCGGCGCGAGCGCCGTCAGAGCGACAGAAGATAAATCCGATTCAATCGCCGAAAAACCACGCAGGATTCCGCATATAGCGGACTAGAATTCCTGAATCTCAACGCCATCGCCCGCGATCAGAGCATCGATGAACAACCTGAACGGCATCGTCGCGTTCGTCCGGACTGCTGAAACGCTGAGCTTCGTCGCGGCCGGCCGCGCGCTCGGCATTTCGGCATCGGCGGTCGGCAAGACGATCGCGAAGCTCGAACAGTCGCTCGGCGTGCGCCTCTTTCACCGCACGACGCGCCGCGTGACGCTCACCGACGAGGGCCGCCACTTCTACGAACGCTGCCAGCGGATCCTCGAGGATTTCCGCGACGCGGAAGCCGTGGTAACCGAGTCCGCGCAACGGCCGCGCGGCAAGCTGCGCGTGAGCCTGCCCGTGATCGGCTACCGGTTCCTGCTGCCGGTGCTGCCCGAGTTCCGGCGGCGCTATCCGGACGTCGAGCTGGACCTCGATTTCAACGACCGGATGGTGGACGTCGTCGAAGGCGGGTTCGACGCGGCGATCCGCAGCGGGCAGCTGTCGGATTCGAGCCTGATGTCGCGGCGGCTCGGCCCGTTCGGGTTCGTGCTGTGCGCGACGCCCGCGTATCTCGCGCAGGCCGGCACGCCGCGCGTGCCGCGCGACCTGGAGGCGCACGACTGCGTGCGCTACTGCTTCCCGACGACGGGCAAGCTGCAGGACTGGGCGCTCGCGGCCGACGACGGCACGCCGCTGAAGCTGCGCACCGCGATGACCTGCAACAACATGGAAGCGCTGCGCGGCGCCGTGCTCGCAGGCCTCGGCATCGGCTACATGCCCGACTTCCTCGCGCGCGACGCGCTCGAACACGGCGCGCTCGTGACGGTGCTCGACGCCTACCGGATCGCGCCCGGCCAGTTTTCGATCGTGTGGCCGTCGAGCCGGCAGCTGTCGCCGAAGCTCAGGGTGTTCGTCGATTTTCTGTGCGAGCGGCTGTTCAGGTAGCGCCGATCCGTTCGGTCTCCGCCTCCGGCAGCAGCGCGTCGCTGTCGTCCTTGAGCCCGACACCCGTCAGCTTCAGCCGCCGCGCATGCGTCATCAGGTAGTGCAGCTTGTGCGCGGCCGCGTCGTACGGCAGCCCTTCGGGCCGCACGTTCGAGATGCAGTTGCGCAGCGCGTCGTGGCAGCCGACCTTCGGCGCCCAGGTCAGATAGACGCCGAGGCTGTCCGGCGAGCTGAGGCCCGGCCGCTCGCCGATCAGCATCGCGACGAGCGACGCGCGCAGCAGTTCGCCGATCTCGTCGCCGAGCGCGACGCGCGCCTGCCGCGCGACGACCACCGGCCCGATCCGCCAGCCGTCCGCTTCGAGCCGCGGCCGCACCGCCTGCAGCAGCGGCAATGCCTGCTTCGCGGCCGCGAACGCGGACAGCCCGTCGCCGACCACGAACACGACGTCGGGCGCATCGTCGAGCGCCGCGCCGTAGCCGGCGAGCAGCCCGCGGCTGTCGTCCGACAGCTTGCGGCCGAGATCGGGCCGGCGCAGATAGTGGTCGCGGTCCGGCGCGGCGCTCTGCACGCCGAGCGTCGGCAGCAGGCCGGCCGCCTCGATCTCGCGCCGCAACGCATCGGCGTCGAGCGGCTGATGCACGGCGTCGCGCGCCTGCGCATGCGACAGGTTGAAGGCCAGCAGCGGCGCGGTCGGCAGGCTGTTGCCCGCGCGGCCGAGCGCGATCCGCGCGTTCGTGAACGACTTCAGCTGGCCCCACGGATTCTTTTCGACGGCATCGCTCATGCTGACAACCCCATCCAGTCGTTCGCGCCGGCCAGCAGCGGCACGCGGGCCGACGCGGCCCGCAACGCGCCGTGCGCATCGGCGATCTCCATCGTCTCCAGCCATTCCTCGAACTCCGGCGCGCGACGCAGGCCGAGCACCTCGCGCACGTACAGCTGGTCGTGGAACGACGTGCTCTGGTAGTTCAGCATCACGTCGTCGGCGCCCGGAATCCCCATGATGAAGTTGATGCCCGCCGCGCCGAGCAGCGTCAGCAGCGTGTCCATGTCGTCCTGGTCCGCTTCCGCATGGTTCGTGTAGCAGATGTCGCAGCCCATCGGCACGCCGAGCAGCTTCCCGCAGAAGTGATCCTCGAGCCCCGCGCGGATGATCTGCTTGCCGTCGTACAGGTATTCGGGCCCGATGAATCCGACCACCGTGTTCACGAGGAACGGCTCGAACTTGCGCGCGACCGCGTACGCGCGCACCTCGCAGGTCTGCTGGTCGACGCCGTGGTGCGCGTTCGCCGACAGCGCGCTGCCCTGTCCCGTCTCGAAGTACATCAGGTTGTTGCCGACCGTGCCGCGCTTCAGCGACAGCGCCGCCTCGCGCGCCTCGCCGAGCAGCGCGAGCGAGATCCCGAAGCTCGCGTTCGCCTTCTCGGTGCCTGCGATCGACTGGAACACGAGGTCGACCGGCGCGCCCTTCTCGACCGCCGCGATCGTGTTCGTCACGTGCGTGAGCACGCACGACTGCGTCGGCACGCGGTAGCGTTCGCGGAACCCGTCGATCATCGTGAGCAGCTTGACGATCGCGGCGAGGCTGTCGGTCGCCGGGTTGATGCCGATCATCGCGTCGCCGCAGCCGTACATCAGGCCGTCGAGCATCGACGCGGCAATCCCCTTCACGTCGTCGGTCGGATGGTTCGGCTGCAGCCGCACCGACATCCGTCCCGGCAGCCCGACCGTGTTGCGAAAGCGCGTGACGACGCGGCGCTTTCTCGCCGCCGCGATCAGGTCCTGGTTGCGCATCAGCTTCGACACGGCCGCGACCATCTCCGGCGTGAGGCCCGGCGCGATCCGCTCGAGCGCCGCGCCATCCGCCGCGGGCGACAGCAGCCAGTTGCGGAAGTCGCCGACCGTCAGGTGCGAAATCTCCGCGAAGGCCTGCGCGTCGTGATCGTCGACGATGAGGCGCGTGACCTCGTCGTCTTCATACGGAACCAGCGCTTCGCTCAGGAACGCCTTGAGCGGCACGCCGGCGAGCGCGATCTTCGCGGCGACGCGCTCCTCCTCGCTTGCCGCCGCGACGCCGGCGAGCTGGTCGCCGGAGCGCAGCGGGCTCGCCTTCGCGAGCAGCGTCTTCAGGTCCGCGAAGCGGTACGTGCGCGGACCGATCGTCTCCGTGTAGGACATTCTGCGAGTCTCCTTGCAAAAACCGTCGGCGCGCCATGCAGCGGGCGCGCCGGATGCCGCTTCAATGACCGTTCCAGCGGCCCTTCGCCTTCATTCCTCGAGCAGCGCGTCGCCCGGCGCGCCCTCGCGCTGCGCGCGGGTCGCGAGGAAGTACGCGTAGCCGAGCGCGAGGAACACGACGAACACCATCGCGACGAGCCCGTTGAAGTACACCATCGTACCGAGACAGATGATCGCGGCGATGATCGCGAACGCCGGGAAGAACGGATACAGCGGCGCGCGGAACGGGCGGGCCATGTTCGGCTGCGCGCGGCGCAGCTTGAACAGCGCGGCCATGCTGACGATATACATCACGATCGCGCCGAACACCGACATCGTCACGATATTGGCGGTCAGCGTCTGGCCGCCGAACTGGATCAGCTCGTCGCTGTAGATCGCCGCGATGCCGACCACGCCGCCCGCGAGAATCGCGCGATGCGGGGTCTTGAAGCGCGGATGCACCTTGCCGAGCCACTCCGGCAGGTAGCCTTCACGGGCGAGCGCGAAAATCTGGCGCGAATAGCCGAGGATGATCCCGTGGAACGACGCGACCAGGCCGAACAGCCCGAGCCACACGAGCATGTGCATCCAGCCGCTGTTCGCGCCGACGATGTACTTCATCGCCTGCGGCAGCGGGTCGTTGATGTTCGCGAGCTTGGTCCAGTCGCCCGCGCCGCCGGCGAACACCATCACGCCGATCGCGAGCGCGACGAGCGTCAGGATGCCCGCGACATACGCGATCGGGATCGAGCGCTTCGGGTTCTTCGCTTCCTCGGCCGCCATTGCGACGCCTTCGATCGCGAGGAAGAACCAGATCGCGAACGGGATCGCCGCGAACATCCCGTGGAACGCGCCGACGCTGAAGTGATCGGCGCCGGCCCAGCCGCCCTTCACGAAGTTGCTCCACGCGAAGCCCGGCGACACGACGCCCATGAACACCAGCAGCTCGAAGATCGCGAGCAGCGTCACGACAAGTTCGAAGGTCGCGGCGATCTGCACGCCGACGATGTTGAGCGCCATGAACACCAGATATGCGCCCATCGCCGCGTGCTTCGGCTCGAGTCCCGGAAACTGCACGTGCAGGTAGGCGCCGATCGCGAGCGCGATCGCGGGCGGCGCGAACACGAACTCGACGAGCGTCGCCGCGCCGGCGAGATAGCCGCCCGTCGGGCCGAACGCGCGGCGCGCGTATGCGAACGGGCCGCCCGCATGCGGAATCGACGTGGTCAGCTCGGTGAAGCTGAAGATGAAGGTCGTGTACATCGCCGCGACGAACAGCGCGGTGATCACGAAGCCCAGCGTGCCCGCACTCGCCCAGCCGTAGCTCCAGCCGAAGTACTCGCCGGAAATCACGAGGCCGACCGCGATGCCCCACAGTTGCCAGGTCCCGAGCGTCTGCTGCAGCGCGGGCTGGCCGGACGACTTGGCGCCGGCGGCGGGCCGGCCATTCGACTCTGCTTTCATCGGTTTCTCCTTAGGGCGCGCGACGGCCCGCTCGTCTGGCGCGCCGCGAGGGCGGGTGCGCCGGGGCCGGTCTGCACGGTTGAGAATCGATGCTAGTGAGTCATTAAACGTGGTGTTATCGAAATTCGGCAAAGGTCCGTGCTGACATTTCGCCTACAGAAATGCTCGCGTACAACAGACCCGTGCAGCCGACGTGCGGCAACGCGCGAAGCGTTGCCGCACCGGGAATCGGCGCGACTGCGCGCGCGACCGGGACACGATACGCACCCGGCGCACGAGCCTGGCGCCTGCCGCTTACTGGCCGCCGCCGCGCTGGTTGAACCAGCGGTCGAGCAGCTTGCCGGCCGCCTCGCGGCCGCCGAGGCCGAACGACAGCGCGACCGCCACCGCGATCGCGCCGAGCACGAGCCCGAATGCGAGCTGGACGATCTCGTTCGCGATGCCCATCGCGCGCAGCCCCATTGCGAACACGAGGCCGAGGATCGCGAACTGCGCGATGCGCGCGAACAGCACGCTGTGCTCGCTGTCCGCCTGCTGGATCACGCGGCGCGCAAGGCCCGCGAGCCAGAAGCCGATCACGAGGATCACGCCGCCCATCAGCACGTGGCCGCCGAATTCGATGAACAGCGTGACGACGTCGCGCACCTGCGAGAAACCGAGCCGGTTCGCGGCCTCGACCGCCGCGAACAGCATCGCGAAGAACACGATCAGCCGCGCCACCAGCACCGACGGCTGCAGCATGCCCGAGAACACGGGCTCGACGCCGAGCACCTTCGGCAGGCCGTCGACGCCCGCCGCGACCAGCAGCTTCTGCGCGAGCGACGCGACGAAGCGCGCGAAATAGAACGTGACGAGCACGATCACGAGCGCCGCGACGATGTCCGGCACCGCGGACAGGAACTGGTTCAGCATGTTGGTCGCGGGGCCGGAGATCGCGTCGATCTTCAGCGCGTCGAGCGCGGAGATCAGCGTCGGCACGAACACGAACACATAGACGACGGTGCCGACGAAGCTCGACACCCGCACCGGCGTCGGGGTGTCGACGCGCTCCGTGAGCTTGTCCGCGCCCGCCGCGATCAGCAGGTTGGTGACGAGCCCGCGCAGCACCCGCGCGACGATCCAGCCGACGACGCCGATCACCGCCGCCGCGAACACGTTCGGCACGATCGCGAGCAGCTTGTCGACCATCCCCTGCACCGGCGACAGCAGGCCGGACAGCGCGAACGCGGACAGGATCGCCGGCAGGAACATCAGGATCACGAGCCAGAACAGCACGTCGCCGAGATAGCCGCTCATCGGCTGCATGCCCGCGCTTTCGGTCAGCTTGTCGTCGACCTTGCACGCTTTCAGCGCGCGGTTCGCGAGGCTGCGCAACAGCGACGCGATCAGCCACGCGATCAGCGTGAGCGCCCCGCCGCCGATCAGGTTCGGCAGGTAGTTGACGATATGGGTGACAAGCAGCGAGAACGGATTCGACACCGCATACAGGTTCAGCACGTTGAAGATGCCCACCGCGGTGACGAGCAGTACGAGCCAGAACAGGCCGCCGGCGATGATCCGCTCGATATACGCGCCTTGCCCGGTGCTTTCGGTGATCCGCTGATCGACCTTCAGCGCACCGAGGAGGCGCAGCGTGCCGGCCCGCACCGCGACGGCGATCAGCCAGCCGATCACCAGGATGCCGATCGCGCCGGCAATCTTCGGCAGGTACCCCCCCAGCGTGGTCTGCAGCGTTGTGATGAAGCTGGATGCATCCATTTCTTCTCTCCCGAAAACGTGGCGTTGCGATTGACGATCGACGAACTACCTGCGTACTTCGAAATGACGCGCTATCCCGCTCGTGCAACTTAACTCAGAAAAATGACGACTTCCTCCGATTTCACCGTCTTTAACTTTAGACATTGGCGGACGAGGTCGGAACCTTATTTCAAAATTAAATTGGGGCCCGGTCGCTCGGGCGACTACGCAAGTCCGCGAAAAATATCGAAGCGCGTCGTGCTAACGTGGCTTCGGTCCTTCCCGGATGCGCCGATGAAAGAAGAAACGCCTTGTCGGATGCGTGATGCGCACCGTCTCGCGCGCGTCCACCGGCCCACTTGTCCGCTACTGAGAGGAGCGAAAAACATGTTCAAACAGGAAGTCGAGATCCGGCGCCTGCCGGCGCTGAGCGGCTATGCGGTTGCTCACACGGGGTCGTACATGCTGGTCAGCAACGCGTTCGCGCGGATCGGCGCGTGGGTCGGGCAGCATGGGCTCATCGGCCCCGGCACGAAGATGATCGGAATCTTTTACGACGATCCGGACACCACGCCCGAAGCGCAGCTGCGCGCGAAAGCCTGCTTCGTGACGGCCGACGGTGCGCCGGACGTGGAACCGGCGCCGCCAGTCGAGCGTGTGACGGTGCCGGGCGGCGAATATGCGGTGCTGCTGCACACGGGGCCGTACGCGGACCTGAAGACGGCCTATCAGTGGCTGTACGGCGACTGGCTGCGTCATTCGGGCCGCGAAGCCGCCGACGCGCCGCCGTTCGAGCTGTACCTGAACACGCCGATGGATGCTGCGCCGGCCGACCTGCGCACCGAGATCTATCTGCCGCTGCGCTGACCGGGGCACCGGCGCGCCGGTTTCGGCATGAACCGGCGCCAGCGGGGCGCGCGCACGTTGCCGGCGCAAATGGCCGCTAGGCGGCCTGCGTGCCGCACGCCGGGCAGAAGCGCGCGTCGGCGGCCAGCGCCGAATGGCAGCGGCTGCAGGACTTGCCACGCTGCGCAGTGCCGCACTGTGTGCAGAAGCGTGCGTCCGCCGCGTTGAGCGCGCCGCAACCCGCGCATGCGAGCTCGCGCAGCGGCGCGTTGCCCGCGCCGGCGCCGGCCGGCGCCTGCCAGCCCCAGCCGTGACGGTCACGGCCACGCGCATCGTGGCGGTCGCGACCATCGCGGCCGTGCCCGCCGTGATGCCCGTCGCTTCGATGCCCGTCGCTTCGATGCCCGCCGCCATGCCCACCATCATGGCCACCGTCATGGCCGCCCAGGATCCGTTTCAGAAAGCTCATCGCCCGCTCCTCAGCGTTTCGCCTGCGCGCCGCCGAACGCCCGTGCGGACGACAGCAGCCGCAACCCGTTGCCGACGACGATCAGGCTCGCGCCCGCGTCCGCAAACACCGCCATCCACATCGTGCCGAACCCCGCGACCGTCAGGCCGAGGAACACGAGCTTCACGCCGAGCGCGAAGCCGATGTTCTGCACCAGCACGCGGTGCGTCGCGCGCGACAGCCGCACGAACGCGGGGATCTTGCGCAGGTCGTCGTCCATCAGCGCGACGTCGGCCGTCTCGATCGCGGTGTCGGTGCCCATCGCGCCCATCGCGAAGCCGATGTCGGCGCGCGCGAGCGCCGGCGCGTCGTTGATCCCGTCGCCGACCATCCCGACCGCCCCCGCGCCGGCAGCCAGCTCTTCGACTGCCGCGAGCTTGTCCTCGGGAAGCTGGTTGCCGCGCGCGTCGTCGATGCCGGCCTGCTGCGCGATCGCCTGCGCGGTGTGCGGGTTGTCGCCCGTCAGCATCGCGGTGCGGATGCCGAGCGCATGCAGCTCGGCGATCGCCGCGCGGCTCGTGTCCTTGATCGTGTCGGCCACCGCGAACACGCCGAGCACGCGCACGTCGTCGATCAGCATCACGACGCTCTTGCCCTGCCGCTCCAGCGCGTCAAGCTGCGCTTCGAGCTCCGGCGAGCAGCGCTCGAGCTCTTCGACGAGCCGGTGGTTGCCGAGCCAGTAGCCCGCGCCGCCGATCGTGCCGCGCACGCCGCGCCCGAGCAATGCTTCGAAGTCCTGCACGTCGGCGAACGGCGCGGCATCCGCCGACCGGCCTGCTGCCGCGATCGCCTGCGACACGGGGTGATCCGAACGCGCGGCGAGGCTCGCGGCAAGGTGCCGGACACGCGCGGCGTCGGTATCGGCCACGCGCAGCACGAAATCGGTCTGCACCGGCTTGCCGTGCGTGATCGTGCCGGTCTTGTCGAGCGCGAGCCATGCGAGCTTGCGGCCTTCTTCCAGATACACGCCGCCTTTCACGAGAATCCCGCGCCGCGCGGCCGCAGCCAGCCCCGACACGATCGTCACCGGCGTCGAGATCACGAGCGCGCACGGGCACGCGATCACCAGCAGCACGAGCGCGCGATAGATCCATTCGTGCCACGCGCCGCCCGCGACGATCGGCGGCACCGCCGCGACCAGCAGCGCGATCGCGAACACGATCGGCGTGTAGACCCGCGCGAACTGGTCGACGAAGCGCTGCGTCGGCGCCTTCGCGCCCTGCGCCTCCTCGACCGCGTGGATGATGCGCGCGAGCGTCGTGTTCGCCGCGACCGCGGTCACCCGGTAGTCGAACGAGCCGGACTCGTTGATCGTGCCGGCGAACACGGTGTCGCCGGACGTCTTCTCGACGGGCAGGCTTTCGCCGGTGATCGGCGCCTGGTTCACGGTCGAGCGGCCCGCGACGACTTCGCCGTCGAGGCCGATCCGCTCGCCCGGCTTCACGCGCACGACCGCGCCGAGCGCCACGCGGGCCGCCTCGATCGCGCGCCATGAGCCGTCGGCCTGCTGGACGGTCGCCGTGTCGGGCGCGAGCCGCATCAGCCCCTGGATCGCGTTGCGCGCGCGGTCGAGCGACTTCGCCTCGATCAGTTCGGCGATCGTGAACAGCACCATCACCATCGCCGCTTCGGGCCACTGGCCGATCGCCATCGCGCCCGTCACCGCGATGCTCATCAGCGCGTTGATGTTCAGGTTGCCGTTGCGCAGCGCGATCCAGCCCTTCTTGTACGTGGTGATCCCGCACGCGAGCACCGCCGCGAGCGCGAGCGCGGCGACGAGCCACGCCGGCTGGCCGAGCCAGCTCGCCGCTTCCGACGCGAGCGCGGCCGCGCCCGCCAGCGCGAGCGGCCACCACGGCTTCGCCGGCGCAGGTGCGGCGGACGCCGACGGCGCGCCGGCCGATGCGGCCTCGGGCGTCATGCCGAGCGCGCGGATCGCGCCGGCAATCGCCGCCTGCGCGCCCGGCGCGTGCTCGACGGTCAGCATTCGCTGCATCAGGTTGAATTCGAGCGTCGCGACCTCGCGCATGCCGCCGAGCTTCTTGCGGATCAGCGTCTCCTCGGTCGGGCAGTCCATCTGCATGATCCGGAACGCCGAGCGCACGTGGCCCGATGCAGTGGCCTGCGACACGGGCAGCGGCGCGAGCGTCAGCGCCGCGGGCGCGCAGCAGTCGCCGCCGGCGTGGTCGTGGGCGTGGGCGTGGGCGTGGGCGTGGTCATGGCCGTGATCGCAGCCGTGCGCATGGTCGTGACCGCCGTCATGGCCGTGACCGTGGCCATGCGCATGTTCGCGTCCGCCGTCATGGCCGTGACCGTGGCCATGCGCATGTTCGCGTCCGCCGTCATGGCCGTGATCGTGGTCATGCGCATGTTCGCGTCCGTCGTCATGGCCGTGATCGTGGCCATGCGCATGTTCGCGTCCGTCGTCATGGCCGTGATCGTGGCCATGCGCGTGATCGCGTCCGTCGTCTTGGCCATCGTGGTCATGGCTGCATGCGTGAGCACGGTCATGATCGTGGCCTTCCGTGCGCGCATGGCTGTGGCGATGCGCGCGGCCGTCGTCGTGCTCGGCCTCGGCGTGATGCTCATGTGCGTGGTCGTGACCGCAGGCGTGCGGTTGCGTCGCCCGCGCGGCGGCTTGCCCGCCGGACACGGACCCGCCGGCCTCCGGCGCCGCGTCGGCGACAGCCACGGCGCATGAGCCATGCGCATCGGCGCAGCACGCATCGGCGGCGCCGTCCGTGCGGTGTCGTTCGTCGTGGAGACGCTGGGCGTCGGTCATCGCAACCTCCTGTATGGCTAGACGGTGTAGAGTTAACACCCTGAAGCCACTACAAGGTCAAGCCTTGATCGGGAGAAAGGTATGAAGATCGGCGAACTCGCCAAAGCGGCGCGCTGCACGCCCGAGACGATCCGTTTCTACGAGAAAGAGGGCCTGATGCCCGATGCGGAGCGCACCGACGCGAACTACCGGAACTACACGGAAACGCACGTCGAACGGCTGCGCTTCATCCGCAACTGCCGCGCGCTCGACATGGCGCACGACGAGATCCGCGCGCTGCTGCAGCTCACCGATACGCCCGGCGACCGCTGCGATTCGATCAACTCGCTGCTCGACGAGCACATCGGCCACGTCGATGCGCGCCTCGCGGAACTCACGCATCTGCGCGACCAGCTGACCGAACTGCGCCGTCAATGCGTCGGCGAACACTCGGTCGAAGATTGCGGGATCGTGCACGGACTCGCGACGATGGAGACGGTCGCGCCGGCCGCGAAGCGCACGCACCTCGGCTGAGAGCCTTGTCGAATATGATAGTCACGCATAAACTAGTCATTGAATTACTAGATATGCATTAACTATTCATAATCATGAACCGCCCATCGCCCCTGGCGCTCGCGATCCTCGCGACGCTTACCGAAGCCCCGATGCATCCATACGGGATGCTGCAGCAATTGAAGTCGCGCGGCCACGACGAAGTCGTGAACGTACGGCAGCGCACGAGCCTGTATCAGACGATCGACCGGCTGTTGCGCGACGGCCTGATCGCCGTGCACGACACCGAGCGCGACGGCGCATTTCCGGAACGCACGCTTTACGCGCTGACCGATGCGGGGCGCGCCGCCGGGGGTGCCTGGCTGCACGCGCTGCTTGCCGAGCCTGCCCGTGAATTCCCGACGTTCGGCGCCGGGCTCGCGTTCCTGCCGCTGCTCGACGCCGAAGATGCCCGCCATCAGCTCGAGCGCCGCATCGCCGCGCTCGAGTCCGAGCGCGAGCGCCTCGAAGCGCTGCGCAACACCGCGCAGGCGAGACAGGTGTCGCGGCTGTTCCTGCTGCAGAACGAGCACGCGCTCGTGCTGCTCGATGCCGAACTCGGCTGGGTGCGCAGCGTGGTCGAGCACCTGAAGATCGGCGCGCTCAGCTGGGTCGACGGCTGACACGCACCGCGCGTCACAGCACCTTGCCGGGGTTCAGGATGCCGCCCGGATCGAGTGCGGCCTTCAGCCGCCGCATCAGGCCGATTTCCGTTTCGCTGCGCGTATGCGCGAGATACGGACGCTTGAGCACGCCGATGCCGTGCTCTGCGGAGATCGAGCCGCCCATCTCCCGTACGACCGCATATACGCACCGATCGAGCGCCTCGGCGCCCGCCGCGTCCATCCCGGCAAGCGATACGCCGATATGCACGTTGCCGTCGCCGACGTGACCGAAGAACAGGCACACGATCTCCGGCCAGCGCGCGCGCAGCGCCGCTTCGCAGCGCTCGGCGAACGCGCCGAGCTCGCCTGTCGGCAGGCTGACGTCGAAGTTGACGAGATTCGGCAGCGCGTCGATCGCGAGGCCTTCGCGCAGCGTCCACATGTCGCCCGCCTGCCGCTCCGACGTCGCGAGCGCCGCGTCGTCGACGAGCCCCGCATCGAAGCCATCCGTCAGGCAGTTTTCGAGCGCATGGTACGCGTCGCCGCCTGGCGCGCTCGTCGCGCACTCGATCAGCACCGCGAAACCGCCATCGCCGTCGAACGGCGCGACGACCCCGGGTGTATGGCGGGCGACGTATGCGTAGAACGCCGGCCACATCGCTTCGAAACTGACGATCTCCGGCAGCGCGCGCACGCGGTTCCACAGCCTGACGACCGCGTCGTAGTCGCTCACCCGGCACAGCGCTGTGGCCGGCGCGGCGACCTTCGGGTGCAGCCGCAGCACCGCGCGCGTGATCACGCCGAGCGTGCCCTCGCTGCCGACGAACAATTGCTTCAGGTCGTAGCCCGCGTTGTTCTTCAGCATCCGGTTCATCGACGTGACGATCGTGCCGTCCGCGAGCACGGCCTCGAGCCCGAGCACCTGCTCGCGCATCATCCCGTAACGGATTGCGCGCGTGCCGCCGGCATTCGTCGCAAGCGCGCCGCCGATCTGGCATGATCCGCGCGCGCCGAGATCGACGCCAAACGTGAAGCCTGCCGCCTCCGCGGCCTCCTGCACCGTCTGCAGCGGCGTACCGGCGCGCACGGTGATCGTGGCCGCCGCTGCGTCGAGCGACTCGACGCCGGCAAAGCGCTCCATCGACAGCACCACTTCGCCGCCGAGTGCGACCGCGCCACGCGCGAGGCCGGTCAGCCCGCCTTGCGGCACGACCGGCTGCCCGAGCCGCGTACATAGCGCGAGCGTCCGCGACACCTCGTCGACGCTGCGCGGGCGAACCAGCGCGCGCGGCCGAACGCCGGGCGGCTCGTTGTACGCGGTGAAAAAACGCGGATCGATATCGGGCCCCAGCGTGACGAGCGCATCGCCCAGTTCGGCGACGAGCGCGGCATCGATCGCGCCGGCGGACGTCCGCACGCCACTCCGTTCATCGCCTGCGGCGGTCATGTGCTGGCCATGCATCGCGCGCTGCCTCGCTTACTTCGTCGAGATGTCGATGTTGCCGAAATACTTCTGGCCCAGCGACTTCACCGTGCCGTCCGCCTTCAGCTTGTCGATCGCCGCGTTCAGCTTCGCCTTCAGCGCATCGTCGCCCTTGCGCAGCCCGAATGCGATGCCGCTGCCGAGAATCTTGTCGTCGTGCACCGGCTGGCCGACGAACGCGAAATCCTTGCCGTCCGGACGCGACAGGAAACCGCGCTGGCCGGCCGGCGCCAGCACCAGCGTCGCGTCGAGGCGTCCCGACACGAGATCCGCATACGCCTGGTTCTGGTCCTGGTACGCGACGATCGAGACGCCCGCCGGCTCCCAGTGCGCCTTCGCGTAGGTTTCCTGGATCGACGCCTGCAGCACGCCGACGCGCTTGCCCTTCAGGGATTCCGGCGTCGGCAGCAGGCCGCTGCCGTTGCGTGCGATCAGCTGCGTGGGCACGCGATAGATGATCGTCGTGAAATCGATCGCCTGGCGGCGCTGCTCGGTCGCGTTCATCGCCGAGTTGATCGCGTCGAACTTGCGCCCCTGCAGCGCCGGGATCAGCCCGTCGAACGACGTCTCGACCCACTTGCATGACAGCTGCGCGGTCTTGCATACCGCGTTGCCGACGTCGATGTCGAAGCCTTGCAGGTCGCCGTTCGGCGCCTTCGATTCGAACGGCGGATACTGCGCCTCGAGGCCGAAACGCAGCGTCTGCTGCGCGTCGGCGAGCGCCGCGCCGGAACCGAACGCGCAGGCGAGCGCGAGCCAGAGTTTCAGGTGTTTCATCGTGATCTCCTTGAACCTTGAAGCGTGGGTCTTGGCGCGCCGGCGGCCGCCGTCTCGGTCAGAACGTGCGCAGGCGGCGCGCGCCTTCGATCAGCGTCGCGTCGTCCTTCGAAAAGCTGAGCCGGATCACGCCGGCATCGGTGCCGTCGGTGTAGAACGCCGACAGCGGAATCGTCGCGACGCGTGCGTCGCGGATCAGGCGCAGCACGAAATCGCTGTCGCGCTCGTCGGAGAAATGCCGGAATCGCGCGAGCATGAAGAACGAGCCTTCGCTCGGCAGCAGCTCGAAGCGGGAATCGGCAAGCTCGCGCGCGAGCAGGTCGCGCTTTGCCTGGTAGAACGCCGACAGGCCGAGATAGCTGTCGGGCTGCGCGAGGATCTCCGCGAATGCGATCTGCATCGGCGTATCGGCCGAAAACACCATGAACTGGTGCACCTTGCGGATCTCGTCCATCAGCTCGGCCGGCGCGAGACAGTAGCCGACCCGCCAGCCGGTCACGTGGAACGACTTGCCGAACGACGACACGATCACGCTGCGTTCGGCGAGTTCGCGGCTGCGCGCCATGCTCTGGTGCTGCGCGCCGTCGAACACGACGTGCTCGTAGACCTCGTCGGACAGGATCACGATGTCGGTGTCGCGCGTGAGCTGCGCGAGCCGTGCGAGATCGTCGGCGGAGAACACGGTCGCGGTCGGGTTGTGCGGCGTGTTGACGATGATCATCCGCGTACGCGGGGTGATCGCCGCGGCGACCTCGTCCCAGTCGACGCGGAAATGCTCGGGCGACAGCTTGATCGCGACGGGCGTCGCGCCCTGCATCCGCACGATCGGCGCGTAGCTGTCGAACGACGGCTCGAAGTAGATCACCTCGTCGCCCGGATGCACGAGCGCACTGATCGCCGCATAAAGGCCTTCGCTCGCGCTCGCGATCACCGTCACCTCGGTCGCCGGGTCGTAGCGCGTGCCGTACAGCGCCTCGGCCTTCTCGGCGAGCCGGTCGCGCAGCTGCGCGACGCCGGCCATCGGCGCGTACTGGTTGTGCCCGTCGCGCATCGCACGCGCGACGCCCTCGACGAGCGCCGGATCCGGCGCGAAATTCGGCGCGCCCTGCGACAGGTTCAGCGCATCGTGCTGCGCGGCGAGCTGGCCGATCACGGTAAAGATCGTGGTCCCGACGTCGGGCAGCTTCGAACGGGGCGCGGTAGCGCTTCGCATGACTCCTCCTTGGTGATGCCTGATTGACGGGCGCGATCGCGCGGCCCGGCTATTGAGGAGGATTTAGCCCGATCCAATATCGACAGACAATCGAAAGTTCGTCATGGCAGCCATGCATTCAGCTCATGGCTCGTCGACGATGGAGTCATCGGTTCACGGCGCCTGGCGGTCACGGCATGCGGCGGACGAATCCGCGCGCATCGTGCGCCGGTGCGCGCCGGCGCGTTCCGCCCTGATTCGTCCTTACTCGTCCTTACTCGCCCGATACCACCAGCCCCGCCGCCAGATACGCGCGCAGCACCGCCTGCAATTCACCGCGCAACGCGTGCGCATCGAGCGCGGGCCCGAGCGTCAGCAGCGACTGCGAGATCCACCCGTAGCAGGCCGCATGCGCCATCCGCGCGAGTCCGTCGAGCCGCGCCGCCGGCGGAGGATCTGCGGCGCCGGCCAACGCATCCCGCCACAACGCGACGTAAGCGTCGTAATGCCGCCGGTACGCAGCGAGCGGCGACACCTGCCGCTCGAGCGCGAAAAGCGCGCTCCACAGCGCCACGTCCGCCTGCACGACATCGACCTGCAGATCGACGAGCGCGGCGGCGACCTGCGCGCGCGACGCGCCGCGCAGCGCGTGCGCCGCCGCGCGCAGCCGGTCGGTCAGCGCCTGCACGCGCCGGTGGATGCACAGCGCCGCGAGGCTCTGCTTGTCGGCGTAATACTCATAGAACGTGCCGACGCTCACGCCCGCGACCGCTGCAATCTCCCGGATCGTCGCTTTCGCGTAGCCGCGCTCGAGCCAAAGCTGAACAAACGCCTGCTGCAGCGCGTCGGACGTCGCCTGCGCGCGCGTCTGACGCGGCCGGCGGCGCAAGGCGGGACGGGGTTGCGCCGCCGGCCGGCCGGGCGGCGCCGGAACCTGAACATGTCGCGGCGGCATATTTGCTACTCTGAAAATCAGGACATGACGAGATTTGTACGGGACCGGAGCTAGCGCCAAATGAACGCAAAAGCGCCAACTCGGGTCGATAGCGAAGCATGGGACCTGAATAAGCGCTAAAGCGCCAACCCAGGCCGACCGCGAAGCATGAGACCTGATCAAGCGCCAAAGCACCAACTCAAGCCGGCCGCGAAGCATGGGACCCGATCAAACGCCAAAGCGCCAACTCAAGCCGGCCGCGAAGCATGGGGCCCGAGTAAGCCCTGAAGCGCTAACTCGGGTCGACCGCGAAGCATGGGACCTGAGTAAGCGCTGAAGCGCTAACTCAGGTCGACAAACGGAGACACCTCGATGACGGGAACGACGCACGCAGTCGCGAACCAGTTCGACGAACTGGTCGACTATAACCTCTTTGCGACCGACGCCGCGCTGCGCGACGCGCTCGCGCGCGTCGGCGCCGACTGGGCAATGCCCCAGCTCGACGCATACGGCGCGCGGCTCGGCAGCGCCGACACCGCGCAACTCGCCGAAGACGCGAACCGCCATCCGCCGGAACTGAACGCGTTCGACCGGCGCGGCCGGCGCATCGACCGCGTCGACTTCCACCCGGCGTGGCACACGCTGCTCGGCATGTATCGCGAGGAAGGCTTCGTGTCGCTCGCGTTCCGTGACACGCGGCCCGGCCGCTGGGCCGCGACCGCGGCCGGCTTCTACCTGCACGGCCAGATCGAGGCCGGCACGCTGTGCCCGGCGACGATGACGCAGGCCGCGATCCCCGTGCTGCAGAAGGAGCCCGCACTGTGGGACCTGCTGCGTGACAAGCTCTACAGCGACGTCTACGACCCGCGCGACGTGCCGATCGCGCAAAAGCGCTCGGTCTGGTTCGGGATGGGAATGACCGAGAAACAGGGCGGCTCCGACGTGCGCGCGAACACGACGCTCGCGACGCCGGTCGGCGCGGGCGGCCGCGGCGGCGAATACCTGCTGCGCGGCCACAAATGGTTCTTCTCGGCACCGATGTGCGACGCGCACCTCGTCGTCGCACGCACCGACACCGGCAGCCCGTCGTGCTTCTACGTGCCGCGCTGGCTGCCCGACGGCACGAAGAACGCGGTCGAGATCCAGCGCCTGAAGGACAAGGTCGGCAACCGCAGCAACTCGAGCAGCGAGATCGAACTCGGCGACGCGTGGGGCATCATGCTCGGCGACGAAGGCCGCGGGATTCCGACCATCATCGAGATGGCGACCTACACGCGCCTGAACTGCGTGCTCGGCAGCGCGGCGATGCTGCGCCAGGGCGTCGTGCAGGCGATCGCGTACACGCGGCAGCGCCACGCGTTCGGCCGCGCGCTCGCCGAGCAGCCGCTGATGCGCACGGTGCTCGCCGATCTCGCGCTCGAAAGCGAAGCGGCGCTCGCGCTCGCGATGCGGCTCGCGACCGCGTTCGAACGCGACGACACGCCGCTCGAGCAGGCGTGGAAGCGGATCGTCACGCCCGCCGCGAAATTCTGGGTCTGCAAGCGCGCGGTCGAGCTGACCGGCGAAGTGATGGAAGTGTTCGGCGGCAACGGCTACGTCGACGACGGCCCGATCGCGCGGCTGTTCCGCGAGGCGCCCGTGAACTCGATCTGGGAAGGCTCCGGCAACGTGATGTGCCTCGACGTGCTGCGCGCGGTGTCGCGCGAGCCGGACGCCGCCGCCGCGCTGCTCGGCGAACTGAACGAAGCGGCCGCCGGCGAGCCGCGGCTGCGTGCGGCCCTCGACACGCTGCGCGCGATGCTCGCCGCGCCGCCCGACATGCTCGAGGCGTCCGGCCGCCTGTTCGCGCAGCGCCTCGTGCTCGCCGCGCAGGCGTGCCTGCTGCGCCGCGACGCGCCGGCCGCGGTGGCCGACGCGTTCATCGCGACGCGGCTCGCCGAGCCGGCGTGGGGCCGCATCGCCGGCGGCTTCGATCCGCGCGGCGTCGATATCGCCGCGCTGCTGCAGCGCGCGTATCCGGCCTGACGGCGCCGCGTCACCCGCCGCCCTTCGCCCCGGAGCCTCAAATGAACCTCGTCGCTGCCCTCGACCGCGCCGCGCGCGCCACGCCCGACAAACCGTTCCTGCGCCACGACGGCGCGACGATCACGTATGCGCAGGCGCGCGACCGTTCGCATCGCGCGGCGGCCGTGCTGAGCGCGCTCGGCGTCGCGGCCGGCGACCGCGTCGCCGCGATGTGCTTCAACACGCCCGCGTTCGTCGACGCGCTGTTCGGCGCATGGCGGCTCGGCGCGGCGTTCGTGCCGGTCAACCACAAGCTGCAGGCGCCGGAAGTCGACTACGTGCTCGAGCACAGCCGCAGCAAGGTGATCCTGTTCGATGCGGCGCTGGCGAGCGTGCTCGAACGCGTCGCACATCCGGCGCGGCGCCTGTCGACCGAAGGCGCGCTCGACGGGCTGCCGTGCTTCGACAAGATGCTCGCGACGCTGGACGGCATCGCCGGCATCGAACCCGCCGACGCCGACGTTGCGCAGATCCTCTACACATCCGGCACGACCGGCCGCCCGAAAGGCTGCGTGCACAGCCATCGCACGGTGACGCTCGCAGCCATGCAGGCCGCGGTCGCGCTGTCGATCACGCACGACGAGCGCACGCTGATGGCGATGCCGATCTGGCATTCGTCACCGCTCAACAACTGGTTCGGCGGCACGCTGTACGTCGGCGGCACGGTCGTGCTGCTGCGCGAATACCATCCGCTGCGCTTCCTGCAAACGGTGGAACGCGAGCGCATCACGCTGTATTTCGGGGCGCCGGTGTCGTACACGCTGCCGCTGGACACGATCGAAGGCTTTGCCGCATTCGACCTGACGAGCGTGCGCGCGTGGATCTACGGCGGCGGGCCGATCGGCACCGCGCAGGCCGAGCGGCTCGCGCGCGCGTACCGCGACGCGTTCTATCAGGTGTACGGAATGACCGAAACCGGCCCGAGCGGCACCGCGCTGTATCCGGACGAGCAGACCGCGAAGGCGGGCTCGATCGGCCGCTGCGGCGCCCCCGGCGTCGACCTGCGCGTCGTGCGCACGGACGGCGGCGACGCGCAGCCGGGCGACACCGGCGAGATCTGGCTGAAGGCCGACAGCATGATGCTCGGCTATCTCGACGATCCGGCCGCGACGCAAGCCGCGTTCGCGCCGGGCGGCTGGTACCGCACCGGCGATGTGGCGCGCATCGATCAGGATGGCTACCTGTTTCTCGTCGACCGGCTGAAGGACATGATCGTCACCGGCGGCGAGAACGTCTATTCGAAGGAAGTCGAGGATGTGCTGAGCGCGCATCCGGACATCGTCGAGGCGGCGGTCGTCGGTGTCCCGCATCCGGACTGGGGCGAGACGGTGGTCGCGCACGTCGTCGTGCGCTCAGGCGCGGCGCGCGATGCAGACGCGCTGCGCGCGTTCTGCGGTGCGCGGCTTGCCGCGTACAAGGTGCCGCGCGAGATCGTGTTCGCGGACGCGTTGCCGCGCACGCCGACCGGCAAGCTGCAGAAGTTCCTGCTGCGCGGGCGCGACGGCCGCGCGTGAGCCGCGTTCGGCGCGCATGGGCACGCCAAGGAAAAAAGCCACCGGACTTCGCAGTCCGGTGGCTTTCGAGCGATCGGCCGGGCAACGAACTGCGCCGCCCGCCTACGCGGTACTTACTTGCCGCCGATGCTCTTCAGCGGCTTCCACTCGCCCTTTTCGACCTTGTACATCGTGATGCCGCCGTTCTTCAGGTCGCCCTTCGCGTCGTACGCGACGTGCGTCGACGTGACGCCCGCCATGTCGGTCTTCGCGAGCACCGGCAGGTACTTCGCCGGATCGGTCGAGTTCGCCTTCTTCATCGCGTTGAACAGCGCCATCGCGCCGTCGTACGAATACGGCGAGTAGGTCTGCACGTCCTCGCCGAAGCGCTTCTTGTACTTGTCGGCGTACGACTTGCCGCCAGGCATCTCGTCGAGCGGCAGGCCGGCGAGCGATGCGATCGTGCCGTCAGCCGCGTCACCCGCGATCTTCAGGAACGTCGGCGTCTTCACCATTTCGCCGCTCATCAGCGGCACCGTGAAGCCGAGCGCCTTCATCTGCTTGACCATCGGCGCTGCCTGCGAATCCGCGCCGCCGTAGTAGACGAGGTCCGGCTTCGTCGCCTTCAGCTTGGTCAGGATCGCCTTGAAGTCCACCGCCTTGTCGTTCGTGAACTCGCGGTCGACGATCGTCGCGCCGCCAGCCTTCGCGGCCTTCTCGAACTGATCGGCAAGACCCTGGCCGTAAGCCGTGCGGTCGTCGACGATCGCGATCTTCTTCATGCCGAGATCCTTCGACGCGAACGTGCCCGCCACCGAGCCCTGCTGCGTGTCGGACGTCATCATGCGGAAGGTCGTCTTGTAGCCTTGCTGCGTGTATTCCGGCGCGGTCGCCATCGCGATCTGCGGAATGCCTGCGTTCGCGTAGATGCGCGAGGCCGGGATCGTCGTGCCCGAGTTGAAGTGGCCGAGCATGCCCTTGATACCGTCGTCGACGAGCTTCTGCGCAACCGTCGTGCCCGTGCGCGGGTCGGCCTGGTCGTCCTGCGTGTCGAGCACGAACTTGACCGGCTTGCCGCCGATCGTCGGCTTCGTCGCGTTGAAGTCCTCGATCGCGAGCACGATGCCGTTCTGCATGTCCTTGCCGTAGTGCGCCTGCGCACCCGTCATTGGCCCTGCGTAGCCGATCTTCACGTCATCCGCATGGGCCGTCCCCGCAAGCGACATGACTGCGACGAAGGTCGCGCCTGCCAGCTTTTTCATCGTGTGTTGCATAGCATCTCCTTGGTACCAGGGTAAATGGAGCGGCTTCGGGATCGCCTAGCCGCTTCCTTTCTATTGATCCGAACGGCAGGGATGGTCAGCCGATCGTCATCAAATTCGCATTGCCGCCCGCCGCCGCGGTGTTCACGCTGACCGAGCGCTCGGTCAGCAGACGCTCGAGCGCGTAGTCTTCCGTGTCGCCGTGCTCGAACGTGCCTGCCGACACGCCCTGCACCGACACGATCGGACCCGGCCGCTGCGCGACTTCCTTCACCAGCGTCTGCAGCTCGTCGCTGTCGCCTTCGAACAGCACCGCGTCGAACGCCGCATCGGCCTGCTTGCGCACGCTCGCATGCGCCTTCAGCGCCGCCGGCAGTGCGGCGACGAGCGCCTCGCCCGCCGCACCCGCGAACAGCGCGCGGTTACCGGTCGCGAGCACCGCCGCGAACTGCGCACGCGCGCCGCTCGGCGTCGCCGCCACGCACAGCACCGTGCCGCGCGGGCCGAGTGTATACGTGTTTCGCTCGCCCGTCGGGCCCGTCAGCACCGCGGTCGCACCCGCCGGCACCTGCGCGAGGTAACCGTCGCAGCGTGCCGCCAGCGCGGGCTCGCGCTGCTCGATCAGCCAGTCGCGCAGCGCCGTCAGCGCGGCCGCGGGGTTCTCGCGCTTGTCGCCTTCGGCGACGTCGTCCGCGACCAGCATGTCCGCGAGCGAGCGCGGCAGGCCGGACGGACGCGTCGCGAGCAGGCGCTGCAGGTACAGCGCGCCGCCGGCCTTCGGGCCCGTGCCCGACAGCCCTTCGCCGCCGAACGGCTGCACGCCGACCACCGCGCCGATCACGTTGCGGTTCACGTAGATGTTGCCGACATGCGCGCGCTCGATCACGTGCGCGATCGTCTCGTCGATCCGCGTGTGGATGCCGAGCGTCAGGCCATAGCCGGTCGAGCGGATCTGCTCGAGCAGCTTGTCCAGCGCGCTGCGGCGATACCGCACCACGTGCAGCACGGGGCCGAACACCTCGCGCTTCAGCTCGTCGATGCTGCCGATCTCGATCAGCGTCGGCGGCACGAACGTGCCGTGCGCGCACGCGTCCGGCGCCGGCAGCTGCGTGACCGCGTGGCCCTTGTCCTTCATCGTCGCGACGTGCATGTCGATCGTCTGCTTCGCTTCACCGTCGATCACCGGGCCGACGTCCGTCGACAGGCGATCGGGGTTGCCGAGCGCGAGTTCCTGCATCGCGCCCTTCAGCATCGTCAGCGTGCGGTCGGCGACATCGTCCTGCAGACACAGAACGCGCAGCGCCGAACATCGTTGACCGGCCGAGTCGAACGACGACTGCATCACGTCCGCGACGACCTGCTCCGCGAGCGCCGACGAATCGACGATCATCGCGTTCTGGCCGCCCGTCTCGGCGATCAGCGGGATCGGCTTGCCGTCCGGATCGAGGCGCGCCGACAGCGTCTTGTTGATCAGGCGCGCGACTTCGGTCGAGCCGGTGAACATCACCGCGCGGGTGCGCGCGTCGGCGACCAGCGCCGCGCCGACCGTCTCGCCGTTGCCCGGCAGGAGCTGCACCGCGCCGGCCGGCACGCCGGCCTCGCGCAGGATGCGCACTGCTTGAGCCGCAATCAGCGGCGTCTGTTCGGCCGGCTTCGCGAGCACCGTGTTGCCGGCCGCCAGCGCGGCCGCCACCTGGCCCATGAAGATCGCGAGCGGGAAGTTCCACGGGCTGATACAGACGACCGGGCCCAGCGGACGGTGCGTGTCGTTCGAGAATTCGTCGCGGATCTGCGCGGCGTAGTAGCGCAGGAAGTCGACCGCTTCGCGGATTTCCGCGATCGCGTTCGGCAGCGACTTGCCGGCTTCGCGCACGATCAGGCCCATCAGCGTGTGCATCTGCGCTTCGAGCAGGTCGGCGGCACGCGCGAGGCAGTCGGCGCGCGCGTCGACCGGCGTCGCCTGCCAGATCGGCGCGGCGGCCACCGCGTGCGCGAGCGCGGCGCTCACGTGTTCGGACGTCGCTTCGCTGACCGTGCCGACGAGATCGCGCTGGTCGGCCGGGTTGCGCACGTCGCGGGCCGGCGCGTCGGCGAGCGCGTTGTCGGCGAGCAGCGGCGCGGCACGCCACGGATGATGCGCGCTGGCGAGCAGCGCGGACGACAGCGACGCGAGGCGGTGCTCGTTCGACAGGTCGAGGCCCATCGAGTTGGAACGCTCGTCGCCATACAGGTGGCGCGGCAGCGGGATCTTCGCGTGCGGCGCGCCGAGCGGCATGACCTTCGACGCTTCGTCGACCGGATCGGCAACCAGCTCCTTCACCGCCACGGTCTTGTCCGCGATGCGGTTCACGAACGACGTGTTCGCGCCGTTCTCGAGCAGGCGGCGCACGAGGTACGCGAGCAGCGTCTCGTGCGTGCCGACCGGCGCGTACACGCGGCACGGACGGTTCAGCTTGTCGCGGCCCGTCACTTCTTCATAGAGCGGCTCGCCCATGCCGTGCAGGCACTGGAATTCGTACTGGCCAGGGTAGTAGTTCTGGCCCGCGAGGTGATAGATCGCGGCGAGCGTGTACGCGTTGTGCGTCGCAAACTGCGGATAGACGGCGTCCGGCGCCGCAAGCAGCTTCTTCGCGCACGCAACGTACGACACGTCCGTGTAGATCTTGCGCGTGTACACCGGATAGCCTTCGAGGCCGTCGACCTGCGCGCGCTTGATCTCGGTATCCCAGTACGCGCCCTTCACGAGGCGGATCATCAGGCGGTGACGGCTGCGGCGCGCGAGATCGATCAGGTAGTCGATCACGAACGGGCAGCGCTTCTGGTAGCCCTGCACGACGAAGCCGATGCCGTTCCAGCCGGCCAGTTCCGGATCGAAGCACAGCGCCTCGAGCAGGTCGAGCGACAGTTCGAGACGGTCCGCTTCCTCGGCGTCGATGTTCAGGCCGATGTCGTAGCGGCGCGCGAGCAGCGCGAGCGAGCGCACGCGCGGCAGCAGCTCGTTCATCGTGCGTTCCTGCTGCGAGCGCGAGTAGCGCGCGTGCAGCGCCGACAGCTTGATCGAGATGCCGGGGCCTTCGTAGATGCCGCGGCCGCCGGCCGCCTTGCCGATCGCGTGGATCGCCTGCTCGTACGACGCGTAGTAGCGCTGCGCGTCCTCTTCGGTCGTCGCCGCTTCGCCGAGCATGTCGTACGAGTAGCGGAAGCCGCGCGCTTCGTACTTGCGGCTGTTCGCGAGCGCTTCGGAAATCGTTTCGCCGGTCACGAACTGCTCGCCCATCAGGCGCATCGCCATGTCGACGCCCTTGCGGATCAGCGGCTCGCCGCCCCTGCCGATCAGGCGCGTGAGCGCCGACGACAGGCCCGCTTCGCTGTTGGTCGTCACGAGCTTGCCGGTGATCATCAGCCCCCAGGTCGCCGCGTTGACGAACAGCGACGGCGCGTGGCCGACGTGCGAGCGCCAGTCGCCCTTGCTGATCTTGTCGCGAATCAGCGCATCGCGGGTCGCGCGGTCCGGAATGCGCAGCAGCGCTTCGGCGAGACACATCAGCGCGACGCCTTCCTGGCTCGACAGCGAGAACTCGTGGATCAGCCCTTCGACGCCGCCACCCGAGCTCTTCTCGCGGAGCGCCTCGACGAGCTGCGTGGCGAGCGTCTGCACGTCCGTCTGCAGGTTCGCGGGCAGCCGCGCCTGGCCGAGCAGGAACGGCACGCATTCCGGCTCGGGGCGACGATACGCGGCGGTGATCGCCGCGCGCAGCACCGACTGCGGCTGCACGTTCTGCGCGAACTCGAGGAACGGATGCGGGGAGTTGTCGTCGTCGCCGTCGCCGCCCTGGCCGTCGGCGAGCTCGGTGACGCCGCTGTGGCCGGACAGTTCCGGCGGCAGCTGGCCGTGCTCGATACGCTCGAGATACGCGAAGATCGCCTGCTTGATCAGCCAGTGGGGAGTCCGTTCCAGTCGCGCTGCGGCGTCTTTCAGGCGCGAGCGGAGCAGGTCGTCGACTTTGACGCCAAGGGTGGTGCTTGCCATGATGGGTTCGTGCGCCGGCGGGAGACCGGCCAATTGACGTGAGAGGATGCGCGAAATCCTACGGCACGCAATAAAAAGGTGCAACCAGATTTCCCGATCGGTTGCACCCAAAGAATACCCAATATAATCAGCAGCTTACGGAGTTGCAACCTAGGAGTTGCCCGCAGTGAGGGGATCGGGATTTTCCCTGATTCGGGGGGCGCGGACACGTCTGGGCAACCGCGTTCGTGTAACGGGAGGGTGAAATCCGGGTTGCGATGGCTTTGAATGGCGGTGGCGGCGACGCTCGCCGGGCGGTCGCACGCGCGTCGCAACGCGTGCGCCGGCGCGTCGCGTCAGACATCCAGCGGATCGACCTCGACACTCCACCGCAGCACGCCCTTCAGCGCGCGCAGCTCGTATTGCCACGCGCGCAGCGCGTGCTGCAGCGCGGCCCGCGACGCGCTTTCGAGGAGCAGTTGCGCGCGATGGACGTTCGCGACCTTCACGATCGTCATCGGCACCGCGTCGTAGACCGTCACGCGATCCGCGCCGGGCAGCCCCGGCAGCACGGCGGCCGCCTGCTGCAGGAACGCGAGCGCCGCATCGAGCGTGCGCCCTTCCGCGCGCAGCAGCGCCTGGTAGACGAACGGCGGCAGATGCGCGTCGCGCCGCTCGCCGAGCGTGGAATTCGCGAAACCGACGTAATCCTGGCGTGCGAGCGCGTGATACAGCGCGTGGCGCGGATAACGCGTCTGCACGAGCACTTCGCTCGGCAATCCGGCGCGCCCTGCACGGCCGCTCACCTGCATCAGCTGCGCGAACAGCCGCTCGCTCGCACGGAAATCGTGCGAGAACAGCGCGGTGTCGGCGTTGAGCACGCCGACCAGCGACACGCGCTGGAAATCGTGACCTTTCGCGATCATCTGCGTGCCGACCAGGATGTCGACCTCGCCCGCGTGCACGTCGGAGAACAGCGCCTGCGCACTGCCCTTGCGGCGCGTGCTGTCGGCATCGATCCGCAGGATTCGCGCGCCGGGGACGGCTTCGGCAAGCGCCTCCTCGATGCGTTGCGTGCCGCGGCCGAGCGGCGCGATGTCGACGTTGCCGCACTCGGGACACGACCGCGGAATGCGCGCCTCCCAGCCGCAGTGGTGGCAGCGCAGCGCGTGCTCGGGCTTGTGCAGCACGACGTACGCGCTGCAGCGCGGGCAGCCGGCGACCCAGCCGCATGCATCGCACGCGAGCTGCGGCGCGTAGCCGCGCCGGTTCAGGAATACCAGGCTCTGCTCGCTGCGCTCGAGCCGCGACTTCAATGCCGCGACGAGCGGGCCCGACAGCCCGCCCTGCGACGCGCGCCCGCGCCGCCGCTCTTCCTCGAGATCGACCAGCCGCACGCTCGGCAGCACCGCGTCGGCGACCGCGCGGCGCGACAGCGTCAGCCGCGTGTAGCGCCCCTGCTCGGCCTGCCACCAGGTTTCGAGCGACGGCGTCGCGGAGCCGAGCACGACCGGGATGCCGAGCTGCTTCGCGCGCCACACCGCGAGGTCGCGCGCCGAATAGCGCAGGCCCTCCTGCTGCTTGTACGCGGGCTCGTGCTCCTCGTCGACGACGATCAGCGCGAGCGTCGGCAGCGACGCGAGCACCGCGAGGCGCGTACCGAGCACGATCCGCGCGCGGCTCGTGTGCGCCGCGAGCCAGTTGCGCGCGCGCTCGCCTTCGGCGAGGCCGCTGTGCAGCGTGACGATCGCGTCCGCCGCGAGCGTGCCGGCGAAGCGCGCACGAAACGCGGCCTCGAACTGCGGCGTCAGGTTGATTTCGGGGACGAGCACGAGCGCCTGCGCATCGGGCCGCGCGTCCAGCAGCGACGCGAGCGCATGCAGATAGACCTCGGTCTTGCCGCTGCCCGTCACGCCGTGCAGCAGGAACGGCGCGAAGCCCTGCGCGGCGCGGATCGCGTCGAGCGCCTCGGCTTGCTGGTCGGTCAGCGGCGGCGGCACAGTTCGTCCACCGCTTGTCGACAGGTTATCCACAGACTTGGGCACAGGGTTGTCCGCCCAGCCGATTTCGTCGACGTCGACCCAGCCCTGGGCCGCCCAGTCGTCGAGCGTCGCCACCGCCTTCGGGTGCAGCGCGCGGGCATCGGGCAGGCCCAGCGATTCGGCGTCGACGAGCGCCTGCGCAAGCCGCCGTAACGCGGCCGCGCGCGCGGGCAACGCGTCGGGCAGCGCCACGCGGCCGCCGTCGGTCACGCGGTAGCGCACTTCCGGCGCGAGCAGCCGGCCCCAGCGCCCTGCGTCACGCAGCGCCTGCGGCAGCGCGGGCAGCGCGACCTCGCCGCGGCCGCGCTGGTAGTAGTCGGCTGCGAACGACACGAGCGCCAGCCAGTTGGCCGACAGCGGCGGGAGGTCGGCGCAGATCGCGTCGACCGCGCGCAGCCGCGACGGCGGCACATCGGTGTGAGTCGCCACTTCGCAGACGAGCCCGACCGCATGCCGCTTGCCGAACGGCACCTGCACGAGCGTGCCGGGCGCGGGCGCCGGTTGCGCGTCGCAGCGGTAGTCGAACAGGGTCGCGAGCGGGTGATCGAGCGCCACCCGCAGGTAGGTGCCGTCCATCAGCGCACTCCGGCGGCAATGCGGCCCGCGAAGCGCGCATACGTTTGCGTCCGTATCGTGACGACGAACTTAAAGTAAAACTTCAGATTCGGCGCTAAGTTTTGGATTCGCATTAAGAATCGCCGTATACCCTGACCAGCCTGTGGATAACTTTGTTGAGAACTCGACATCGACTGCGCGGAAAGCACGCGGGGCCGTGCCTTCCGCTGCCTTTTCCGGTCTGCAATCGGTAGCCGCGAAGCCTTATTCCATAAGGCTGCTATTCAAATTCCCGAATCATAGCGAGGCAAATTGACCGATACGGGGCTCTACCGCGCTGCAACGTGGAAAATGTGTATAAGTCAAGTCTTGACAAGCTGCGGATCGCCAACCCGGGCGGGGTTGCGCCCTGTTTAGCGCAGCCCGCGCAACGGCGCGACGCCGCACCGCAGCATGACTGCGCTTGCAATCAGCGCGCGGCTCCGCTACGAATGGCGCGGCTGTGGTTGTGCACTTCGTCGACCAGTTCGGCGACATGCTCGGGCGGCGTGAACTGCGAAATGCCGTGCCCGAGGTTGAACACGTGGCCCGGGTGGTTGCCGTAGCTGTCGAGCACCGCGCGTGCCTGCTCGCGGATCGCGGCCGGCGGCGCAAACAGGATCGTCGGATCGAGGTTGCCCTGCAGCGCGACGCGGCCCGCCACGCGCTCGCGCGCGGCGCCGACATTGACCGTCCAGTCGAGCCCGACCGCATCGACGCCCGTCGACGCGATTTCCTCGAGCCACAGCCCGCCGCCCTTCGTGAACGTGATCACCGGCACGCGCTCGCCGTCGTGCTCGCGCTTGAGCTGCGACACCACGCGCCGGATGTAGTCGAGCGAATAGCGCTGGTACGCGCCGTCCGCCAGCGCGCCGCCCCACGTGTCGAAGATCATCACGGCCTGCGCGCCCGCGTCGATCTGTGCGTTCAGGTAGGCGGCAACCGCCTGCGCATTGATGTCGAGGATCCGGTGCATCAGGTCGGGCCGCGAATACGCCATCGACTTGACGGTGCGGAAGTCGTCCGAGCCGCCGCCTTCGACCATGTAGCACGCGAGCGTCCAAGGGCTGCCCGAGAAACCGATCAGCGGCACTCGCTGGCGGCCCTGGCCGTCGGTGAGCGCGCGACGGATCTCGCGCACCGCGTCGGTCACGTAGCCGAGCGTCGCGCCGATATCCGGCACCGCGAGCTTCGCGACATCCGCCTCGGTGCGCACCGGATGTGCGAACTTCGGCCCTTCGCCGACCTGGAAGTCGAGACCGAGCCCCATCGCATCGGGAATCGTCAGGATGTCCGAGAACAGGATCGCGGCGTCGAGCGGGAAGCGCTCGAGCGGCTGCAGCGTCACTTCGGTCGCGTAGTCGGGGTTCTTCGCGAGGCCGAGAAAGCTGCCCGCGCGTGCACGCGTCGCGTTGTACTCGGGCAGGTAGCGGCCCGCCTGGCGCATCAGCCAGATCGGCGTGTATTCGGTCGGCTCGCGCAGAAGCGCACGCAGGAAGGTGTCGTTGAGCAGGGTATGGGCCACGTTGAGTTCGACGATGCGCAAGGCAAAAGCGCATTTTACCGGAGCAGGGCCGACACGCTGCGTGTGCGGGACCGATGGCGGCCATATGACGCGCGCGATGGCTCCGTTATGATCGGACGCTCATATCGAAATGAACGAAGGAGGAGACCATGAAGACGCTCGCAACGATCGCCGCGGCAGCCGCGGTGATGCTGCCCCTGACGCTGGCTTGCGCCGCAGCCGCGCATGCGGCGGAGACGGGCAGCGGTGCGCCGGTCGCCGCCGGCTCGCGGCTCGACGACGTGCTCGCACGCGGCACGCTGCGCATCTGCACGACGGGCGACTACAAGCCGTATTCGTACTATCGCGCCGACGGCAGGTTCGAGGGCATCGACATCGACATGGCGGACGCGCTCGCGAAATCGCTCGGCGTGAAGGCCGACTACGTGAAGACGAGCTGGCCGAACCTGACCGCCGATTTCGTCGCGAAATGCGACATCGCAGTCGGCGGCGTGTCGACGACGCTCGAGCGCCAGAAGCACGCGTTCTTCACGCAGCCGTACATGACCGACGGCAAGACGCCGATCGTGCGCTGCGCGGACGTCGACAAGTACCAGACGGTCGCGCAGATCGACCGCCCCGACACGCACGTGATCGTGAACCCCGGCGGCACCAACGAGCGTTTTGCGAAGCAGCATTTCACGCAGGCGAACGTGACCGTCTACCCGGACAACGTGACGATCTTCAAGCAGATCCTCGCGGGCAAGGCGGACGTGATGGTGACCGATGCGTCCGAGACGCTGCTGCAGCAAAAGCTGAATCCGGGCCTGTGCTCGGTGCATCCGGACCGGCCATTCCAGTTCGGCGAGAAGGCGTACATGGTGCCGCGCGGCGACGTCGTGTTCCAGCAGTACGTCGACCAATGGTTGCACCTGTCGCTGTCGAACGGCGAATTCCAGGCGATCTCGGACAAATGGCTGAAGTGACGCGATGCGCCCGGCGCGCCGGCGCGCGTCGGGCGCCGCAGTACGGTTGACGCCGCTCAGCCGATCCCGAGCCGCCGGTGTTCGACCAGCACGCAATGATCCATCACCACATCGAGCCCCGCCGCCCGTGCGCGTGCGGCGGCGGCCTCGTCGATCACGCCGAGCTGCAGCCACAGCGACTGCGCGCCGATCGCGATCGCGTCGTCGGCGACGGCCGCCACCTCCGACGATTTGCGGAACACGTCGACCATCTGGATCGCGACCCCGTCGCGTGCGAGCACGGCCGCCGCCGCGGGCAGCGACGCATGGCAGCGCTCGCCGAGCACGCGCTGGCCGTCGAGTACCGGATTGACCGGCACGATCCTGTAACCGGCCTGCTGCATATATTCGGCGACGCCGTGGCTCGGACGGTAGGGTTTATCCGAAAGGCCGACTACCGCAATGATCCGATCACGTTTCAAAATCTTTCTGATGATTGAATCGTCTGACATCGAATCCTCTGTGCAGTGCATTTTTTTGCGTGCAATTGTGGAATCAGCCGAGCCTATCACGCATGAAAAACGCATCACGCGCATACGATGAAAACACTTTCGGAAATGTTGGTAAAAATGACCTGGTCAGGATCCCGAAAAACAGCAAAAAATCCCGGGGAGCCTTATCCGGCGGGCGTTACAACCTGAAACACTTTGTTACCGCGATAGCCGATCAATTCGCCCACAATGCCTTTCAACGGTTTCAACACGGATGCGGTCTCGTGTGCCAAGTGTGAGCGGACGCGAAGCGCTGCGAGCCCGTCGGTCATGTACCGAAGCCCTACCCAGGGGCATCCTTGTTGGAGTCGTTTCCGGTCCTTGTACCGGACGCGTTCCATCTTTGGTCTCCTCGCGCTAACCCCGTAGCGTGTGGTTTTTAGCGGGCTAATAAGCCCGCTTTTTTTCGTCCATCGAAAACGTAACGGCCCGCAGGCCGCCACGTTTCTCTCGCGCCGTTTCTCCCGTCACGCGGTCCTCTGCACGTCGAGCTTCAGCTCGTCGATCATCCGCTGGCGCATCACGAACTTCTGCACCTTGCCCGTCACCGTCATCGGCAACGCGTCGACGAAGCGGATATAGCGCGGAATCTTGTAGTGCGCGATCTGCCCCTGGCAGAACGCACGCACGTCGTCCTCGGTCATCTGCTCGCCCGCGCGCAGCACGATCCACGCGCACACTTCCTCGCCGTATTTCGGGTCGGGCACGCCGAACACCTGCGCGCTCTGAATCTTCGGATGACGAAACAGGAATTCCTCGATTTCGCGCGGATAGACGTTCTCGCCGCCGCGGATCAGCATGTCCTTCAGCCGGCCGACGATGTTGCAGTAGCCGTCCGCGTCGAGCGTCGCGAGGTCGCCCGTGTGCATCCAGCCGTCGATCAGCACGTCGCGCGTCTTCTCCTCGTCGTCCCAGTAGCCGAGCATCACCGAGTAGCCCTTCGTGCACAGCTCGCCCGTCGATCCGACCGGCACGGTGCCGCCGCTGGGATCGATGATCTTCACTTCCAGATGCGGCTGGATCTGGCCGACCGTCGTCGTGCGCTTCTCGAGCGGATCGTCGGTCGAGCTCTGGAACGACACGGGGCTCGTCTCCGTCATCCCGTACGCGATCGTGATCTCCGACAGGTGCATCTGCGACACGACGCGCTTCATCGTCTCGATCGGGCACGGCGAGCCGGCCATGATGCCGGTGCGCAGCGTCGACAGGTCGTACCTCGCGAAGTCCGGATGATCGAGCTCCGCGATGAACATCGTCGGCACGCCGTGCAGCGCGGTACAGCGTTCTTCGGATACCGCTGCGAGCGTCGCCACGGGATCGAATGCCTCCCCGGGAAACACCATCGCGGTGCCCTTCGATACGCACGCGAGCACCGCGAGCACCATCCCGAAGCAGTGATACAGCGGCACCGGAATGCACAGCGCGTCCTGCTCGGTAAAGCGCATCGCCATCGCGATCGAGCGCGCGTTGTTGACGACGTTGCGATGCGTGAGCGTCGCCCCCTTCGGGTTGCCGGTCGTGCCGCTCGTGAACTGGATGTTGATCGGATCGCGCGACGAAAGCGCCGCGCCGCGCGCGTCGAGCGCGGCCGTATCGACCGTGCCGCGGCCGCGTTCCATCACGTCGGCAAAGCGGAACATGCCGGCGGGCGCGACGTCGCCCATCGACACGACGATGCGCAGGCTCGGCACGCGCACCGCATGCAGGTCGCCCGGCGTCGCGGTCGCGAGCTCCGGCGCAATCGTCTGCAGCATCTCGACGTAGCCGGACGACTTGAAGCGCTCGGCGGCAATCACCGCCTTGCAGCCGACCTTGTTCAGCGCATAGTCGAGTTCGGCGAGCCGATACGCGGGATTGATGTTGACGAGGACCGCGCCGATGCGCGCGGTCGCGAACTGGGTCAGCAGCCATTCGCTGCGGTTCGGCGACCAGATCCCGACGCGATCGCCGCTGGCGATCCCGAGCGCCGCGAGGCCGGCGGCCAGCACGTCGACTTCGGCCGCGAATTCCCGCCAGGTCCAGCGGATGCCCTGCTCGCGAAACACGACAGCCGGGCGGTCGGGAAAACGTGCGGCGGTGTCCCGCAGGAACTGGCCGATCGTCGCTTCGGACAGCGGCACGTCGGTCACGCCGCGCACGTACGACAGTCCGTTTTCCGGCGCGATCAGCGCCTCAACACGTGGATCTGCTGCCATGTGTGTCTCCATGAGTCTTATGGTCTGATCATGCGGATGATGCCGTGCTCCGCTGACGACACTCTGACATTAATTCACGGCGACCGGATGAAATAGCACGACCGGACGGCGGCGCACGCGGCGCGGCGCAATCCGCAGGCGAAAAAAAAGCAGCCCGGAGGCTGCTTTCTTTCGCGGGATGCGCGGCGCGGCTCAGTGCCGGCTGCGGATCTTCGCCAGACGCTGGATCGCTTCGAGCTGCGCCATCGCGGTCGCGAGCTCGGATTGCGCCTTCGCGAGGTCGATGTCCGACTTCGCGTTCTGCAGCGTTTCCTCGGCGCGCTTGCGCGCTTCCTCGGCCTTCGCCGAGTCGAGATCCTTGCCGCGGATCGCGGTGTCGGCGAGCACCGTCACGGCGCCCGGCTGCACTTCGAGAATGCCGCCCGCGACGAACACGAATTCGTCGTTGCCGTTCTCGGCCTCGATGCGCACCGCACCCGGACGAATCCGCGTGATCAGCGGCGTATGGCCCGGCAGGATGCCCAGCTCACCCGCTTCGCCCGGCAGCGCGACGAACTTCGCCTGGCCCGAGAAGATCTGCTCTTCCGCGCTGACGACGTCTACTTTGATGGTTGCCATATCGACTCCTGTCGATCGGAGCTGGCGCTTCAGCGCTTACTCCGATCCCATGCAAGGCACGGTTGAGCGTATTACGTGAGCGCCCGTCCGCGAAAGGAGACCGTGACGGCATCCTTCACGAACGCACGGGCGCCCGCTGCGTTACACCCGACCTTTACTGGATCTTCTTGGCCTTCTCGAAGGCTTCGTCGATCGTGCCGACCATGTAGAACGCCTGTTCCGGCAGGTGGTCGCACTCGCCGTCGACGATCATCTTGAAGCCACGGATCGTTTCCTTCAGCGGCACGTACTTGCCCGGCGAGCCCGTGAACACTTCCGCGACGTGGAACGGCTGCGACAGGAAACGCTGGATCTTGCGTGCGCGCGCGACCGACAGCTTGTCTTCCGGCGACAGTTCGTCCATGCCCAGAATCGCGATGATGTCGCGCAGTTCCTTGTAGCGCTGCAGCGTCTGCTGAACGCGACGGGTGATCGTGTAGTGCTCTTCACCGATCACGTTCGGGTCGATCTGGCGCGACGTCGAGTCGAGCGGGTCGACCGCCGGGTAGATACCCAGCGACGCGATGTCACGCGACAGAACGACGGTAGCGTCCAAGTGGCCGAAGGTGGTCGCCGGCGACGGGTCGGTCAAGTCATCCGCAGGGACGTACACGGCCTGAACCGACGTAATCGAGCCCTTCTTGGTCGACGTGATGCGTTCCTGCAGCTTGCCCATTTCTTCAGCCAGCGTCGGCTGATAGCCCACTGCCGACGGCATACGGCCGAGCAGTGCCGACACTTCGGTACCGGCCAGCGTGAAACGGTAGATGTTGTCGACGAAGAACAGCACGTCGAGGCCTTCGTCACGGAAGTGCTCGGCCATCGTCAGGCCGGTCAGCGCGACGCGCAGACGGTTGCCCGGCGGCTCGTTCATCTGGCCGTACACCAGCGCGACCTTGTCGAGAACGTTCGAGTCCTTCATTTCGTGGTAGAAGTCGTTCCCTTCACGGGTACGCTCGCCCACGCCCGCGAACACGGAGTAACCGCCGTGTTCCTTAGCGATGTTGTTGATGAGCTCCATCATGTTGACGGTCTTGCCCACGCCTGCACCGCCGAACAGACCGACCTTGCCGCCCTTTGCGAACGGGCAGATCAGGTCGATGACCTTGATGCCCGTTTCGAGCAGTTCGGTCGACGGCGACAGTTCGTCGAATGCCGGCGCCTTCTGGTGGATCGAACGCTTGTTTTCGCTTTCGATCGGGCCCGCTTCGTCGATCGGACGGCCGAGCACGTCCATGATCCGGCCGAGGGTCGGCTTGCCGACCGGCACCGAGATCGGGTTGCCCGTGTTCTTCACGGTCACGCCGCGGCGCAGGCCGTCGGAGGCACCCAGACAGATGGTGCGGACCACGCCGTCGCCCAGCTGCTGCTGGACTTCGAGCGTCAGTTCCGAGCCTTCCAGAATGAGCGCGTCGTAGATCTTCGGCATGCTTTCGCGCGGGAATTCCACGTCGATAACGGCGCCGATGCACTGTACGATCTTGCCTTCTACCAAAGCAGCAGTACTCATCGCTTTTCCTTTAAATACCTGATTCTTTACTCGCGCAAAGGCGCAGTTGTCGTTCGGGGCGCGCGCTTAAACAGCAGCAGCGCCGCCGACGATCTCCGACAGTTCCTTCGTGATCGCGGCCTGACGGCTCTTGTTGTACACGAGCTGCAACTCGCTGATCACGGTCTTCGCGTTGTCCGAAGCAGCCTTCATCGCAACCATCCGCGCCGATTGCTCGGACGCCATGTTTTCCGCGACGGCCTGGTACACCAGCGCCTCGACGTAACGCACGAGCAGCTCATCGACCACCGCCGGTGCATCCGGCTCGTAGATGTAGTCCCACGCCGTGGCCGGCGTGTCGTCGCTGCTCTCGAGACGATCGGACGCCAGCGGCAGCAACTGCTCGATCACCGCTTCCTGCTTCATCGTGTTGACGAAGCGCGTGTATGCGATGTAGACCGCCGACAGCTTGCCTTCCGAGTACTGGTCGAGCTGCGTCTTTACCGCGCCGATCAGCTTGTCGAGGTGCGGCGTGTCGCCGAGGTGCACGACCTGCGAGATCACCTTTGCGCCGAAACGATTCAGGAACCCGAGGCCCTTGCTGCCGACTGCGGTGGCTTCGACCTTCTGGCCCTTGTCGTCCAGCTCCTTGAACTTCTGCACCGTGGCGCGCAGCACGTTCGTGTTCAGGCCGCCGCACAGACCCTTGTCCGTCGTGACCAGGATGATGCCGGCCGTCTTCGCGCCTTCGTTTGCCACCATGAACGGGTGGCGGTACTCCGGGTTCGCGCGGCTCATGTGCGCGGCGATGGCGCGGACCTTCTCCGCATACGGGCGGGCAGCGCGCATGCGTTCCTGGGCGCGACGCATCTTCGATGCGGCCACCATCTCCATCGCCTTCGTGATCTTGCGCGTGTTCTGCACGCTCTTGATCTTGCCGCGAATTTCCTTCATTCCAGCCATAGCTTGCTCCTTGACCGAAGCGGCGCGGGCACGTCATGCACCGCGCAGCTTCAGTGTGTCACTCGCGGATCAATAGGCACCCGACTTCTTGAAGGATTCGATCGCCGCACGCAGTGCGCCTTCGTCGTCCTTCGAGAGGTCCTTGGTGTCTTCGATGCGCTTGATGAGCTCAGCGTGGCTGGTCTTCAGGAATTCGCGCAGGCCCTTCTCGAACGGCAGCACTTGCTTGACGTCGAGGTCGTCGAAGTAGCCGTTGTTCGCGGCGTACAGCGAAACCGCCAGTTCCCACACCTGCAGCGGCTGGTACTGCGGCTGCTTCAGCAGTTCCGTCACGCGGCGGCCGCGCTCGAGCTGCTTGCGGGTCGCTTCGTCGAGGTCCGATGCGAACTGCGCGAATGCGGCGAGTTCACGGTACTGCGCGAGGTCGGTACGGATACCGCCCGACAGCTTCTTCACGACCTTCGTCTGCGCGGCGCCACCGACTCGCGACACCGACACGCCGGCGTTGATTGCCGGACGGATGCCCGCGTTGAACAGGTCGGTTTCCAGGAAGATCTGACCGTCGGTAATCGAGATCACGTTCGTCGGAACGAACGCGGTCACGTCGCCCGCTTGCGTTTCGATGACCGGCAGTGCCGTCAGCGAGCCGCTCTTGCCCTTCACTTCGCCGTTCGTGAACTTCTCGACGTACTCTTCCGACACGCGTGCCGCGCGCTCGAGCAGACGCGAGTGCAGATAGAACACGTCGCCCGGGTAGGCTTCACGGCCCGGCGGGCGGCGCAGCAGCAGCGAGATCTGACGATATGCCCAGGCTTGCTTGGTCAAGTCGTCATAGATGATCAGCGCGTCCTGGCCGCGATCGCGGAAGTATTCGCCCATCGTGCAGCCCGCATACGGTGCGAGGTACTGCATCGCGGCAGAATCCGACGCCGAAGCGGCGACGACGATCGTGTATTCGAGCGCGCCGGTTTCTTCGAGCTTGCGCACCACGTTCATGATCGACGAAGCCTTCTGGCCGATCGCGACGTAGATACAGATGAGATCCTTGCCCTTCTGGTTGATGATCGTGTCGAGCGCCACCGCGGTCTTGCCGCACTGACGGTCGCCGATGATCAGCTCGCGCTGGCCGCGGCCGATCGGCACCATCGAGTCGATCGACTTCAGGCCGGTCTGCACCGGCTGCGACACCGACTTACGCCAGATCACGCCCGGGGCGATCTTTTCGATCGCGTCGGTCAGCTTCGCGTTGACCGGGCCCTTGCCGTCGATCGGGTTGCCGAGCGCGTCGACCACGCGACCGACGAGTTCCGGGCCGACCGGCACTTCCAGAATGCGGCCCGTCGTCTTGACGATGTCGCCTTCCGAGATGTGTTCGTATTCACCGAGAATCACGGCGCCGACCGAGTCGCGCTCGAGGTTCAGCGCGAGGCCGAACGTATTGCCCGGGAACTCGAGCATTTCGCCCTGCATCACGTCCGACAGGCCGTGGATACGCACGATACCGTCGGTCACGGAGATCACGGTGCCCTGGTTGCGAACGTCCGCGCTCGCTTCAAGGCCCTGGATCCGGCTCTTGATCAGCTCGCTGATCTCAGAGGGATTGAGTTGCATTATTCGCTCCTGATAGTCAATTCTGTTGCGTGCCGGCGTGGCGCTCAGGCGGTCAAGGCAACCTGCATCGAAGCAAGGCGCGCGCGAACCGAGGTGTCGAGCACTTCGTCGCCGACCGTCACGCGCACGCCGCCGATCAGCGACGAATCGACTTCGACCGTCGGCTTCAGCTTGCGCTTGAATTTGCGCTCGAGGCCGGAAACGAGACCTTCGAGATCAGCCCCGTTCAGCGGGAACGCGCTGACGATGGTTGCGTCGGCGGCGCCTTCACGCGCATTTTTCAGCTCGTCGAACTGCACGGCGATTTCCGGCAGCAGCGCGATACGATGATTGTCGACCAGCATCCGCACGAAATTCTTCGCTTCCGCGCTTGCCGCGAGCGGCGACTTCTGCGTGGCGAGCAGCAGCTCCGCCACTTGCGTACGTGTCACCTTCGGGCTCGACGCGACGGACAACACATCGGGCAGACGCGCAACCTGAGCCAGCTCTTGCACGAGCGTGGACCAGGCGGCGATGTCACCCGCCTCGGCCACGCGAAACAGCGCTTCAGCGTAAGGGCGGGCGATGGTTGCAAGTTCGGCCATGATCAGAGCTCGGCTTTCAGTTGATTCAGCAGTTGGGCGTGTGCCGTATGATCGACTTCGCGCATCAGGATCTGCTCGGCGCCCTTGACTGCCAGAATGGCGACTTCGCCACGCAGCGTTTCACGCGCCTTCACGATTTGCTGGTCCGCGTCCGCTTTCGCCTGAGCGATGATGCGGGCGGCTTCGGCATGGGCTTGGGCCTTGATTTCTTCGGCAACCGCCTGCGCGCGCTTTTCAGCATCGGCAATGCGTTGTTGACCGTCGTTGCGGGCCTGCACGAGTTCCTGTTCGACGCGCTTGTGCGCAGCGACGAGTTCCGCCTGGCCCTTTTCCGCGGCCGAGAGGCCGTCGGCAATCTTCTTCGAGCGCTCGTCGAGGGCGTTGATCAACGGCGGCCACACGAACTTCATCGTGAACCACGCGAGGATCAGGAACACGACCATTTGCGCAAACAGGGTTGCGTTGAGATTCACGGTGTTTCCTTTTCTGCTAGTCCGGAGAATTGAAACGAGGGAGAGCGCGTCGAAAGTGGCTTTCGATTGGCGCTCGTCATCCGTTCCACCCTGCGCCGGCGATGCCGGGCGCAATTCTTCCGAGAAGCGTTAGCTAACGAGCTTCGACAGGAGCGGGTTCGCGAACGCAAACAGCATTGCCACACCGACGCCAATCAGGAACGCCGCATCGATCAGACCAGCCAGCAGGAACATCTTCGTTTGCAGCGGGTTGATCAGTTCCGGCTGACGTGCACATGCTTCGATGTACTTGCCGCCCATCAGGCCGATACCGATACAGGCGCCAATTGCACCCAGGCCGATGATGATGCCGATACCGATAGCGGTCAGACCCTGGATGTTGGCGATGAAAGCTTGCATGATCACTCCTTTGTGAAAAGACTTGGAACTGGAATTGAAAAAACTAGAAAAAACAAACCCGCTTGATTGTCCGGCTGCTTAGTGCGCTTCGTGTGCCTGGCCGAGATACACCAGCGTCAGCATCATGAAAATGAACGCCTGCAGCAAAACAATCAGGATGTGGAAGATCGCCCAGATGCTACCCGCCAGGATATGGCCGATGAAGCCGAGCACCGTGGCGTCCGCGCCGAAACCCCACATGCTGCCGAGCAACGCGATCAGCAGGAACAGCAATTCGCCCGCGTACATGTTGCCGAACAACCGCATGCCCAGCGACACGGTCTTCGCGACGTATTCGACGATGTTCAGGCCCAGGTTCGGGATCCACAGCAGCGGATGCGCGCCGAACGGGGCAGAGATCAGTTCATGCACGAAGCCGCCGGCGCCCTTGATCTTGATGCTGTAGTAGATCATCAGCACGAACACGCCGAGTGCGATGCCGATCGTGCCGTTCAGATCGGCCGTCGGGACGATGCGGTGATGCGAAATGACATCCGACAGACCCAGCAAGCCGATGATGCGGCCCGGCAGGTCGACGGGCAGGAAGTCGAGGGAGTTCATCAGCGCGACCCAGACGAACACGGTCAGCGCGAGCGGCGCGATGAAGGTACGATTACCGTGCACGACCGCCTTCGACTGGTCTTCGACCATCTCGACGATCATCTCGATGAAGCACTGGAATCGGCCCGGCACGCCCGGCGTTGCCTTGCGGGCAGCCATGTACAGGATGAGAATCGTGGCGAGACCGCAGACGATGGACCAAAACAGCGTGTCCAGATTCCAGACGTGGATATCGAAAATCGACGTCTGATGTGCAGTGGAGAAGTTCTGCAAGTGGTGCGCAATATACTCGGACGGATCCAGAGCACGCGTGCCTTCACTAGTTGCCATAGTCGTTAATGCCACCCAAATTGTCGAAAATTCTTTTGCCCGATTCCGCAATACGTTATTGCGGGAACGGGCCGGCGCCGTTTCGTGTCAAACCGCGCGCTGCTTGTTTTCTCTACCGCCAGGCCAGTGCGAGCCAGTACGTCTTCAACACGACGAGATACGTGACGAGGAGCGGCACCCACTGCACGCCGGCGTAGCCGTACGCCACTGCCGTGAACATCCCGATCGTCACGCCGAGCTTGAGGGCCTCGCCGGCCACCCAGCCCATCACGGTGGCCGAGCCACCGCTCTTCAGTCGTGCCGCGAACAACGCACTCGGCACCCAGCCAATCGCTCCACCCAAAAACGCGGATTGCGCGGCGGCGCCCGGCGACTTGGAAAACAGCCACCACACCAGCGTTGCAACCAGGGACAGGGCCACTTGCGCAATCACCACCTTATAGGGGGTGACACGCGAGGGCCTGCTCACGTTCGGCCCGAACAGCCTCTCGGCCTCTGCCCGCGTGAGCGGAACGATGTTGTTGTCCTGCTGCTCGGCATCCCAGTCGCCACCGGAGGGCTCGCGCCCGTCGCCGGCCGCTGAATCAGTGCGTTGCGCGCGGTGATCACCGTGCCTATCGTTCGGCGCCTTACCCGCCATCGCAGCCTTCCGCAAAATCCTGAACCCGGCCCCAAGTTTTCCGAAAGCTTTCAGGGGTGCCTAGCTAACAAATCCGGGCGATTGTAAGCGATAGTTGCAAGTGATTCAAGGCTTTAGATGCGGCAAAAATCTGCCTGAAATGCCCGCTCATGATGTGAAAAATGCGTGAATCGACGACGTACGATGACAGTTGTAAGGTCAGTTCACTGCCCTCGCACCGCCCACACAGGTATTTCGCACGCGAAGAAGATCGGCTTCGCTCATGAGCGATGATGGCGAGCGCAAGGAATGCAGGCGGGTGTTTCGTTGCGACCCTGCGGCTGTGGATTTCCCGCACGTGTCGCTGCAGGTCGGTCAGCGCCTCTCCGCCCTATCGCAGACTCTTCACTGCCAATATGCCGCCGAGCGCATATCGCCACAGATTCACCCCTGTGGGCAGGTCACCCGCAAACGCACCATCTTGGGTACCCGACACGCGGACGCACCGCCTTTGGGCGCATAGGCTGTCGCCGGCTGTGGGTGCACCGGCTGTGGGTGCACCGGCTGTGGGTGCACCGGCTGCGGGTGCTTCGGCTGCAGATGCTTCGGCTGTGGATGCCTCGGCTGTGCATGAGTCACGATGAATGCATGGCATGCGGATGCGCCGGCTGTGGAGGAATCGCGCGTGGACGCATTGCCTGTAGGTCCGTACAGACAGCGGTGTCGCCTGCGGATGTGCCGCCTGTGGATATATCACCCGCCGCGGGCATATCACCGGAACCGCCGCCACGGAAGGTCACCGTGATGCGAAGCTCAACCGTGAACGAGCAGCCACGCACCGAGCACCGCGCTCACGATCGCGAACGGGATCGACACGAGGTGAAACGGCAGCCACATCCGCGGCTCCTTTGCGAGCCGCACGGCGATCAGGTTCGCGAGCGACCCGATCGCCACGCCGAACCCGCCGACCGACACACCGAACGCCAGCGCGCGCCAGTCTTGCGTGAATTCCGACAGCAGGATCGCGGCCGGCACGTTGCTGATGCCTTGCGACAGCCCCGCGCCGGCAATGAACACGCGTAGCGGCGAGTCGAGGCGCGCGCCTGCGATCGCGTCATGCACCGCAGGCAGCGCGGCCGCGCTGCGCAGCACGACGAACATCAGCACGAAAATCAGCAGCAGCAGCCAGTCGATCTTCAGCACGGCGTCGCGTCGCACGACGAGCAGCACGACAGCAACCGCGATCAGGCCCGGCAACGCATGGTGCGCGTCGGCGAGCAGCACGAACGCGGCGAACAGCGCGCCCGCGACAAGTGCCTGCATGCGCCGCACGGGCAACGCGACGACATCGCCGGACAGGTCGAGCGGCTTGGCGCGAAACGCGCAGGCGGTCACCGCGAGCAGCAGCGCCATCAGCGCAATCGCCAGCGGGCCGAGCGTGAGCACGAAGCGGCCGAACGACACGCCGCTCAACTGCCACAGGAACAGGTTCTGCGGATTGCCGAGCGGCGTCGCGACCGACCCCGCGTTGACGGCCAGCGCGACGACGATCACGAGCCGCCGGAACGGCAGCGGCGCCAGCGCACGCAACGACACCATCAACGGGACGACGACAAACAGCGCGACGTCATTGGTGAGCCACATCGCGAGCGCAGCGGCGAACACGACGAGCAGCATCGCAAGCGCGCGCTCGGAATGCACGTGATGCACGATGCGATGCGCAAGCCACATCAGGCACCCGGAAAGCTCGAGCGCCTTCGTCAGCATCAGCAGGCCCGCGAGCGTCGCGACCGTCTGCCAGTCGACGCGATTCACAAGCACTGCGAATGGTTGCGGATGCAACCATTGCAGGAGAATGAGACCGATGGCCAGCACGGACAGCACAGGTTCCTGCGCGAGCCAGCCGAACCACCGGCGCATTGCCGGTGCGCCCGAATTGTCCATCGGTACCGCCTCGTTACTCTTCTGCCGTCACGTTGCCGCGCAGGCGCGCAAGGATGCCCTCGAGCGCATCGAGGTTGCCGAAATCGATCATCACCTGCCCCCGCCCGCGGCGGCCAAGCTTGATTTTCACCGTCGACGCCAGCAGGTCGGACAGCTCTTCTTCAAGACGGCGCGTGTCGCGGCCGCCATCGTCCTTCGCGCGCGCCTTGACCGCCGGCGCTTCCTTCGTCGTCTGCGTGACGAGCTTTTCGGTCTCGCGAACCGACATCCGCTTGTTGACGACCTGGTGCGCGAGCGTGATCTGCGTCGCGGCATCGACCGCGAGCAGCGCGCGCGCATGGCCCATGTCGAGATCGCCGGCGAGCAGCATCGTCTGCACCGGTGCAGCGAGATTCAGCAGGCGCAGCAGGTTCGACACCGCGCTGCGCGAGCGGCCGACCGATTCGGCCGCCTGCTCGTGCGTGAAATGGAATTCGTCGAGCAGGCGCTGGATGCCGTGCGCCTCTTCGAGCGGATTCAGGTCTTCGCGCTGGATGTTCTCGATCAGCGCCATCGCAGCGGCGGCCTGATCCGACACATCCTTCACCAGCACCGGCACTTCGTCGAGACCAGCGAGTCGCGCCGCACGGAAACGCCGCTCACCGGCGATGATCTCGTATTTATCTGATGAAATGGGCCGCACGAGAATCGGCTGCATCACGCCCTGTGCGCGAATGCTTGCCGCCAGCTCCTGCAGGCTGCCCTCGTCCATCCGCGTCCGCGGCTGATACTTGCCGGCCTGCAGCTTCGCCAGTGCGAGCGTGTTCGGTGCGCCCTCGATCTTCACCGCTTCGGTGATGTCGGCGCTGCCACCTAGCAGCGCTTCGAGGCCACGCCCCAACCCTTTCTTCTTTGGCACCGCGTTCATGTCTTTCTTCCTCGCTTCGCTCGTGTCCGGATCACGCATCGAATGTGCGCACGCGCTCGATCATCTCGGCGCCGAACTGGAGATAGGCTTGCGCACCACGCGAACTGCGGTCGAACACGACACCGGGCAGACCGTAGCTCGGCGCTTCGGCCAGACGGACGTTACGCGGAATCACCGCGTCGAACACCTTGTCGCCGAAGTGCGCCTTCAGTTGATCGGAAACCTGCTGTTGCAGCGTGATGCGCGGATCGAACATCACCCGCAGCAACCCGATGATCTTCAGGTCGCGGTTCATGTTCGCGTGCACCTGCTTGATCGTGTTGACGAGATCCGACAGACCCTCGAGCGCGAAGTATTCGCACTGCATCGGAATCACGACACCGTGCGCCGCGCACAGGCCGTTCAGCGTCAGCAGCGACAGCGTCGGCGGACAGTCGATCAGCACGAAGTCGTAATCGTCGGCAACGCGTTCGAGCGCCGCCTTCAATTGACGCTCGCGATTCTCGATGCCGATCAGTTCGATTTCCGCGCCGGACAGCTCACGGTTCGCAGGCAGTACGTCGTACGTCACCGATTCGGGGCGCACGCGCGCGTCCGCGACCGATAAGCCGTCGACCAGCACCTCGTACACGGTCGACTCGACGCCAGCCTTGTCGATCCCGCTGCCCATCGTCGCGTTGCCCTGCGGGTCGAGGTCAATCAGCAGGACGCGTTGCTCATGCGCTGCCAGGCTTGCGGCGAGATTGACCGTTGTCGTCGTCTTGCCGACGCCCCCCTTCTGGTTCGCAACGCAGAAGATCTTTGCCATCGTTGATGTGTTCCTCGTACCTTCAAACAATCGGCGCGCCGCTCGGCGCGCCATCAAATCGCGTCGTCGACGGTGACTTCGATCAGATGCCGTTCGGCATCGAGCATCGGCACCGCCAGCCGAATGGTCTGCTTCACGTGACTGCCGCCGGGCAGCCGTGCAATCTCGTCGTCCGGGTGCACGCCCTTCATTGCCCAGATCGCACCGCCCGGCGCAACCAGATGTCGAGCAAGTTTAACGAAGTCGGAGAGGTCCGCGAAAGCGCGCGAAACGATTACATCGAATTTTTTCTGCACGTCGACGCCAGGCTGCAGCGTTTCCACGCGCCCGGTGACGACCGACAGGTTCGCGAGCTTCAGCTCGGCCCGGGTCTGCGTCTGGAAAGCGGATTTCTTGTGGACGATGTCGTTCAGCGTGACCTGCCAGTCCGGCTGGACGATCGCCAGCACGATGCCCGGCAAACCGCCGCCCGAACCGACGTCGAGCACGCGCGCCGATGCACGGCCGCGCAGATGAGGAACGATCGACAGCGAATCGAGGATGTGCTGGATCAGCATCTGCTGCGGATCGCGAATCGCGGTCAGGTTGTAGACCGCGTTCCACTTCGCCAGCAGCGCGACATAGTCGAGCAGCTGGTTTCGCTGGGTATCCGTCAGCGCGACGTCAAGCGTGTTGGCGCCGTCGACGAGCATCCGCTCCAGTACATCCCGATTAACCGCCGGCGCGCGACGCGCCGTCATTGTTGCGTCGGGACACTGCTGTCCCCCTGCTCCACGGCCGCGTCTGCGGCACCGTTGCGGCGGCCGAGGCCGCGGCGCTTCAGGTGCACCATCAGCAGCGAGATCGCCGCCGGTGTCACACCCGAAATACGCGACGCCTGCCCGATCGTTTCCGGTCGGAACTGATTCAGCTTCTGGCTCACCTCAAACGACAGCCCGCGCACTTCGCGGTAGTCGATGCCGTCCGGCAGACGTGTGTTTTCGTTCGCATCGTTGCGCTCGATCTCGCTCGCCTGGCGATCGATGTAGCCCTGATACTTGATGCCGATTTCGACCTGCTCCTTGATCTGCGCAAGCAGGACCGGATCGTCGGCCAGCGACTCCGCCGGACCGCACTCGCCGCCCTTCAGGCCGCACACGCCGTCATAGTTGACGCCGGGCCGACGCAGCAGTTCAGCCAGACTGTATTCGTGATCGATCGCCTTGCCGAGCAGTGCGACCGCCTCGTCGGCCGGCAGCGTCTTCGGTGTGACCCACGTCGACTTCAGGCGCTCGGTTTCACGTGAAACAGCGTCGCGCTTCCGGCAGAATGCGTCCCAGCGCACGTCGTCCACCAGACCCAGCTCGCGGCCGACTTCGGTCAGGCGCATGTCCGCGTTGTCTTCTCGCAGGCTCAGCCGGTACTCCGCGCGGCTCGTGAACATCCGGTACGGCTCGGCGACGCCACGCGTCACCAGATCGTCGACCAGCACGCCCATATAAGCCTGGTCACGGCGCGGGCACCAGGCGTCCTTCTCCTGCACGTACAGGCCCGCATTCACGCCCGCCAGCAAGCCCTGCGCCGCCGCTTCTTCGTAACCCGTCGTCCCGTTGATCTGGCCCGCAAAAAACAGACCGTTGATCGCCTTGGTCTCCAGCGACGCCTTCAGTGCCCGCGGATCGAAGTAGTCGTACTCGATTGCGTAGCCCGGGCGCAGGATATGCGCCTGTTCGAGGCCGCGCATCGAATGCACGAGCTCGAGCTGCACGTCGAACGGCAGGCTCGTCGAGATCCCGTTCGGATAGAACTCATTGGTCGTCAGCCCTTCCGGCTCGAGGAAGATCTGGTGCGATTCCTTGGACGCGAAACGGTGGATCTTGTCCTCGATCGACGGGCAGTAACGCGGCCCGACACCTTCGATCACGCCTGTATACATCGGCGAGCGGTCGAGGCCGCCGCGGATGATGTCGTGCGTGCGCTCGTTCGTATGCGTGACCCAGCACGGCATCTGCTGCGGATGCTGCTCCGCTCGGCCCAGGAACGAGAACACAGGAACCGGATCGAGATCGCCCGGCTGCTCTTCCAGCTTCGAGAAGTCGATCGAACGGCCGTCGATACGAGGCGGTGTCCCGGTCTTCAGCCGCCCTTGCGGCAGCTTCAGCTCCTTCAGACGCGAGGACAGCGTCACAGCCGCCGGATCCCCTGCTCGCCCACCAGTGTAGTTGTTCAGGCCGACGTGGATCTTGCCGTCGAGGAAGGTCCCGGCGGTCAACACCACAGCACGCGCGCGAAAACGGATGCCGATCTGTGTGACGGCGCCCACCACACGGTCCCCTTCGACCATCAGATCGTCGACCGCTTGCTGGAACAACCACAGGTTCGGCTGATTCTCGAGTCGGCGACGGATCGCCGCCTTGTACAGGATGCGGTCAGCCTGTGCGCGCGTCGCGCGCACGGCCGGGCCCTTCGACGAATTGAGGATCCGGAACTGGATCCCGCCCTCATCCGTCGCTGCGGCCATTGCGCCGCCCAACGCATCGACTTCCTTGACCAGATGGCCCTTGCCAATGCCGCCGATCGACGGATTGCAGCTCATCTGCCCGAGGGTTTCGATGTTGTGAGTCAGCAGCAGCGTCTTCACGCCCATGCGGGCGGACGCCAAAGCGGCCTCGGTGCCGGCGTGACCGCCGCCGACGACGATGACGTCAAATTCTGTGGGATAAAGCATGGTGGATTCCGTACGCAGGACGGCGCACGAACCTATCTGAGAAATGTATGGGCCGAATTATAGCGGGTTCGCTTTTCGCCCGAAGGTCGTCCGAATGGAAGGGTCAGTTCATTTCGCCGATTTTTCCCGGTCGATCGGCGAATCTGTGCTGCCCAACCCGCTCCAGTGACGCGTCCGCGGGTGTACGGGATACCGTTGGCGCTGTGCAATGAGCATGCACGGGAAGCCGCCCTGTGGACAAGCAACTATCCACACCCGATCAGGACAAAGGTCCGGCAACGGCACCTGTGTGAGCCGCATCCGCCCCTTTTCACAGGATTTCCGATCGTTCGTCCGGCACTTATCCCCACGCTGTGTAGTCGTGACAGCAGCGCCTGCCACCATCACTTCCCGGCCGCGGCCTGCATCGATGCGCCCCACCCAAAAAACAAAAACGGCGTGTTTCACGTGAAACACGCCGCCCGTTTCCCGCCGATCACGCCACTCAAGCCGTCTTCTTCGCCAGCCCGAGGTACGTTTCGATCACGCGCGGATTCTGCGCAAGCTCGCTCGCCGGCCCTTCCAGCGCAAACTCCCCCGTTTCGAGTACATAGCCGTAGTCGGAGATCTGCAGTGCCGCCCGCGCGTTCTGCTCGATCAGCAGCGTCGCCACGCCGGTGCCCCGCAGCGCGCTGATGATATGAAAAATCTCCTTCACGATCAGCGGTGCAAGGCCCAGGCTCGGCTCGTCGAGCATCAGCAGGTCGGGCTTGCCCATCAGCGCCCGCCCCACCGCCAGCATCTGGCGTTCGCCGCCGGACAGCGTACCGGCCGCCTGATTGCGTCGCTCCTTCAGCCGCGGAAACAGCGCGAACACGTGATCGAGCTGGTCGAGGAAGTTCGCTACGCCCGCCTGCTTGCGCCGATAAGCGCCGAGTACGAGGTTGTCCTCGACCGACATCGTGCCGAACAGCTCGCGCTTTTCCGGCACGAGGCACATGCCGCGCGCGACGCGCTGCTCGATCGGCAGCGCGCCAACATCGGTGCCGCGATACACGATCGCGCCCGCCGCGTGCCCGGTCACCGGCAACGCCCCCATGATCGCGTTCAGCAGCGTCGATTTGCCGGCCCCATTGGGCCCGATCACGCTGACGATCTGGCCCGCGCCGACCTTGATCGCCGCGCCGTGCAGCGCTTCCACCTTGCCGTACCGGACTGCGAGCCCGTGCACGTCGAGAATCGGCGTCGTTGTGTCCGTCATCATTCCACCCCGCCCAGATAGGCTTCGAGTACTGCCGGGTCCTGCTGCACGTCCTGTGGCAGCCCTTCCGCGATCCGCGTGCCGAACTCCATTACCACCAGCCGATCGGTGAGATTCATCACGAAATCCATGTCGTGCTCGACAAGCAGCACGCTCATCCCTTCCGCCTTCAGCCGCCGCAGCAGGTCCGCCAGTTGCTGCTTCTCCTTGTAGCGTAGCCCGGCGGCCGGCTCGTCGAGCAGCAGCAGCGTCGGATCGCAGCACAGCGCGCGGGCAATTTCGAGAATCCGCTGCTGGCCGAGCGCGAGACTCCCCGCTTCGTCATACATGTGGTTCTCGAGGCCGACGCGACGGATCTGGCGCGCCGCCTCGGCCAGCAACTGCGCCTCCTCGTGCGCGTTGAGCCGCGCGATGCTGCGCCAGACGCCGGTCGTGCCGCGCAGATGCGCGCCGAGCGCGACGTTTTCCAGCACCGTCATCCCGGGCAGCAGCTTCACGTGCTGGAACGTGCGGCCGATCCCTCGCCGCACGATCTCGCGCGACGTCAGGCCGTCGATCCGCTCGCCGCGGAACGTGATCGTGCCGCCCGTCGGCTTCAGCACGCCCGTCACGAGGTTGAACGTGGTCGACTTGCCGGCGCCGTTCGGCCCGATCAGGCCGATGATCTGCCCTGCGTTGACCTCGAAGCTCACGTCGTTGACGGCCACGAGCCCGCCGAACTGCTTGCGCGCGTTGTCGACGACGAGCAGCGTCTCGCCGGTGGCCGGCTTGGTGCGCTGCGGCAACGGATCGGCGTCATGCGGCACGTGCGCTCGCGGTCCACGTGGAAACAGTCTCGCGACGAACGGCCAGACGCCCTGCCGCGCGTACTGCAGCAGCAGCACCATCACGACGCCGAACACGATGATCTCGAAGTTGCCTTCGGCGCCGAGCAGCTTCGGCAGCAGCGTCTGCAGATAGTCCTGCAGCACGGTGAGGATCGCCGCGCCGAGCACCGCGCCCCACACATGCGCGACGCCGCCGACCACCGCCATGAACAGGAATTCGATCCCGTGGTTCAGGCCGAACGGTGTCGGGTTCACCGCACGCTGCAGGTGCGCGTACAGGAAGCCCGAAATCGCCGCGAGCACCGCCGCGTAGACGAAGATCACGACCCGCATCCACGCGGTGTTCACGCCCATCGCCTCGGCCATCACGCCGCCACCGCGCAGTGCGCGAATCGCACGGCCCGGCCGGCTGTTCAGCAGGTTCTGCACGGACAGGATCGCCGCCAGCACGACGGCCCAGATCAGGAAATACAGGCTGCGTCCGCTGTCGAGCACGATGCCGAACAGGTTCAGCGCCGGAATGCCGTTGATCCCGTCGTACTTGCCGAGCAGCTCGAGATTGCCGAACAGGTAGAACAGCGCGAGCCCCCACGCGATCGTGCCGAGCGGCAGGAAGTGCCCCGACAGCCGCATCGTCACCGCGCCCAGCACGAGCGCGACGAGCCCCGTCAGCACGACGCCGGCGATCAGCGCGAGCCAGGGCGATACACCATAGGCCGTCGTCAGGTACGCGGTCGCATACGCGCCGATCCCGACGAACGCCGCCTGCCCGAAGCTCGTCATCCCGCCGACGCCCGTCAGCAGCACGAGCCCGATCGCGACGATCGCATCGAGGCCGATGTAGTTCAGCAGCGTGATCCAGTATTCGGGCACCCGCAGTACGCCGGGCAGCACCGGCAGCGCGAACAGCACCACGAGAAACAGCCAGAACGTCTTGTTGCGCACCAATGTCTTCATCGGGTCACTCCTCGTCCTCTTCCGTGTGCGGCGTCGCGAAACTACGCCACAGCAGCACCGGAATGATCAGCGTGAACACGATCACCTCCTTGTAGGCGCTCGCCCAGAACGACGAATACGATTCGAGCACGCCGACGAGCAGCGAGCCGGCCGCCGCGAGCGGATAGCTGACGAGCCCGCCGATGATCGCGCCGACGAAGCCCTTCAGGCCGATCAGGAAGCCCGAGTCGTAGTAGATCGTCGTCAGCGGACCGACGAGGATGCCGGACAGCACACCGAGCGCTGCCGCGAGCGTGAACGCGAGCCGCCCCGCTTCCGTCGTGCCGATGCCGACGAGCCGCGCGCCGAGCCGGTTCACCGACGTCGCGCGCAGCGCCTTGCCGGCGATCGTGCGGCCGAAGTACAGGTAGAGCGCCGCGATCATCACGAACGCGGTGACGACCACCAGGATGCTCTGCAGCGACACCGTCAGGCTCCCGATCGACAGCGACGCATCCGAGAACGCATTGGTGCGCGACCCTTCGGCGCCGAACATCACGAGCCCGAGGCCGACCATCGCGAAATGCACGGCGACCGACACGATCAGCAGCAGCAACGTCGTCGCCTCGGCGATCGGCTGGTACGCGAGGCGGTACACGAACGGCCCCATCGGCACGACGATCGCGAGCGTCAGCGCGATCTGCGCGAGCATCGGCAGCGGCTGCGAGGCGACGCCGCGCGTGACCGCGAGCACCGCAAGCGGCAACAGCACGTAGCGGCTCCCGAGCGTCGTCAGCGTGCGGCCGAGCTGGTGGCGCCGCTCGCGATGCCGGAGCAGGCCGCCGACTTCGACCACGAAGCACGCGATGCCCATCACGAACAGCAGCCAGCAGGTGGCGGGAAATTTCTGCGCCTGCAACGCGGCCAGCGTCAGCGCACCGTAGGCGACGAACTCGCCCTGGGGAATGAAGATCACTCGCGTGACGGAAAACACCAGTACGAGCGCCAGCGACAGCAATGCATAAATGGCGCCGGTCGTGATGCCGTCTTGCGCGAGGATCGCCGCAATCGAGAGATCCATACGTTTCGTGTATCGAGAAGGCTGCGGGAGGAACGGCGATCGCCGGACGGCGGAACGCGGGCCGGGATGCCATGCGGCACGACGCGGTGCGCGCACGCACGATCGATTGAATCACCGTTCACGGGATGCGTGATGACCGCCACGCACGGTCACCGGCGGACGGCGCGCAGCGCCCTTCACGACGCGCGCGCCTGCCCCATTCACGTGGAACTCACTCGGCCTGCAGCTTCCACTTGCCGTCGACGATCTGCACCATCACGCGTGCGCGCGTATCGAAGCCGTTGTGATCGGTCTGCGTCATGTTGATCACGCCGTGCGATACGGGCAGATCCTTCACGTTCTCGAGCGACGCGCGCAACGCTTCGCGGAACGCCTCGGTGCCCGGCTGCCCCTTCTTCAGCGCATCGGGAATCGCGCGCTGCAGCAGTTGCCCCGCGTCCCACGCATGGCCGCCGAACGTCGACACCGAGCCGGCGCCGTACGCCTTCTCGTAGGCCGCCCGGTACGCCTGCGACGGCTTCTTCACCGGGTTCGAATCCGGCAACTGGTCGGTCACGAGCACGGGGCCCGCCGGCAGGATCTCGCCTTCGCAATCCTTGCCGCACACGCGCAGGAAGTCGTTGTTCGCGACGCCGTGGGTCTGGTACACCTTGCCCTTGTAGCCGCGCTCCTTCAGCGTCTTCGCGGGCAACGCCGCCGGCGTGCCGGAGCCGCCGATCAGCACCGCGTCGGGGTTCGAGCCGATCAGCTTCAGCACCTGCCCCATCACCGACGCATCGGTGCGGTTAAAGCGCTCGTTCGACACGATCTTGATCCCGTTTGCGGCGGCGGCCGCACTGAACGCGCTGAACCAGCTGTCGCCGTATGCGTCGGCGAAGCCGATGAAGCCCACCGTCTTCACGCCGTGCTTCGCCATATAGCCGGCAATCGCGTCGGCCATCAGCCGGTCGTTCTGCGGCACCTTGAACATCCATGCGCGCTTCGCGTCCATCGGCGAAATGATCTGCGCGCTCGCCGCGAGCGAAATCGCCGGCGTCTTGCCCTGCGACACGGGGTCGAGCATCGCGAGCGAGTTCGGCGTGACCGACGAACCGATGATCGCGTCGACGTGGTCCTCGTCGATCAGCTTGCGCACGTTCTGCACCGCGCGGCTCGTGTCGGACGCGTCGTCGAGCACGATGTACTGCACGCTCTTGCCCGCGATTTCCTTCGGCAGCAGCGCGATCGTGTTCTTTTCCGGGATGCCGAGCGACGCGGCCGGCCCGGTGGCTGACAGCGTCACGCCGATCTTCACCTGCGCCGACGCGCTCGCCGCCGCACACACGAGGCCCGCGGCGAGCACGGCCTCCATCCATCGATTCATTTTCATCAAGTGTCTCCAAACGCTGCTCGAAAAATCCTCGGGGGCGCTCGGGCGGCGCCCGCTCTCCAAACAAGTTAATAATTTAACTATCCGGCATGACCGCGCCTACGCTCGTTTTCCCGTGAAACGCCGCTGGCCTGCGCCGCACCGCTCGCGGCCCGGGCAGCCCAACCCGGCGCGGCGCACCGCAGGCCGCTCGCCGGTCGTTGTGCACGAAACAGAAGTCGGGGACGTACGCAACGATCTGCGGACGGCGTGTCGCCAGCATGAATGTGCGGGGATCGTGACAGGGACAGGCCCAGAGCAGCGCCATTGCGCCGCCGGGCCGTCAGGCGGCCCGTGCATGAAGCACGGCGGCAGAATTGTTCGACGAAAAACGGGACGCTCATGCGTGTCGCGCGCCCGCCAGTTCGACATGGATCAGAATCGCGCGAGTCGCCCCCAGCGACCGTTTCAGGACGCGCAGGCGGGCTCCGGAGCCCGTCACGCAGCCCGATGAGGCAGCAACCGTCGCAGACGTCCTGGCGCCGGTCACCGTGCCCGTCCGCACGCGTCGCAATGCGTCGGCGGCCCCTGCCGCCACCCCGACTCCGATCCGCCGTGCTGCGCTTTTCATCCAACCGTACTCCCTCTTCTGCATTCTGCTTGTAGGAGAACTGCCGACCGTATTCCCGACCGCTCGGTCGGTGAAAGGCGAGTGTAACGGACGCCTTCTGCGCGCGCCAACCGGGTAAGCCCGAAGCAGGCACGGGTTCGCGACGTGACGCGATCGCAAGACGAAAAAACGAAAAAACGAAAAAACGAAAAAACGAAAAAGCGAAAAAGCGAGAAAGCGAGAAAGCGAGAAAGCGAGAAAGCGAGAAAGCGAGAAAGCGAAAAAGCGAGAAAGCGGAAGAGACAGTGCGCCGGACGGCGACCGCAGGAAGGAACGCGTCGCCGGCGGATGCACCATCGGCAGGAAAACGCGCACACAAATGAAAAAGCGCTGTTGGATTCCGTCCAACAGCGCTTTGGGTCCGGGCACTTTGTGCCTCGATTGTCTCCTCGTTCTCCACCTGCAAAAATCGTTTCGCGGTGCATCAGAACTGAGACGAAGATTAAAGGAGCTTTCACACTGCGGCAACTTAGCATTTACCCCTATGGTGCATTGCCGCACGAAAATGGGGCAGCAAAACACTCCGCAACGCCGGCCGGAAGGCGCGTCGATGCGCCCGCAACCATCGTCCGATGGTGCTGCGCATCAATCAAGAGGCCCTCAGCGGCTTGTACCGCGCGATCATTTCGCCAACGATCCCGCGCCGGAACGCGAGCACGCACGCGATGAAGATCAGCCCCGTGACGATCGTCGCCGACTCGCCGAGCGAGTGGAACCAGCCGATGCCGGTCACCGACGCGAGCCATTCGCCGATATCGCCGAGCCGGTCCTCGAGCGCGACGATCAGCGCCGCGCCCAGCAGCGGGCCGAACAGCGTGCCCATCCCGCCGACCAGCGTCATCAGCACGACGAGGCCCGACATCGTCCAGTACGCGTCCGAGAGCGTCTCGAAGCCGAGCACCAGCACCTTCAGCGATCCGGCGAGCCCCGCGAGCCCCGCCGACAGGATGAACGCGAGCAGCTTGAAGCGGTCGGTGTCGTAGCCGAGCGAGATCGCGCGCGCCTCGTTCTCCTTGATCGCGACGAGCACCTGGCCGAACGGCGAATGGACGACCCGCACGATGAACGCGCACGCGGCGACGATCACCGCAAGCACGATGTAGTACAGCGTGAGGTCGGAAGACAGGTCGAGCACGCCGAACAGCCGGCCGCGCGGCACGCCCTGCAGGCCGTCCTCGCCGTGCGTGAACGGCGCCTGCAGGTAGATGAAATAGACCATCTGCGCGAACGCGAGCGTGATCATCGCGAAGTAGATCCCCTGCCGGCGGATCGCGAACAAGCCGACGACGAGCCCGAGCAGCGTCGCCGCGGCGGTGCCCGCGAGCACGCCGAGCTCCGGCGTCGCGCCGAGCGTCTGCATCGAATAGCCGGTCAGGTAGCCGGCGGTCGCGAGGAACATCGCATGGCCGAACGACAGCAGCCCCGTATAGCCGATCAGCAGGTTGAACGCGGCGGCGAACAGCGCGAACGCGAGCACCTTCATCACGAACAGCGGGTACGCGCCGATGAACGGCGCGGCCAGCAGTGCGGCGAGCAGCACGCCGTAGAGCACTTTTCTCTGCATCATTTTTCCTTGCCGAAGAGGCCCGCCGGACGGATCAGCAGCACGATCGCCATGATCACGAACACGACCGTCGCCGACGCCTCCGGATAGAACACCCGCGTAAAGCCCTCGATCACGCCGAGCAACAGGCCCGTCAGGATCGAACCGAGGATCGAGCCCATGCCGCCGATCACGACCACCGCGAACACCGTGATGATCATCGGCTGGCCCATCAGCGGCGAGACCTGGATCACCGGCGCGGCCAGCACGCCCGCGAATGCGGCGAGCGCGACGCCGAAGCCGTAGGTGAGCGTGATCATCATCGGCACGTTCACCCCGAACGCCTCGACGAGCTTCGGATTCTCGGTGCCCGCGCGCAGGTATGCGCCGAGGCGCGTCTTCTCGATCACGAACCACGTCACGAGGCACACCGCGAGCGACGCGACGACGACCCACGCACGGTAGTTCGGCAGGAACATGAAGCCGAGATTGGTCGCGCCGGCAAGCTGCGACGGCACGTCGTACGGCTGGCCGGACGAGCCGTAGATCGAGCGGAACACGCCTTCGACGACGAGCGTGAGGCCGAACGTCAGCAACAGCCCGTACAGGTGGTCGAGCTTGTACAGCCAGCGCAGCATCGAGCGCTCGATGACGATCCCGAACGCGCCGACGACGAGCGGTGCGAGCACCAGCATCGCCCAGTACGGCAGCCCGAAATACGACAGGCCCATCCACGCGAGCATCGCACCGAGCATGAACAGCGCGCCGTGTGCGAAGTTGATCACGTTGAGCAGCCCGAAGATCACCGCGAGCCCGAGGCTCAGGATCGCGTAGAACGAGCCGTTGACGAGCCCGAGCAACAGCTGGCTCAGCATCGCCGGCAACGGAATGCCAAAGATTTCCATCGATTCTGCCGTCAGAGTGAGGTTCGTTGCGCGCGCAACCAATGTGCTGCCCGCGCGCGCACGGGCAGCGGCGCGGGCGATCCGGAATCCGGCCGCCCCACCCTGCCCGCTGCCGCGGCGCGCATCAGGCCGCGCGCCGCGGCAGCGCGCTTACTTCCACATCGCGCAGCGCGTTTCCTGCTTCGTCGTGAATGCCTGTTCGCCCGGAATCGTCGCGAGCACCTTGTAGTAATCCCACGGCTCCTTCGATTCGGACGGCTTCTTCACCTCCATCAGATACATGTCGTGGATCATGCTGCCGTCCGCGCGGATGTAGCCCTTCGCGTAGAAATCGTTGATCTTCATCTTCTTCAGCTCGGCCATCACCTTGTCGGAGTCGGTCGTGCCGGCCGCCTGCACGGCCTTCAGGTACGTCGTCACCGACGAATAGTCGGCTGCCTGCAGGCTCGACGGCATCTTCTTCATCTTGCCGAAGTAGCGCTGCGCCCACTGGCGCGACGCCGGGTCGCGGTTCCAGTACCAGCTGTCGGTCAGCACGAGGCCCTGCGTCGTCTCGAGGCCGAGGCTGTGCACGTCGTCGATGAACATCAGCAGCGCGGCGAGCTTCATCGTCTTCGTGATGCCGAATTCCTTCGCGGCCTTGATCGCATTGATCGTGTCGCCGCCCGCATTCGCGAGGCCGAGGATCTGCGCCTTCGACGACTGCGCCTGCAGCAGGAACGACGAGAAGTCCGACGCCGACAGCGGGTGCCGCACGTAGCCGAGCACCTGCCCGCCGTTTGCCTTCACGACGTCCGACGTATTCTTCTCGAGCGCCTTGCCGAACGCGTAGTCGGCGGTCAGGAAGAACCACGACTTGCCGCCCTGCTTCACCACGGCCGAGCCGGTGCCCTTCGCGAGCGCCATCGTGTCGTACGCGTAGTGAACCGTGTACGGCGTGCACTGCTCGTTCGTCAGCGTGTCCGCGCCCGCGCCGATGTTGATGTAGACCTTCTTCTTCTCCGCCGCGACCTGGTTCATCGCCAGCGCCGTCCCCGAATTCGTGCCGCCGACGAGCAGGTCGAGCCCGCCGCGATCCATCCATTCGCGCGCCTTCGACGCCGCGATGTCCGCCTTGTTCTGGTGATCGGCGTACACGACCTCGATCGGCTTGCCGAGCACCTTGCCGCCGAAATCGGCGACCGCCATGCGGATCGCCTCGAGGCCGCCCTGGCCGTCGATGTCCGCGTAAAGCCCCGACATGTCGGTGATGAAACCGATCTTCACGGTGTCCGCGGCCTGCGCGGCGCCGGCGGTGAACGCGGCGGCCGCAAGCGCGAAACAGGCGCGTGCGAGGGTCTTCATTTTCATTGACGTCTCCTGTTCTTCTGATGCGTTGTGGTTATTCGAGAGCCGCCACGGCTAGCGGCCAGGGGATGGCGTCACACGCCGAGCAGGTCGTGCAGGATCGGCATCTTGCTGTCCAGTTCGGCCGCGCCGAAATGCTCGACGATCCGGCCGTGCTCCATCACGTAGAAACGGTCGGCGAGCGGCGCGGCAAAGCGGAAGTTCTGTTCGACCATCACGATCGTGTAGCCGCGCGCCTTCAGCGCGACGATCATCTTCGCGAGGGTCTGCACGATCACGGGCGCGAGGCCCTCGGAAATCTCGTCGAGCAGCAGCAGGTTCGCGCCGGTGCGCAGGATCCGCGCGACCGCGAGCATCTGCTGCTCGCCGCCCGACAGCCGCGTGCCCTGGCTCTGCCGGCGCGACGCGAGGTTCGGAAACATCGCGTAGATGTCGTCGAGCGACATCGCGTTTTCGCGCGGCCCGATCATCGGCGGCAGCATCAGGTTCTCCTCGCACGACAGGCTCGAGAAGATCCCGCGCTCCTCCGGGCAGTAACCGACGCCGTAATGCGCGATCCGGTGCGTCGACAGGCCGATCGTCTCGTTGCCCGCGACCTTGATCGACCCGCTGCGCCGCCCGGTGAGGCCCATGATCGCGCGCAGCGTCGTCGTGCGGCCCGCGCCGTTGCGGCCGAGCAGCGTGACGACCTCGCCGCGGTGCACGGTCAGGTCGACACCGTGCAATATGTGGGATTCCCCGTACCAGGCTTCGAGCCCCGAGATGTCCAGCGCAGGCGTGCCGCTTTCGACGCCGCTCAATTCGCGTTCCTCCCGTTCGCTATGCTTCATGCGTGCGCCCCCGCGAGCGCCGCGTCGGCACTGCCCATGTATGCCTCGACGACGAGCGGGTTCTTCGATACCTCCGCATACGAGCCTTCGGCGAGCACCTCGCCGCGCTGCAGGACGGTGATCGTGTCGGAGATGCCGGCAATCACGTTCATGTTGTGCTCGACCATCAGGATCGTGCGGCCGCTCGCGACCTTCTTGATCAGCGCCGTCACGCGATCGACATCCTCGTGGCCCATCCCTTGCGTGGGCTCGTCGAGCAGCATCAGTTCCGGCTCCATCGCGAGCGTCGTCGCGATCTCGAGCGCGCGCTTGCGGCCGTACGCGAGCTCGACGGTCGGCACGTGCGCGAAATCGGTGAGGCCGACCTGCGTGAGCAGGTCCATCGCGCGGTCGTCGAGCGCTTTCAGCGTGCGCTCGCTGCGCCAGAAATGGAATTCGGTGCCGAGCGCGCGCTGCAGGCCGATGCGCACGTTCTGCAATGCGCTCAGGTGCGGAAACACCGCGGAGATCTGGAACGAACGGATGATGCCGCGCCGCGCGACCTGCGCGGGCCGCTCGTCGGTGATGTCGACGCCGTTGAAGACGATCTGGCCGGCCGTCGGCGTCAGGAATTTGGTCAGGAGGTTGAAGCAGGTCGTCTTGCCCGCGCCGTTCGGTCCGATCAATGCGTGGATCGCACCGCGGCGCACGCGCAGATTGACGCCGTTCACGGCGGTGAAGCCCTTGAATTCCTTCGTCAGTCCGCGTGTTTCGAGAATCGTGTCGCCGAGAATCATGTTCCCTTCCGTACGAAGTCAGGCGAAGCACTGGGAGGAGTCGCGCAAGCGGCCGCGAACATGTCAGCGGATGAGTAAGGCTGCCCCCGAGCTCTATGTCACGCGTCGTGGGTGGTCTCCCGCGCCGACGCGTCTGCACACTGCGGAACATTGTCGCCCCGTTGGTGCAGTGCAATCATCGGGATTTGCACTTATAGGGCTGGCCGCCATATCGAACGGATAGGAACCGCGTTTTACGGAATGTTTTTTTCCGCGATCCGTGCCGTTCGCGTCGCGCATGCGCGCCCGGCCGCGCCACAGCGCGGTGCGCGCGGCAGCGCGCGATCGCATTCCATTTGCGCGCGCTTACGCAACAAATCTCGCAACAAATTACATAACAAAAATCCGGCGCGTCATTGTGACGCGCCTATCCACCAATATTCTTTAAACCGAAATAATCGGCGGGCCGCCATGTTGATCTGCATATCGAACTAGCCGCCGCCCGCCCGTCGGCCCGCTGTCGCGCAAGTCGCGCCCGTCACGCGGCGGACGCGGTCGCATCGGTCCGCACCTGCGTCGCATCGCGCGCCGCGCGGCGGTCCGCGCGAATCATGTCGCTCGCGCGCTCCGCGATCATCAGCGTCGGCGAATTGGTGTTCCCCGACGTGATGAACGGCATCACCGACGCATCGACAACCCGCAGCCCGTCGACGCCGCGCACGCGCAGCCGGCTGTCGACCACCGCGCGCTCGTCGTCTGCGCGGCCCATCCGGCAGGTGCCGACCGGGTGGAAGATCGTCGTGCCGACCGCGCCCGCCGCTTCGACCAGCTCCGCGTCGCTCCGGTAGCGCGCGCCCGGCAGGATCTCGTCGGGGCGGTAGCGCGCGAGCGCCGGCGCGGACGCGATCCGGCGCGTGAGCCGCAGCGCGTTCACGGCGACGTGGCGATCGTAGTCGGTCGACAGATAGTTCGGCGCGATCGCGGGCGCGGCGCCCGGGTCGGCGCTCGCGATGTGGATGCTGCCGCGCGACGTCGGCCGCAGATGGCAGACCGACGCGGTGAACGCGTTGAAGCTGTGCAGCGGCTCGCCGAAGCGCTCGAGCGACAGCGGCTGCACGTGATATTCGAGGTCGGGGCGCGTGAGCGCCGGGTCGTCCGGGTCGGATTTCGCGAATGCGCCGAGCTGCGACGGCGCCATCGACATCGGCCCGCGCTGGAACAGCGCATATTCGGCGCCGATCATCAGCTTGCCCCACCAGTGCGCGGCGAGCGTGTTGAGGGTGCGCACGCCGTCGACGCTAAACGCCATACGCAGCTGCAGGTGGTCCTGCAGGTTTTCCCCTACCCCGCGCAGGTCCTGCACGACGCCGATCCCGAGCGCCTGCAGCCGCCGGCCGTCGCCGATGCCGGACAGTTCCAGCAGCTGCGGCGAATTGACCGCGCCCGACGTCAGCAGCACCTCGTCGCGCGCGCGCGCGACGAACTCGGTGCCGCCGCCGCGATATTCGACGCCGGCCGCGCGCCGCCCTTCGAAGATCACGCGCTGCGCCTGCGCGCCGGTGATCACCGTGAGATTCGGCCGCGACATCGCCGGACGCAGGAACGCCTTCGCCGCGCTCCAGCGCACGCCGCGTTTCTGGTTCACCTCGAAATAGCCGACACCCGAATTGTCGCCGCCGTTGAAGTCGTCGGTGGCCGCGATGCCGGTTTGCTGCGCGGCCTGCGCGAACGAGTCGAGAATCTCCCAGCGCAGCCGCTGCTTCTCGACGCGCCAGTAGCCGCCCGCGCCGTGCGCTTCGCTCGCGCCCGCGTGGTGATCCTCGCTGCGCTTGAAGATCGGCAGCACGCTGTCCCACGACCAGCCCGCGTCGCCCGTCTCTTGCGCCCAGCTGTCGTAGTCCTCGCGCTGGCCGCGCATGTAGATCATCCCGTTGATCGACGACGAGCCGCCGAGCACGCGGCCGCGCGGGTACGACAGCGCACGGCCGTTCAGCCCCGCTTCCGGCTGCGTCTTGTAGAGCCAATCGGTGCGTGGGTTGCCGATGCAATACAGATAGCCGACCGGGATATGGATCCAGTGATAGTCGTCCTTGCCGCCTGCTTCGAGCAGCAGCACGCGGATATCCGGATCTTCGGTCAGGCGGTTCGCGAGCACGCAGCCCGCGGTGCCCGCGCCGACGATCACGTAGTCGAATTCGCCCTCGAACGTCCGTTCAGTGTTCACGACCTGTCCCCTGTCGACCAGCGTTAGCGCTTTAGCGCTTACGCGGGTCCCATGCTTCGCGGTCGACCCGCATTAGCGCTTTGGCGCTTGCGCCGCCCCATGCAAAGCGCGTTTGTTGTGTGCCGCACGCGTGCGCGCGGCGGCCATTTCCAGCATAGCGCGTCGGGCGGCGGCTGCCTCCCGCGCCTCCCGATCCGTCCCGTACGCCCGCCGGTTGCCGCGCGGACGGCCGCATCGGGTCACGCGACCGATGCAGCGTACTCCCGGTGCGCGCCGCCGATCCAATGAGTTATGCTCAAATGCATCATAAGCCGCGCTTATATCACTGACGACCGATCACGACGATGGACCTCACCCTGCTCCGCGCATTCGCCGCGGTGGCCCGCGAAGGGAACCTGACGCGGGCCGCCGAGCAGCTGCATGTCACGCAGCCGGCCGTCAGCCTGCAGATCAAGCATCTGCAGCAGACGCTCGGCGTCGTGCTGTTTACCCGCACGTCGCGCGGACTCGCGCTGACGCGCGACGGCCAGACGCTGCTGCCGCACGCGGAACGCGCGCTCGCCGCCGCGGCCGACGTGCAGCGCGCGGCCGCCGCGCTGCGGCACGAGGTGCGCGGCCGGCTGCGGATCGGCACGATCCTCGACCCGGAATTCCTGCGGCTCGGCGGGTTCCTGCGCGCGCTCGTCGAGACCCATCCGCAGATCGAGACCGCGCTGCGGCACGGGATGTCGGGCTGGGTGCTCGAGCAGGTGCGCGCGCAGGCGCTCGACGTCGGCTACTACATCGGCCAGCCCGGCGAGGACGACCCGCGCGACGCGGCGCTGTTCCACACCGTGACGCTCACGCATTTCCAGTACCGGGTGCTCGCGCCGGCCGGCTGGAAGGAGCGCGTGCAGCGTGCGCAGGACTGGCGCGCGCTCGCCGCGCTGCCGTGGATCTGGACGCCGCCGCAGTCCGCGCATCACCGGCTGCTGTCGCGCCGGTTCGCGGATGCCGGTGCGCAGCCGGTGAAGGTCGCCGAGGTCGACCAGGAGCAGTCGATGCTGGACCTCGTCAAGTCGGGGATCGGGCTCACCCTCGCGCGCGACTCGACCGCGCTGGCGCAGGCGCACGCGCACGCGTTGACGATCGTCGAGCGCGTGACGGTGCCGACCGACCTGACGTTCGTGACGCTCGCCGCGCGGCGCGACGAGCCGGCGATCGCGGCCGCGCTGCGCCTGATCGACGCGCAGTGGGCGATATGAGCGATGCTGATGGCGTGCGGCGAGACGTTCGCGCATGCGTGCCGGATCGGATGCCCGCACCGGTCCAGGCAGGCCCGCGCGACGTCTGCACGCCGTCAGCGTGCCGTCACGCCGCCGTCGCGGGCTTTTTGCTAGATTGTGCGTTCGCACCCGTCCAGCCGACCGAAGGAGACAGCATGGCCCGCAACATCGAGATCAAAGCCCGCGCCCGCGAATTCGACCGGCTGCGCGAACGCGCGGCGGCGCTCGCCACCGAAGCGCCGCTTTTCTACCGCCAGCAGGATTTCTTCTACGACGTGCCGCGCGGCCGGCTGAAGCTGCGCCGCTTCGAGGACGGCACGCCGGCCGAGCTGATCTTCTACCAGCGCGACGACCGCGACGGCCCGAAAGCGTCGTACTACACGCGCAGCCCCGTGACGAACCCGGACGCGATGCATGCGCTGCTCGCGACCGCGCTGACGACGCGCGGCATCGTCACGAAGGAGCGCCACGTGTACCTCGCGGGCCGCACGCGCATTCACCTCGACCGCGTCGACGGCCTCGGCGACTTCATCGAGCTCGAAGTCGTGCTCGGGCCGGACGACGATGAAGCGGGCGGCGAAGCGGAAGCGCACGACGTGTTCGCGAAGCTCGGCGTGCCGCACGACGATCTGGTCGCGGTCGCGTATGTGGACCTGCTGAACGCCGGCGCGCCGGAAACGGCGGCCTAGGGCCTGGTCACGTCAATGACGGAACGGGCCCCGGCCCGCCACCGTTACGCCGCGCCCGGCTCCAGATGCCCGAGCGGCAACGGCCCGTTGCGCTTGAAGGTCGTCAGCACGATGTTCGAGCGCACGCTGTCGACACCCGGCACGCGCATCAGTTTCTTCATCACGAACTGCGACAGCGCGTTCAGGTCCGGCGCGACGATCCGCAGCAGGTAGTCCGCGTCGCCGACCACCGCGTGGCATTCGAGCACCTCGGGCAGCACGTCGATCTGCTGCTGGAACTGCTCGATGATCGAATCGCCGTGGTGCTTGAGCTTCAGGCTCGTAAACGCGGTGACGCCGAGCCCGAGCTTCTCCGGCCGCAGCATCACCCGGTAGCCCTCGATCACGCCGGCGGCCTCGAGCCGCTGCAGGCGCCGGCCGATCTGCGACGGCGACAGCGGCACCTCCTCGCCGAGCTGCTGATGCGTGGCCCGGCCGAAGCGCTGCAGCACGTCGAGCAGCGCCAGGTCGAAGTGATCGAGTTCCAGCATGAGAATTCTCCGCGTGATTCCGTTATTTGATGCGCGATTATCGCATTGATAGAAGAATCACCGCCAACTTTGCGCCCAATCCGCGCGAGTCCCGCTCTACACTTGCATGCATCCCAACCGCTGAGTGCAGAGCCGAACATGTCCACCGTCGTCACCGCGAAACTGCAGGAACAGTTCGACGCGGGCCTCGAAACCCGCGCCGATTTCACCATCGACCAGCCGCTCGAACGCTACGGCCAGGTCGACCACGCGGTGTGGCATCAGCTCTACGCGCGCCAGTCCGCGCTGCTGCAGGGCCGCGCGTGCGACGCGTTCGTCGCCGGGCTCGCGAAGATCGACCTGCCCGCCGACCGCGTGCCGTCGTTCGCGGACGTCAACCGCCAGCTGAAGCCGGCGACCAGCTGGGAAATCGTCGCGGTGCCGGGGCTCGTGCCCGACCGCGTGTTCTTCGAGCATCTCGCGAACCGGCGCTTCCCGGTCACCTGGTGGATGCGCCGCCCCGACCAGCTCGACTACCTGCAGGAACCGGACTGCTTCCACGACCTGTTCGGCCACGTGCCGCTGCTGATCGACCCCGTATTCGCCGACTACATGCAGGCATATGGCCGTATCGCGCTCGCGGTCGCCGACGATCCGCACGCGCTCGCGCGGCTTGCGCGCCTTTACTGGTACACCGTCGAGTTCGGGCTGATCCGCGACCCGCGCGGCACCAACGGGCTGTCGATCTATGGCGCCGGCATCGTGTCGAGCAAGGGCGAGAGCCTGTACAGCGTCGAAAGCGCGGCGCCGAACCGGCTCGGCTTCGACCTCGAGCGCGTGATGCGCACCCGGTACCGGATCGACACGTTCCAGAAGACCTACTTCGTGATCGACGACTTCGCGCAACTGTTCGCGCTTGCGCACGTCGACGGTCGCGCGCTCGCGGACCGGCTCGCCGGCCTGCCCGAATACCCGGCCGGCGCGGTGCTCGATACCGACCGCGTGCTGCATCGCGGCACGGGCGAAGGCTGGCCGGACGACGCAGACGCGTGACAATGCGGCGCGGCACGCCGTGCCGACATCTGACACACAACTATGGAAGAATGGTCGGTGCCGGCGGCGCTGCCGGGCGACGGAGGTCGCGCGCAGCCCGCCGTTTCCGAACGAGGTGCACGATGATCCACAAACTCACATCAGAAGAACGCAAGACCCGACTCGAGCGCCTGCCGCACTGGACGGCCGTACCGGGCCGCGACGCGATCCAGCGCAGCCTGCGCTTCGCTGATTTCAACGAGGCCTTCGGCTTCATGACGCGCGTCGCGATCAAGGCGCAGGAAATGAACCACCATCCGGAATGGTTCAACGTCTACAACCGCGTCGACGTCACGCTGTCGACCCACGATGCGGACGGCCTGACCGAACGCGACATCGAACTCGCCCTCTTCATCGACCAGGTCGGCGCGCACGCGAAGCCCGCCGCCTGACGATGTCTTTCCGCCCGCGCGCCCTTTCGGCGCGCGGCGCGTCAACTTTTCATTTCGATGAACGTTTCCTACGATGTACTCAGCGAAAGCCTTCAGCTTTCCAAGCCTTCCTTAAGGCGCACGTAAGCGTCCCACGCTTTCCGTGCCTTGGGGTCCAAACCTTCCAGTTGTACGGCGGTTTGGCGCTGTACAATCAGCAGCGCATACGGCTTGGAGAGCGCGCTAGCCTCTTCGCAGAGTCTCAGTTCGTCGCCGCTCGACGGCGAGCGGGCGCGCCAGAAATTGATCGCGGCTTCAAGGTCGTGGATCGAAATATCGGACATGGTTGGTTTTTGTATCGTTCGCTGGCCGCCTGCTTGACGTCAGACCTTGCGGCGGCGCCCTGTGGAAACGGCGTCGTGCTGTCCGCGTGCCTGAACCGCCAACCCATTGTACTTGAGCGAAATTCATGCGACTCCTTCTGATCGAAGACGACCGCCCCATCGCACGCGGTATCCAGAGCAGCCTCGAACAGGCTGGCTTCACCGTCGACATGGTGCACGACGGCATTTTTGCCGAGCAGGCGCTTGCGCAGAACCGTCACGAGCTCGTGATCCTCGACCTCGGCTTGCCCGGCATCGACGGCATGACGCTGCTCACCCGGTTCCGCCAGACCAACCGGCACACGCCCGTGATCGTGCTGACCGCGCGCGACGAGCTGAACGACCGGATCCAGGGCCTGAACTCCGGCGCCGACGACTACATGCTGAAGCCATTCGAGCCGGCCGAGCTCGAAGCGCGGATCCGCGCGGTGATGCGCCGCAGCGGCCCGCACAGCGACATGCCGCGTCCGGAAGTGTCGCTCGGCGGGGTCCGCCTGTCGGGCGTCGACCGCCGCATCTTCAACGACGACAAGCCGCTCGAGCTGTCGCCGCGCGAATTCGCGGTGCTCGAAATGCTGCTGCTGCGTCACGGCCGCGTCGTCAGCAAGGCGCAGCTTCAGGATCACCTGACGCACTTCGGCGGCGATCTCGGCGACACCGCGATCGAAGTCTATGTGCACCGCGTGCGCAAGAAGCTCGAGCAGTGCCGTGTCGAGATCGTCACGGTTCGCGGCTTCGGCTACCTGCTGCAGGAAATCCGCCAGACGGCCAGCGTCTGACCGGCCGGACGCAGACCCTCGGCGGGCGTCCGCCCGTGTCTGCCTGTCCCGCGCCTGCCTGTGCGCCCCGCTGCCCGACCGCGCCGCTCCCCGTGAGCGGCGCTTATCCATTTCCTGCCCGAAATGTCTTCTGATCCGGCTGTGAACAGCCTGCGCCGCTCGCTGTTGCGGCGCCTCGCCGCGCCGCTGTCGATGCTCGCGCTGATGAGCGGCCTGATTGCGTACTGGCTCGCGTGGCAATACACGCAGCACGTGATCGACCGCTCGCTCGCGGATCTCGCCACCGCCATCTCCAAACAGATCCAGATCGCCGGCCCCGACGCGCCGTTCACGGTGCCGCCGCTCGCGCAGGCGATGTTCTCCGATCCCGCCGAAGCGCTGATCTACCGGATCAGCGACGGCGAGCAGGAACTCGCCGGCGACCCGAAGCTGCCGCTGCGCGGCACCAACGTGCGCCGCATGCATCACGCGTACGTGTTCGAGGCCGAATACGACAACCGCGCGGTGCGGGTCGCGCAGGTGCGCGTCGACGAAGTCGACGGCGGCAAGCCGATGGTCGTCGAAGTCGCGCAGCCGGTCCGGCACCGTTACCGGATCGCGGCCGAATTCCTCGTCGCGATCATGATGCCGCTGCTGCTGCTGCTGCTCGCCGGCTGGGGCATCGTGTGGCGCGTCGTGAACCAGCAGCTCGGCCCGCTCACGCATCTCGCCGATTCGCTGAACCGGCAGACCCACACGTCGCTCGAGCCGGTCGACGAAACCGACGTGCCGCTCGAGATCCGGCCGCTGACGAGCGCGATGAACGCGCTGCTCGGGCGCCTGAAGACCGCGCTCGACGCGCAGCGCAAGTTCATCGCCGACGCCGCGCACCAGCTGCGCACGCCGCTCACCGCGGTGAAGCTGCATGCGGAACAGGCCGCCGTCGCGCGTGACCCGCAGCAGACCCTCACCGCGGTGCGCGAATTGCGCGCGGCGGCCGACCGCGCGGTGCGGCTGTCGAACCAGCTGCTGTCGCTCGCCCGGGCGGAGCCCGGCGAACAGGCTGCGCGCTTCGTCGACGTCGACCTCGCCGCGATGGCGTTCGAGACGGGCGCCGAATGGGTGCCGCGCGCGCTTGCGTCGCACGTCGACCTCGGCTTCCAGCGCAGCGATGATCCCGACGACGGCACGGCGCTGCTCGTGCGCGGCAACCCCGTGCTGCTGCGCGAAGTGATCGCGAACCTGCTCGACAACGCGCTGAAGTACGTGCCGCTCGCGCGGCCGGACGGCGCGCGGATCACGGTGAACGTCGCGCGCACGGTGCTCGACACGGGTGCGCCGGCGGCCGAGATCGTCGTCGAGGACAACGGCCCGGGCGTGCCCGCGAGCCAACAGGCGGACCTGTTCAAGCGGTTCTTCCGCGGCGATGCGCAAAGCGGCAACGGCGTCGAGACGGGCGCGGGCCTCGGCCTCGCGATCGTCCACGACATCATCGCGATGCACGGCGGCACCGTGTCGTACGAGGATGCGCCGGAAGGCGGTTCGCGGTTCGTGGTGAAGGTGCCGCTCGTCGAGCAGAAGGCGGCCGTGCCGGCCAGCGCCGCGCCGGCCACGGCGTCGACCCACTGAGGGCACCGACGGTATCGCGGACAAGCGGCGCACGGCGTGCGCCGCCGCTCACTTCTTCTTTTTCTTGTCCTTGGCCTTTCCGTCCTTCGACGCGGCCTCGCTCTTCTTCTTGTTCGTCTTCGCATCCGCTTCGGATGTCGCGAGCAGCGTGCCGCGGCACGATTCCGCGCCGCAATGGCATGCGTATTCGCGCTTCAGCTTCTTCGTCAGCTTCGCGTCGATCACGAGGCCGTAGTCGTAGAACAGCTCCTCCTCCGGCTCGATGTCGCGCAGCGCGTGGATGTACACGCGCCCGTCGACTTCCTCGGCCTCGCAGTTCGGCGCACACGAATGGTTGATCCAGCGCGCGCTGTTGCCGTCGACCTTGCCGTCGATCACCCCGCCCTCCTCGAGCGCGAAGTAGAACGTGTGGTTCGGCTCGTTCGGATCGTGCGGATGGCGGCGCAGCGCTTCCTTCCACGAAATTCGCTCGCCCTTGTATTCCACAACGCGTTCGCCGGTCTTGATCGGCGCCACGGCGAACACGCCCCTGCCGTGCACTCCCGAGCGGCGCACCGCGATCCTGCGTGAACTCATCGAACGAATCCTTCTGAAGACGACTTGAAATGAAAACGCGGCGCCGATCGGCGCCGCGTCAGGGCATGCGGCGAATCACCCGCATCCTACACGTTCGGGATTGCTTCGTTCAACCGCACACCCCGCACCACCCGCATTCAGCCGTACTCAGCGCTGGCCGAACGCGATGTCGCCGAACAGCGTCTTGTGCTCGCGCGGCTGCGAGCGCCAGTACTGCGGCGGCGCCGTCACCTGCGCGCCGAGCGCCGCGGCCGCGTGCCACGGCCAGCGCGGGTCGTACAGCATCGCGCGCGCCATCGCGACGAGATCGGCATCCCCTGCCTCGACGAGCCGGTTCGCGTGCGCGGGCTCGTCGATCAGGCCGACCGCGATCGTCGGCATCCCGACCGCACGCTTCACCGCCTGCGCGAACGGCACCTGATAGCCGGGCGACAGCGGAATCTTCTGCAGCGGCGACACGCCGCCCGACGACACGTCGATCCAGTCGCAGCCACGGCGCTTGAGCTCGTGCGCGAACGCGATCGTATCGTCGAGCTCCCAGCCGCCTTCGACCCAGTCGGTCGCCGATACGCGCACGCCGACCGGCCGGTCCTCCGGAAACGCCGCGCGCACGATCTCGACGATCTCGAGCGGAAAGCGCATCCGGTTCTCGCGCGAGCCGCCGTATTCGTCGGTGCGCCGGTTTGCGAGCGGCGACAGGAACTGGTGCAGCAGATAGCCGTGCGCCGCGTGCACCTCGATCGCGTCGATGCCCAGCCGCGCCGCGCGCCTGGCGGCCGCCGCAAACGCGTCGCGGATCCGGTTGAGCCCCGCGGTATCGAGCGCGAGCGGCGGCGTCTCGCCGTCCTTGTGCGGGACCGCCGACGGCGCATGCGGCAGCCACCCGCCGTCCGCGACCGGGATGAGCTGGCCGCCATCCCACGGCACGTGGCTCGACGCCTTGCGCCCCGCATGCGACAGCTGCATCGCGATGCGGATCGGCGCATGGTTGCGGATCGCCGCCAGCACCGGTCTCAGCGCGGCTTCGGTGACGTCGTCCCACAGGCCAAGGTCGCCGTGCGTGATCCGCCCGTCCGGCTCGACCGCGGTCGCTTCGATGCAGAGTAGCCCCGCGCCGGACAGCGCGAGATGGCCGAGGTGAATCATGTGCCAGTCCGTCGCCTCACCGCGCTCGGCCGAGTACTGGCACATCGGGGATACGACGATCCGGTTCGGAAGGGTCACGCCGCGCAGCGTGAACGGGGTAAACAGCGCTGTCATGGAGGCTGCTCGCTCGATGGGGGAACAGCGGCTGAGCGTAGCACGCGCGCAAAAAGCGCGCAGGAAGGGGGGTCAAGTCAAGCGACCGTGCGCTTGCGTCAGAGCCCGACGCTGCCGAGCCATTCGCCGAACATCCGCCGCGCGGCCGTCTCGAGCACGGGGCCGTGCTGCGCGGTGTCGGCGCGCAACTGGCGCGCGTCGACGCCCGGCGTCGCGGCGATCTCGCCCGCATGCGCGATCAGCCACGGCTCGAAGCGGTCGGCACGGATTTCCGGATGGCATTGCAGCGCCAGCACATGCTGCCCCCATGAGAACGCCTGGTGGCGGCATGCGGGCGTCGACGCGAGATGGATCGCGCCGCCCGGCAGGTCGAAGGTATCGCCATGCCAGTGCAGCATCGACGTCGCCGCGCCGTCGAGATGACGCAGCGGCGACGCGCGGCCCGCGTCGGTGAGCGCGAGCGGCGACCAGCCGAGTTCCTTCTGCGCGGCCGGATAGACCCGGGCGCCAAGCGCACGCGCGATGAACTGCGCACCGAGGCAGATGCCGAGGATCGGCAGGCCCGCGTCGATGCGCTGCTTGACGAGCGCCGCGAGCGGCGCGGTCGTCGGATACTGCGCATCGTCGTACACGCTGACCGGCCCGCCGAGCACGACGAGGAGCGATGGCTGAAGCACGTCGAGCACTTCGACCCGCGACGATCCGACGTCGACGTAGCGCACCCGCCTCCCCCGTTCGCCGAGCACCTGCTCGAAACTGCCGAGGTCTTCGAAATGCACGTGGCGGATCGCCACGACTTCAGCGTTCATCATCGGCCTCCCGGTCGATCGACGGACGTCAGGCCGCGAAAATCTTCCAGATCTTCTTTTGCGTCGCCGCGTCCGCTTCTTCGTGTACCGAACAATCGAGGCGCAGGTCGCTGTCCGCGAGCGTCAGGTCGAGCGCCGCGCAATAGTGCGTGGCGGCCGCCTTCTTCGACGCCTTCGACGGCTGGAAGTGCGCGCACGTCACGCACATCCGGTGCGGCGGCGTTGCACCCGCCACCTGCAGCTCGCGCAGCGTCTTCAGCAGCGCGCGGTACAGCGCGCCCTGCTCGTCCGCGGCGAGCGAGCCGACTGCCTTGGTCAGGAACTCCGGCCACTGCAGCGCCTTCTTCGCCGCCGTGCGGCCGCGGGCGGAGAGCCGCACCGCGAGCGCGCGGCCGTCGTCCAGCGCACGGCGCTTTTCGACAAGGCCCTTGGTCTCGAGCGTGCTCACCGCATCGCTCGTCGTCGCCGCGGTGAGCTGCGTCTCGCGCGCGATCTCGCCAAGCCGCATCGGGCCCTTGCGCTGCAGCAGCAGCACCAGGATCTCGCCCTGCGTCGGCGTGAGGCCGGCGCCTTCCGCCCAATCCCATGCCTGGCTCCGCATGGCCGTACTCAACCGCAGCAAACTGTGGGTCACACGCCCTGCAGCCTGGTTCCCGTAAACGCCTTCGCTCATAGTCTTTTCGCTTTGCCGCCGCCCGGATGGCCGGACGGCCGTAGTGTGGAGATCGAATTTCTATCTCAAAATGGATGCGCCGAACCGAGTGCATCCGGCACGGCCGTCGCAAGGCACATGCGGCGGCCGCCATCGCGTCTACCGGTCGCGCACATATCGTTCCGGTGTCCGCAAAGCCGACATTCTAAGCGACAGCGGAAAATCGCACAGCTAAGTTATCCCTTCCAATCTGTGGATAACGGCTGAATAACCCAAGATCCCGGTTGTGCGCGCAATGCCGCCGGGCCGCCATAAAGGAGTGGCCAACATTTTCCGCAGTCGGTCCATCGGCAGCCGCAAGATTATCATCCACCGGGTTATCCGTTCCACAGGCTGTTGAGTTTTCAGCGGAATATCGGGTTATCCACAGAGCGCCCGGGGGCTTGAGAACGATTTCGGCATTGACGCGCGTCAACGACCGTTCAGCGAATTGCTTCGCGGTCGAGCCTGCAATCAGCAAAACAATTTTTCATTCACGCCAACGTAAGCACTGCTGGCGGACGGTCTCGTTCAGCGATTTTTCCTGCTTGAAAACCGTACGCAGCCACGATGCGTCGTTCACGCGCGCCTTCGCGAGCGCGCCGATCTCGTCGAGCGCCGCGCGCGAGCCGAGCGCGGCCGCATGCGGCGCGATCCGGTCGAGCGTGTCGAGGATGTCCTCGGCGATCGTGCGGCGCTCTCCGGTCTGAGGATTCACGCAGGTGCCTTCGAGACCGAAGCGGCACGCTTCGAAGCGGTTGAATGTGTAGACGAGATAGTCGTCCTCCGACAGCTTCAGCGGACGGTCGGTCAGCAGGTAGCGCGCGAGCGTCTGGATGTAGCACGCGATCGCCGCCGCGCGGTCGACCGACAGCGGCGTGTCCATCACGCGCACCTCGATCGTGCCGTAGCCCGGTTTCGGCCGGATGTCCCAGTAGAAGTCCTTCATCGAATTGACGACGCCGGTGTTCACCATCTTCATGAAGTACTCTTCGAAGCCGTTCCAGGTGAGCACGAACGGCGCGCGGCCGGACAGCGGGAACGCGAACACCGAATTGAGGCGCGCCGAATGGAAGCCCGTGTCGACGTTCTGCACGAACGGCGACGACGCGGACAGCGCGATGAAATGCGGAATGAAGCGCGACATCGAGTGCAGCAGGAACAGCGCGCTGTCGGGGTCCGGGCAGCCGATGTGCACGTGCTGGCCGAACACGGTGAACTGTTTGGCCAGATAGCCGTACAGTTCGGAGATGTACTGGAAGCGCGGCGCGTCGTAGATCTGCCGTTCGCTCCACTGCTGGAACGCGTGCGTGCCGCCGCCGCACAGGCCGACGTTCAGCTGGTCGGCCGCCTTCACGAGCACGTCGCGGATCGCATGCAGCTCGCCGACCGCCTGCTCGTGCGTATGGCAGATGCCGGTCGACAGCTCGATCATGCTCTCGGTGATTTCCGGCGTGATGTTGCCCGGGAATGTTTCACCCTGGATCAGCCGCATCAGGTCGGATGCCGCTTTCGTCAGATCGTAGTTGTGCGTGTTGACGACCTGGATTTCCAGTTCGACGCCGAACGTGAACGGCTCGGAATTGACGAAGGTTTCGAGTGCCATGGCAGTTTCCGTAAATCAGTTGCTGTCGCGGCGTTCACCGACTGCCGACAGGCAGCGGTAAACGAGGAACGGCCCGACGAGCTGCAGGACCACGATCGCGCACATCACGATCGCGCGCAAGTGCGGATCGAAGTTCGGGTAGAGCTGGTAGGTGTCGTCGACGAGCAGGTACGCGAGCGCGGACATCGGCGACAACGCGAGGCCGAGCGCGATGCCCTGCTTTGTCCCGATCCCGCTCGGCTTCGCGAACATCATCACGCCCGCCAGTTTCGCGACGACCCGCGTGACGATCAGCGCAACCGCGAACAGGCCGCCGAGCGCGATGTCGCCCCACGTGAACGACGTGAGCGTCAGCACGAACAGGATCACCGTCAGCAGCCAGCCGGCGGTGCCGAAATGCTCGGGCCACAGCTGCGGACGGGCCTCGAGGTTCTTCACGATGATCCCGGCGAGCAGCAGCGTGAGCAGCGTCGACAGCTTCAGCGCCTGCGCGACCGCGATCGCGAGCATCACGAGCCCGAACAACGCGACGAACGAATGCTCGTCGCGCATCGTCGCCGTCATGTGGCGGAACAGGTAGATGCACGCGCGGGCGACGAGGTACGCGACGATGAACGACCCGACGAGCAGGTAGAGGGGCTGCAGGATCGTCGCGAAAACGTTGCCGTACGCCTCCTGGTGCAGCCAGGTCGTCACGAGCTTGGTCAGCACGATCGCATAGACGCTGTTGAGCGCGGTCAGCGTCATCAGGCGCTGCGACACCTGCCCTTCCGCGCGCAGCTCGGTCTTCAGCTGGATCACCATCGACGGCGACGTCGCGACCGAGATCGCCGACAGCACGATCGCGACCATTCCCGATACGCCGAGCCCGAGCAGCACGAACAGCACGAGCACGAACGTGAGCGTGGCTTCGGCGAGGCTCGACGCGATCAGCCAAGGGTTGCGGCGGATCCAGCGCAGGTCGAGGCGACTGCCGAGTTCGAACAGCAGCAGGCCGAGCGCGACGTCGATCAGCAGGCGCGACGTTTCGTCGGTGCTGGCGTCGATCACGCCGAACCCGAACGACCCGGCGATCAGGCCGATCACCGCGTAGCCGGTGATGCGCGGCAGCCGCCACGCGCGATAGCACAGCTCGCCGCACAGGCCCGCGGCGAACAGCGCGAGCCCGGCCCAGAACACGGGATCCGGCGACAGCGGCCAATTTGGCAGGAATGAGAACGCCGACTTCATCGTGGTGACTTCTCCTTTGGAAGCAACCGCCAGCGACGCAGGGTCAAACGTCAGGAAAGAGATGCGCGCCAGCTAGGTGTCGCCCCGAATGTGATTGTTGTGGTCGACCGCAGGACATGGGAAGAATCGCCTGCGCCGCCGTCCGGCGGAGATGTCGCTCAGGTCTGCCGATCTGGATTGTCGGCCTGGTGTGTGAACGGACTGCGCGATCTCGAAGATTCTGATTCGAAATCGTGCCGACCGTTCCATTGAAGCATGTCCGGCGCCTGGCCGGATGAACGCGAAGGAAACCGATTGTGCCACAGGTTTTCGGGACTGGAACCCGATTGGCGTCCTTTGCTCAGTCCAATCGCGGCGCTGTGCGCCAGCATGCCTTTCGATTCAAAGGTTTACCTGTATACATACGTAGTAGAAGTTAACAAGGCGCCCACAGTTCTGTGGATAACCCCCGTTTACGTCGACGGATCAATGCGTTGGCAAAACCATAACCCGCTGTACAGGCTGTTCGTGCACAGCAGATTGAGTGGAGTAACTTTCGGGTCGTCTCACAGTGCTGTGGAGTTGCCCAGTTTACGTCCACTGTGATTGCACACGGAACGCGCACGGATTCCGCGCGGTTATCCACAGGTGCGGGTGGATAACCCGGCGCGGCCGAATCGGTGAACTGTGAGTCGATGGTGATGCACGTCAGTCGGCTGCGCTCACCTGTCGCGCACGCAGCGCGCGGATCAGGAAGCGGGCGGGATCGATCGCTTCGGCGAGCTCGCGCTCGAGCGGCCACGGTTCGCCTTCGAGCTGCGACGCGATCAGTTCGGCGCCGAGCGCCGCCCAGACGAGGCCGCGCGAACCGTAGCCGAATGCGCCGTAGAGGCCCTCGGTGCGCGGCAGGTCGCGCGCCTTCGCGCCGCTCAGCGCCTTTGCGTTGGCGACCGCTTGCGCTTCGTCGGCGAGCGGCCCGATCAGCGGCAGCCGGTCGCCGGCGACCCAGCGGAATGCGACGCGGCCTTGCAGCCCGTCGACGTCGGGCACGTCGCCGATCAGGTTCGGCAGCAGATGCCGGACCCGCGCAAGGTTCTCGGCGTGGCCGGCCGGACGCAGCGCCGGGTCGACGTCGTCGGGTTCGAAGGTCGCGCCGATCAGCAGCGTGCCGTCGTCGAGCGGCACCGCGTAGCCGTCGCCGATCACCGGGCAGTCGAGCGGCGCTGCGCTACCCGTCATCTCTTCAGGCAGCAGCGTCAGCTGCCCGCGCACCGGCTGCAGCGCGACGTGCCGCAAGCCGGCGAGCCGGACCGCGTCGCCGGCGTTCGACAGCACGACGGCCGGCGCCTCGGCGAGCGTGCGGCCGTCGGCGTCGAGCGCCCGCCAGCATTCGCCATGTCGCTCGAGACGTGCGACTTCGGTGCCGGTCAGAACCCGCAAACGCTCGCCCGCCGCCGCACATTGCGCGGCCGACAACTCGGCCGGCCGCACCGCGCCGCCATGCGGAAACAGCAGGCCGCCATGCGCGACCGGCAGCTTCAGGTGCGCGCGCGCCGCGTCGGCATTCAGCAACATCGCATAGTCGGGCGGCACGCCGAGCGCATCGAACGCGGCTTGCATCCGCTCGAAGTCGGCCGCGGATTCCGCGAGGTGGATCAACCCGCGCGTGCTGCGTCCGAACGCGTGACCGGCGCGTTCGAGCGCGCGCCAGCGGGCGAGCGCGTGAATGAAACCGCTGCGCGTGAGACGACTTGCGACGTTGTCGTCGCGCGTCATCAGCGGATGGAATACGCCGGCCGGATTGCCCGACGCTTCAGTCGCAATGCGTTCGCGCCGCTCGATCAGCGTGACGTCCCAGCCGCGCGCGGCGAGCCGTTCGACCACGGCGCAGCCGGCGAGGCCCGCACCGATCACGATCGCGCGCCGTGACGCGACCGGCAGCGCGCGCGGCGGCTCGTGCCGGCGCATCCGCCAGCGCGGCGCGAATTCGCCGACGAGCATCACGTGCTTGCCGGCGAATCCTTCGACCTTGCGATACGCGAAGCCGGCTTCGCGGAGCGCGTGCTTCACGACGCCCGAGCTCGAATACGTCGCGAACGTCGCGCCGTCGTCGGCGACGCGCGCGAGCGCGCGAAACACGTCGACCGACCACAAGTCCGCGTTTTTCGGCGGCGAGAAGCCGTCGAGATAGAACGCGTCGGCGCGCACGACGAGCTTCGGCAGCATCTCGAGCGCATCGCCGAACGCGAGCGTGAGCACGACGCGCCCTTCGTCGAACTCGAGACGGTGCAGTCCGGGCACGAGCATCGGCCACGCGTCGACAAGTGCATCGGCGTCCGTTGATATGGTTGTGTTCGCAACGATATGCGACAGCGCGCGGCGCAGGTCGTCGCGCGTGAACGGGTGCTTCTCGACCGACACGAAATGCAGGCGCTCGCAGCGCGCGGGATCGTCGCGCCACGCGGCCCAGGTCGCGAGGAAGTTGCAGCCGGCGCCGAACCCGGTCTCGACGATCGTGAACGTGCGCCTGCCCTGCCAGCGCCGCGGCAGATCGTTGCCCGCGACGAACACGTAGTTCGCCTGCGCGAGCGCGCCGGCTGCGCTGTGATAGACGTCGCCGTATGCGGGCGAGACGAGGGTGCCGTCGTCGCGAAACGCGAGCGCAGCAGGAACGAGTCGGTCGGGCATGCGAAACAAAATTCGTGGCAGCCAAGCCTGGCAAGGGATTCCGGAACCCCGCCCGCGCGTCCGTTGGCAAAAACCAACGACCATGCGCGCGGGCTGACGAGGCTGCGTATCCTGTCCGGTCGGCACGGGTCAAAAAATGCGCAGCCAGTGATTCATTCGGCGAAATACCGAAGAAAATCTTTGAAACCCTTGTCGTTATTGGGTTTGCGCTGCGCTATCATAGCAAGCGCCGTACCGCGGGGTGGCTTCTGGCATGCCGGAGGGTGCGCCGCGCGGGCCAGGATTCGGCGCTGTGCCGTCGGACTCCGACTCTCGACGGCACGGTTCGCGCACGTATAATCGGCGCGTTCGCGCTGTTCGTGTCAAACCTAACCTGAAAAAGGAACCTTAATGAACAAACAGGAACTGATCGACGCCGTCGCCGCCCAAACGGGCGCCAGCAAGGCTCAAACCGGCGAAACGCTGGACACGCTGCTCGAAGTCATCAAGAAGGCCGTGTCGAAGGGTGACGCGGTTCAGCTGATCGGCTTCGGCAGCTTCGGTTCGGGCAAGCGCGCAGCACGTACGGGCCGCAACCCGAAGACCGGCGAAACCATCAAGATCCCGGCAGCCAAGACGGTCAAGTTCACGGCTGGCAAGGCGTTCAAGGACGCCGTCAACAAGCGTTAATCCAGCGCCTGTTCAAAGAAAAGCCCGCCTTCCGGCGGGTTTTTTTTCGAGCGGCGCGCGGCTTTTTCGCCACAGATCGCGCCGCTCTTGCAAGATTTAACGGTCGTTACGAACGATGCAGGATCTGCGCATCGCCGTGGTCGCCGTCGTCGTCGTCGTCCTCACCGTCGTGCGAGTCGACATCCCAGGCCGGGAACGGGTCGTCGAATGCCGCCCACCCTGCTTCGCCGAGCGCGAATTCCGCATCGGTCAGCAGGCATGCATCGAGCTTCGCGCGCCACGCGGCCGTGTCGATTCCGATGCCGATCAGCACGAGTTCCTGCCGGCGGTCACCGACCGAACGGTCGTCGAGGTCGCCCTGCCATTCCGCCCGGATCTCGTCGAGGAGCTCGTCGTCGTCCGGCCATTCCGCGCGATCCTGCGCGGCCCACCAGAGCCCCGCCGGCCCATGCCGGCAGACGCCGCCCGCCTGCGACAGCGAGCCGGCGATGTCGTTGCGCGTCGCGAGCCAGAAGAAGCCCTTGCTGCGCAGCACACCCGGCCATTCCTGGTGCAGCAGCGCCCAGAGCCGTGCCGGATGGAACGGCCGGCGCGCGCGGTAAACGAAGTTGCCGATGCCGAATTCGTCCGCCTCGCCATGCACGTGGTCGTGCTCGTGCGCATGCTCGAGCGATGCAAGCCAGCCCGGCGCGTTCGCCGCCTCGTCGAAATCGAAGCGGCTCGTGTTCAGCACGTCGCGCAGCGGCACGTCGCCGAACGTCGACACGACCTGGTGCGCACGCGGATTCAGCCGCGCGAGGATGTGCTGCAGGCGCGCGAGTTCGTCCGCGCTGACGAGGTCGGCCTTGTTGATCACGAGCACGTCGCAGAACTCGATCTGTTCGATCAGCAGCTCGACGAGCGTGCGGTCGTCGTCTTCGGTGGCCGCGATGCCGCGCGCGGCGAGCGCGTCGTCGGAGCCGTAGTCGCGCAGGAAATTGAATGCGTCGACGACGGTAACGAGCGTATCGAGCCGCGCGAGTTCGCCGAGCGACGTGCCGTCCTCGTCGACGAACGTGAAGGTTTCGGCGATCGGCATCGGCTCGGCGATGCCGGTCGACTCGATCAGGATCGCATCGAAGCGGCCGTCCGCGGCGAGCTTGCGGATCTCGACGAGCAGGTCGTCGCGCAGCGTGCAGCAGATGCAGCCGTTCGACATCTCGACGAGGCGTTCCTCGACGTGCGACAGCGCCTGCGCGTCGCGCACGAGCGACGCGTCGATGTTGACCGCCGCGAGATCGTTGACGATCACGGCGACCTTCAGGCCCGCGCGGTTCGCGAGGATATGGTTGAGCAGCGTGGTCTTGCCGGCGCCGAGAAAGCCGGACAGCACGGTGACGGGCAACGGCTGGTTCATTGCCGGATTCATAACGATATGCACCAACGGAAAAGAGGAAAAAGCAGCCGCGGCTGCGCGGCCGGGGCGCGATCGGCGCGGGCCGGGCGCGGGCAAAACCGCAGCGTGAGCCCGCATTGTGCATCAAACGCGCGCCGGCCGGCCGGCGCCGCATCACGCGCGGCCGCGGCGCCCGCGGCTTCCGCCATCAGGGCTGCGGCGGCAGCAGCTTCCACTGCGTCAGAATGCCGGCGATCTGCTTCGCGTACTTGTCGCGCAGCGAAGGCGTTTCAGAATGATAGGCGCCGACCGCCTGCCATGTATTGCCGTATTTGTTCATTTTCTGGCGCAGGTGCCATGCGGCGATATAGACGTTCTTGCACGGCTCCATCAGCGTGTCGCGGCCGATTCCGTAGCGCGATAGCGTCGGCAGGTGAATCGAATTGATCTGCATGAGACCGTAGTCGATCGAACCGTTCGCATTCTTGTTCAATGCAGTCGGCCGGTTGTGCGACTCCTGCCACGCGATCGCGCGCAGGATCAGCGGATTGACCTGCTGATATTTGGCCGCTTCGTCGAAACAATCGGCGCGTGCGTTTCCGCCGGCGAAGCAGGCGCCGGCGGCCATCAGCCACGCGATCGAAACGAACCGTCTGTTCATTGTGCAAGGAAGCGGAGTGAGCCGGGGGCGGGAAAACCCGTGTCCGGAATTCACGCGAAGCGCATCTCGTCGCTCGTATCATACCGAGAGCAATCGGCATTGCGTGACGCGTGGTGACGAATGCCGGGTTATACCGCATTTTCGTTTCAATTCATCCTGAAAATGATGACGACATGCGCGCGCGGGTGCCGGTTCCGAATCTTACATCTTGCATACGGATGGCCGGAATACTGTCGCATGTGAGACAGTCCTCGGATCAATGTGATATTTCGGACATGAAAAGCTGCTAATGTCGCTTTTTTCGGATTTGGATCCAGTAATACCGCCGGTGTGACCTGAACCGGCATCGACCCATTCATCCATGACAAGAAATCGCTTCGTTATGCGGCGCATCGCCACGACGCTGATCGTCGCCGGCATCATCGTTTCGCAGGCCGCCTACGCCCAGGTCACGCTCAATTTCGTCAACGCCGATATCGATCAGGTCGCGAAGGCGATTGGCGCGGCGACCGGCAAGACCATCATTGTCGACCCCCGCGTGAAGGGGCAGTTGAATCTCGTCGCCGAGCGCCCGGTGCCGGAAGACCAGGCGCTGAAGACGCTGCAGTCCGCGCTGCGGATGCAGGGCTTCGCGCTCGTGCAGGATCACGGCGTGCTGAAGGTCGTGCCCGAGGCCGACGCGAAGCTGCAGGGCGTGCCGACCTTCGTCGGCAACACGCCGCAGGCGCGCGGCGACCAGGTCGTCACGCAGGTGTTCGAACTGAAGAACGAATCGGCGAACAACCTGCTGCCGGTGCTGCGGCCGCTGATCTCGCCGAACAATACGGTCACCGCCTATCCGGCGAACAACACGATCGTCGTCACCGACTATGCGGACAACGTGCGCCGCATCGCGCAGATCATCGCAGGCGTCGACAACGCGGCCGGCGCGCAGGTGCAGGTCGTGCCGCTCAGGAATGCGAACGCGATCGACGTCGCCGCGCAGCTCGGCAAGCTGCTCGATCCCGGCGCGATCGGCAACAGCGACGCGACGCTGAAGGTGTCGGTGACCGCCGACCCGCGCACCAACTCGCTGATGCTGCGCGCGTCGAACGCGTCGCGTCTCGCGGCCGCGAAGCGCCTCGCGCAGCAGCTCGACGCGCCGAGCTCGGTGCCCGGCAACATGCACGTGGTGCCGCTGCGCAATGCCGATGCGGTGAAGCTCGCGAAGACGCTGCGCGGCATGATGGGCAAGGGCGGCACCGAAAGCGGCGCGTCCGCGACGTCGAACGACGCGAACGCGTTCAACCAGGGCGGCTCGTCGTCGAGCGGCAGCTTCTCGACCGGCACGTCGGGCACCCCGCCGCTGCCGTCGTCGATGAGCGGCTCGTCTTCGTCAGGCTACGGCAGCGGCTCGTCGTCGGGCGGCGGGCTCGGCACCGCGGGCCTGCTCGGCGGCGACAAGGACAAGAGCAGTGAAGACAACCAGCCGGGCGGCATGATCCAGGCCGACGCGGCGACCAACTCGCTGATCATCACCGCGCCGGATCCCGTGTATCGCAACCTGCGTGCGGTGATCGACCAGCTCGACGCGCGGCGCGCGCAGGTCTACATCGAGGCGCTGATCGTCGAACTGAACTCGACGACTTCCGGCAACCTCGGGATCCAGTGGCAGGTGGCGAGCGGCAACTTCCTCGGCGGCACGAACCTCGCGGCCACGGCCGGCAGCGTGGCAGGCAACAGCATCATCAGCCTGACGGCCCCCGTGACCAACACCAACGGCACAATCACCACCGGCGGGCTGGCCGCCAATCTGAGCTCGCTCAACCAAGGCCTCAACATCGGCTGGCTGCACAACATGTTCGGGGTGCAGGGGCTCGGCGCGCTGCTGCAGTATTTCGCGGGCGTCAGCGACGCGAACGTGCTGTCGACGCCGAACCTGATCACGCTCGACAACGAGGAAGCGAAGATCGTCGTCGGCCAGAACGTGCCGATCGCGACGGGCTCGTATTCGAACCTGACGAGCGGCACGACGAGCAACGCGTTCAACACCTACGATCGCCGCGACGTCGGTCTCACGCTGCACGTGAAGCCGCAGATCACCGACGGCGGGATCCTGAAGCTGCAGCTCTACACCGAGGATTCGTCGGTGGTGAGCGGTACGGCGAACACGACGACGAACCCGGCGGGCCCGACGTTCAACAAGCGCTCGATCCAGTCGACGGTGCTCGCGGACAACGGCGAGATCATCGTGCTCGGCGGCCTGATGCAGGACAACTACCAGGTGTCGAACAGCAAGGTGCCGCTGCTCGGCGACATCCCGTGGATCGGCCAGCTGTTCCGCTCCGAATCGAAGCAGCGTCAGAAGACCAACCTGATGGTGTTCCTGCGCCCCGTGATCATCAATGACCGCGACACCGCGCAGGCGATCTCGGCGAACCGCTACGACTACATCCAGGGCGTGACGGGCTCGTACAAGTCGGACAACAACGTGATCCGCGACAAGGACGATCCGGTCGTGCCGCCGATGCCGCTCGGTCCGAGCCAGGGCGGCTCGCCGGCGCTGAACCTGTTCGATCTCACGAAGATGCGCCGTGAGCAGCAGGCCCCGCAGCCGCCCGCGCCGCAACCGCAACCGTCGGCCGTGCAGCCGCAGAGCATCCCGCAGCAGCCGGTGCCGCAGCAGCCGCTGACGGCCACGCCGGGAGCATCGCAGTGACCGAGGCGCTCGCGTCCACCCACGAAGGCGCGCCGGGCGAACGGCAGGCGCCGTCGCCGCTCGCGGCGCGGCTGCTGCCGTACAGTTTCGCGAAAAGCGGACAGGTCCTGATCGCGCATCAGCACGACGACACGCTCGAAGTGTGGATCAGCGAACGCACGAACGACGCGGCGCTCGCGGAGATCGCGCGCAACTTCGGCTCGATCTCCGTGCACCGCGTGCCGGCCGACGAACTCGCGCACGCGATCAACCAGGCGTATGCGCGCCAGGACGGCAGCGCCGCGCAGGTGGTCGGCGAGGTCGAAGGCGAGGTCGACCTGTCCCGCCTGATGCAGGACATTCCGGAAGTCGAGGACCTGCTCGAATCGGAAGACGACGCGCCGATCATCCGGATGATCAACGCGCTGCTCACGCAAGCGGCGCGCGAACAGGCGTCGGACATCCACATCGAGCCGTTCGAGAACGCGTCGGTCGTGCGCTTTCGCGTCGACGGCACGCTGCGCGACGTCGTGCGGCCGAAGAAGGCGTTGCACGGCGCGCTGATCTCGCGGATCAAGATCATGGCGCAGCTCGACATCGCGGAGAAACGTTTGCCGCAGGACGGCCGCATCACGCTGCGCGTCGGCGGTCGGCCCGTCGACGTGCGGGTGTCGACGCTGCCGACCGGGCATGGCGAGCGCGCGGTGCTGCGTCTGCTCGAAAAGGATGCGCAGCGGTTGAACCTCGAAGCGCTCGGGATGGGCCGCGACACGCTCGGCCAGTTCGACAAGCTGATCGCGCGCCCGCACGGCATCGTGCTCGTGACGGGCCCGACCGGCTCGGGCAAGACGACGACGCTGTATGCGTCGATGTCGCGGCTGGAAACGGCGACGACCAACATCATGACCGTCGAGGATCCGATCGAATACGACCTGTCCGGCATCGGCCAGACGCAGGTCAACGAACGGATCGGGATGACGTTCGCGCGCGCGCTGCGCTCGATCCTGCGCCAGGATCCGGACGTGATCATGATCGGCGAAATCCGCGACCTCGAAACCGCGCAGATCGCGGTGCAGGCGTCGCTGACGGGCCACCTCGTGCTCGCGACGCTGCACACCAACGACGCGGCATCGGCCGTCACGCGCCTGACCGACATGGGCGTCGAGCCGTACCTGCTCGCGTCGTCGCTGCTCGGCGTGCTCGCGCAGCGCCTCGTGCGGCAGCTCTGCCCCGTCTGCAAGGAAGAGCGGCATGAAGAAGGCCGCACGGTCTGGCATCCGGTCGGCTGCGACCGGTGCGGGCATTCGGGCTACGCGGGCCGGCGCGGCGTATACGAACTGCTGATCGTCGACGAGCCGATCCGCACGCTGATCCACCGCAACGCGGCCGACGCGGAGATTCTCGCGGCGGGCCGCGCGCAAGGGATGCGCACGCTGCGCGACGACGCGGAGCGCTGGCTCGCGGCCGGCGCAACGTCGCTCGAGGAAGTGTTGCGCGTGACGGGAGGCGCATAGCGCGATGCCGGCATTCCGTTTCGAAGCGATCGATGCGGCGGGTCATGCGCAAAAGGGCGTCGTCGAGGCCGACAGCGCGCGCGCCGCGCGCGGCCAGCTGCGCACGCAGGGGCTGACGCCGCTCGTCGTCGAGCCGGCGGCCAGCGCGACCCGCGGCGCGCGCGGCCAGCGCCTTGCGCTCGGCCGCAAGCTGTCGCAGCGCGAACAGGCGATCCTCACGCGCCAGCTCGCGAGCCTGCTGATCGCCGGGCTGCCGCTCGACGAGGCGCTCGGCGTGCTCACCGAGCAGGCCGAGCGCGACTACATCCGCGAACTGATGGCTGCGATCCGCGCCGAGGTGCTGGGCGGCCATTCGCTCGCGAACGCGCTTGCGCAGCATCCGCGCGATTTCCCGGAGATCTACCGCGCGCTCGTCGCGGCGGGCGAGCACACGGGCAAGCTCGGCATCGTGCTGTCGCGCCTCGCCGACTACATCGAGCAGAGCAATGCGCTGAAGCAGAAGATCCTGCTCGCGTTCACCTATCCGGGGATCGTCACGCTGATCGCGTTCGGCATCGTCACGTTCCTGCTGAGCTACGTCGTGCCGCAGGTCGTCAACGTGTTCGCGAGCACGAAACAGCAGCTGCCGATCCTGACGGTCGTGATGATGGCGCTGTCGGATTTCGTGCGGCACTGGTGGTGGGCGATCCTGATCGCGGTCGCGCTCGTCGTCTGGTTCGTCAGGGCGACGCTGTCGCGCGACGGGCCGCGCCTCGCGTTCGACCGCTGGGTGCTGACCGCGCCGCTCGCCGGCAAGCTGGTGCGCGGCTACAACACGGTGCGCTTCGCGAGCACGCTCGGCATTCTCACCGCGGCCGGCGTGCCGATCCTGCGCGCGCTGCAGGCGGCCGGCGAAACACTGTCGAACCGCGCGATGCGCGCGAACATCGACGACGCGATCGTGCGCGTGCGCGAAGGCTCGGCGCTGTCGCGCGCGCTCAACAACGTGAAGACGTTTCCGCCGGTGCTCGTGCACCTGATCCGCTCGGGCGAGGCGACGGGCGACGTGACGACGATGCTCGACCGCGCGGCGGACGGCGAGGCGCGCGAGCTCGAGCGCCGCACGATGTTCCTGACGAGCCTGCTCGAGCCGCTGCTGATTCTCGCGATGGGGGGGATCGTGCTCGTGATCGTGCTGGCGGTGATGCTGCCGATCATCGAGCTGAACAACATGGTGCAGTGACGGCCGTGCCGGCCGTCACCGGAATCGCGCGTTCAGCGCACGTAGATCGCGGGGGACGGCGTGTTGGCCGGCAGCTGGACTTCGGCGCGGGCGCCGTTGCGGTCGACGACGATCGAGCGGTCGCGGACTTCGGCGAGCTTCGCGCCTGGCGCGACCTCGGCGCCGAGCGATACCGCGCGCGGCGGTTCGCCGCCGACGCCGACGATCGCGGCGGCGCCGTGCTGGAGCGCGATGATCCCGAACAGGTGGATGTCCTGCACGGGATTGCGCTCGAGCTGGCCGCCGAACAGTGCCGCGGCCTCCTCGGTGCGAATCGGCGGCCGCGCGGCGGCGGCGGGAAGCGGCGCTTCGCGGGCCGACAGCGTGACGACCCAGTAGGTGGCCGTCGCGCACAACGCCGCGAAGAGTGCGAGGGAAAGGATCCGGATCGAGAGCGCGTTCATGCGGGCTATTGTACGGATGTATGTGAAATTTGCGTTGGGTGAAAGCCCTCGGCGATGCGCGCCTTACAATGCGTGCTCCGCGTGCGGGTCTGCCGGAAGTGTGCCGTAAGGTCGTTGTCCTGCGATACCGGATGCGTCACTCAATCGACGATTTTTTTTGGAAAGAGGTAGTCAGTCATGCAAACGTGGATCACTCGCCGCAACGGGGCCGTTCGCCGTCAGCGCGGTTTCACGCTGATCGAGATCATGGTGGTGGTCGCGATCCTCGGGATCCTCGCGGCGCTGATCGTGCCGAAGATCATGAGCCGCCCGGACGAGGCACGCCGCATCGCCGCGAAGCAGGACATCGGCACGATCATGCAGGCGCTCAAGCTGTACCGTCTCGACAACGGCCGCTACCCGTCGCAGGACCAGGGTCTGCAGGCGCTGATCCAGAAGCCGTCCACCGATCCGATCCCGAACAACTGGAAGGACGGCGGCTATCTCGAGCGCCTGCCGAACGATCCGTGGGGTAACGCGTACAAGTACCTGAACCCGGGCGTGCACGGCGAGATCGACGTGTTCAGCTACGGCGCGGACGGCAAGGAAGGCGGCGACGGCAACGACGCCGACATCGGTTCGTGGCAGTAAGCGGCCGCTGATCCCTCACGCGCGACGCCCGTTCATGCAAGCCAGCCGCACGACCTTCCGCTTCGGGCGCCGCGCCGGTGCGTTCCCGGGGGACGCCCGTCGGGCGTCCTCCGAGGGCACTTCCTCCGGGGCGCAAAGTTATATTGCGCCCCTCCGGGCGCACCCCGAGGGCACTTCCTCCGGGGCGCAAAGTTATATTGCGCCCCTCCGGGCGTCGCGTGCGGCCGGCTTCACGCTGCTCGAAATGCTCGTCGTGCTCGTGATCGCCGGGCTGCTCGTATCCCTCGCGTCGCTGTCGCTGACGCGCAATCCGCGCACCGACCTGCGCGAAGAAGCGCAGCGGCTCGCGCTGCTGTTCGAGACCGCCGGCGACGAAGCGCAGGTGCGCGCGCGGCCGATCGCGTGGCAGCCGACCGCGCACGGCTTCCGCTTCGACGAGAGCACCGCCGACGGCTGGCGCACGCTGCACGACGACCTGCTGCGACCGCGCGACTGGGACGGCGGCGTCACGGGCGCCGACATCGACTATCCGGGGTCCGATACGCAGGCATCGCGCGTGGTGTTCGGCACCGAGAGCATCGACACGCCGGTGCGCGTGACGCTGCATTCGACAGCCGGCAGCGCGACGATCGTCGGCACCGGCAACGGCCGCTACGAGGTGAAGTGACGATGCGTCGCCGGCCGCTCTCCCCTTCTCGCGCTGCGCGCGCGTTCACGATGATCGAGGTGCTGGTGGCGCTCGCGATCATCGCGATCGCGCTCGGCGCGTCGATCCGCGCAGTCGGCACGATGGCGACCGGCGCATCGGACCTGCATCGCCGGCTGCTGGCCGGCTGGAGCGCCGACAATGCGCTCGCGCAACTGCGTCTCGCGCACGCGTGGCCGCAGATCGGCGAGCAAAGCTTCGACTGTTCGCAAGGCAACGTGCAGCTCGTCTGCACGCAGCGCGTCAGCGCGACGCCGAATCCGGTGTTCCGGCGCGTCGAGGTATCGGTGAGTTCGCCGGGGCGCTCCGGCGTGCTCGCGCAGATGGTCACGGTGGTCGCGAATGAAACCAATCGCTCGCTCTGACGCCGTCCGTCGCGCCGACGGCACGTGCACCGGGAACCGGCCGCAGGCCGCGCCCGACCGTGCGCGTCATCCGGCGGGACGTCGTTCGGCCCGCCCCCCAAGGGGACTTCCTTCGGGGCGCGGCTTCACGCTGATCGAGCTGATGATCGCGATCGCGATTCTGGCCGTCGTCGCCGTGCTGTCGTGGCGCGGGCTCGACCAGATCATGCGCGGCCGCGACAAGGTGGCGTCCGCAATGGAGGACGAGCGCATCTTCGCGCAGATGTTCGACCAGATGCGCATCGACGCGCGCCGCGCGGCGACCGACGACGAAGCGGGCCAGCCCGCGATCGGTGTCGCCGGCAACACGCTGCAGATCGTCCGCGAACTGGACGTGCCGGGCGCCGCGCCGCGGCTGCAGGTGATCCGCTACCGGATCGCGGGCGGCCGCGTCGTGCGTTACGCGTCGCCGCCGTTCGACGATGCGAACCTGCTGCGCGACGCGCTGAAGAACGTCAGCGTCGACGGCTGGAGCGCGGTGGCGCTGATGGGCGGGGTCGGCGCGATCGACGCGAAGGTCTACGTGCCGCGCGTCGGCTGGACCACGAACCTGCAGGCGGCCGACGACGCGCTCGCGCAGAACAACGACGCGCAGAAGGTGCCGCAGCTCGGCAACGCGCCGCCGCCGCGCGCGGTGACGGGGCTGCAGATCAGCATCGGCGCGACGTCGCTGCGCGTGCCGGTCACGCGCATCTTCCTGGTCGGGGAATGACGATGCGTGCGCTTCGCCGTTCCTCGCCCCTCTCTTTCCCGCGCGCGGCGGATACCGGCTGTGCGGGTGTCTGCGCAGGTGCTCCCCGCGCGGCGCGCGCCCGGAGCGGAACGCGCCGCCAGCGCGGCGCCGCGATCATCACCGCGCTGCTCGTCGTCGCGCTGTCGGCGATCCTCGTGTCGGGGATGCTGTGGCGCCAGCAGGTGCAGGTGCGCCGCATCGAGAACCAGCGCGTGCTCGCGCAGGCGCAGTGGGTGTCGCGTGGCGCGCTCGACTGGACGCGGATGGTGCTGCGTTCCGAAGGCGACACGGCGCCCGGCATCACGTATCTCGGCGGCATCTGGGGCGTGCCGATCGCGAAGACGAAGCTGTCGGACTTCATGGGCAAGATCGGCATCACCGACGGCAGCGGCGGCGACGACACCTACATCTCCGGCTCGATCGAGGACGCGCAGGCGAAGTTCAACCTGCGCAACCTCGTGTCGACGCCCGCGCCCGGCGTGCTGCAGCTGAATGCCGCGCAGCTCCAGGCGTTCCAGCGCCTGCTGACGACGCTCGGCTACGACGGCGCGTTCGCGAAGCGGATCGCGATGCACGTGCGCGCGGGCCTCATGCATTCGGCGTCGCGCTTCCAGATGCCGACGCTGCCCGGCGCCGGCGGCGCGCCCGTCGTGCCGGAAGCGGGCACGGGCACGCAGGGCGCGACGTTCACCGACGAACCGGGCCTGGCCGACAGCGACCGCGGGCCCGCGCCGCTGATCATGACGAGCGTCGACAGCCTGCTCGACGTCGACGGCGTGACGCCGGAAATGGTCGAGCGGCTGCGCCCGTTCGTCACCGTGCTGCCGACGACGACGCCCGTGAACATGAACACCGCGCCCGCCGAGGTGATCGCGGCACTCGTGCCGGGCATGAGCGTGGCATCGGCGCAGGCGCTCGTGTCGCGTCGCGAGACGGTATTTTTCCGCAACACCGGCGACGTGACGCTCGCGCTGCGCGGCGCCGGCGCGCCGAACGTGACGCTCGACACGAGCCAGATCGACGTCAATTCGAACTATTTCATCGTGCATGGCCGGATCCAGCACGATCGCGCCGAGGTCGACCGCACCTCGCTCGTGTATCGTGATCCGACCACGCACTCGACGCGGGTCGTGCGCATCCGCGACCAGCTATAACGACGCCATTCGGGAGAGGAGCCCTTGAGCACGCTGATTGTTTTACTGCCGCCGCGCGAGCCCGCCGTGCCGTTGCAGGAATGGCAATGGCCCGAGCTGCCGTTCATGCTCGTCGACAAGGCCGGCCAGACGCAGCGCGCCGGACGTGCCGCGCTCACGCTGCTGCCGCGCGCGGCCGCGACGCTGCTGGTCGTCGCCGCGCGCGACGTGCTGCTGCTGGCCGCGACCATGCCGCCGCTCAAGGGGCCGAAGCTGCGCCAGGCGCTGCCGAACATCGTCGAGGACCAGCTGATCCAGGATCCGCAGGGCTGCCATATCGCGGTCGACCCGGCCGCGCTGCCCGACGGGCGACGCGTGCTCGCGGTCGTCGATCGCGCGTGGTTCCGCACGATCTGCGACGCGTTCACTGCGGCCGGCCACCGGCACCTGCGTGCGGTGCCCGCGATGCGCTGCCTGCCTGCACCGCTCGCGTCTGCCACGGCCGATCCCGCGCCGGGGGCCGACGGTGAAGCCGCTGCGGCCGATGCAGCCGACCCGGTAGCGCCGCCGCGCCCGACCGCGGTGGCCGCGGTGCTCGGCGTCGCGACGTCGGTCGAGCCCGTGCTCGTCGAGGCCGGTGCACAACCGGGTGCGGCCGTTGCGCCGCGCCTCGAACTCGCGGTGGCGCGCGGCCCGCTCGGCGAAGGCTTTGCGGCCCCCGCACAGCGCGCGTCCGGCACGCTCGCCGCGCTCGCAGGCGGCGCACCGGTCGAACTGTACGAGCTCGGCGAGCCGGGCGCGGAGCCGCGGCTCGCGTCGGTCAAGCGCACCGACGCCGATGCAGCGGGCGCGGCCCTGCTGCCGGGCGCGGTGTCGCTGCCGTTCGACGCATTCGCGCGCCGCGCGCTCGCCGAGCGCTTCGATCTGTGCCAGTTCGAGTTCGAGTCGCAGCCGTGGCGCTTCGACCGTGCGACGCTGAAGCGTCTGCGCGTGCCGATCGCACTTGTCGCGGCAACGCTCGTAGTCGCGGTGGTCGGGATCAACCTGCACTGGTGGAAGCTGTCGCGCGAGCGCGATGCACTCTCCGCGCAGATCACCGAAACGCTGCTGACCGCGTTCCCGAAGACCACGACGGTGCTCGATCCGCCCGCGCAAATGCAGCGCCAGCTCGACCAGCTGCGGCTCGCGGCCGGCGAGCTGTCGCCGAACGATTTCCTCGCGCTCGCCAGCGGGCTGTCGCGCTCGATGGGCGCATTGCCGCTGAACGGCATCGCGTCGCTCGATTATCACGACCGGCGGCTCGACGTCGGCTTCAAGCCCGGCGTGACGGTCGATCCGGACTTCACGCAGCGCCTCGCACGCAACGGGCTCGCCGGCGAAGTCGACAGCAGCACGGGCAAATGGACGATCCGGAGCCGCTCATGAAGGCAGAACTGAACCAGACCCTCACGCAATTCTGGGGGGAGCGCACGCCGCGGGAAAAGACGTTGCTCGGCTGGGGCGGCACCGTGCTGGCCGTCGCGATCGCATATTCGGTGCTGTGGTCGCCCGCGCAGGAAGGCCGCGCGCGGATCACGCGCGCATTGCCGACGATGCGCGGCGAACTCGCGAAGATGACCGCGCAGGCGAACGAGGCGCGCTCGCTTACAGCCGCCGCGCAAGGCGTTGCGCCGACCGGCGCGGCGCTGAAGGATGCGCTGACGGCGTCGCTGTCCGACCACGGGCTGCCGGCGCCGCAAACCCAGGTGATCGGCACCGGCGTGCAGATCCAGATGAAGAACGTCGCGTTCCCGGCGTGGACCCAATGGCTCGACGACGCGCGCAAGCAGTTCAAGGTGCAGGTCGGCGAGGCGCACGTGACCGCACTTAAGGCAGACGGCCAGGTCGACCTGTCGGCCGTGATGCAACCGGCGACGCAGAAATGACGCAGCGGATGACGCAAGCGGTGGCCAGTCGATGAGGCCGTGGTCGAAGCGGTTCGTCGCCGCGTTGCCGTGGCTCGCGGCGGGCGGGCTCGCGAGCGCGATCACGCTGGCCGCACTCGCGCCGGCCGCGTGGATCGCGCCGCAGTTCGCGCGCGCGACGGGCGGGCATGTGAATCTGGTCGATCCGGACGGCTCGGTGTGGCACGGCTCGGGCACGCTGATGCTCGCGCCGGGCGCCGATCGCAGCGCCGCGACACTGCTGCCGGGACGGGTCGAATGGACGACGCGCTTCTGGCCGTTGCTGACCGGGCGCGTGCAGATGCAGATGCGGCAGACCGAGGCGATGCCCGAGCCGGTCACGCTCGATGCGACGTGGCGCGGCGCGGTGCTGTCCGCGGGCGCGATGGCGGTGCCCGCGTCGCTGCTCGCGGGGCTCGGCACGCCGTTCAACACGCTCGACCTGCAGGGCGACGTGCGGCTCGGCTGGACCGACTGGCGACTGATCGGCAGCAACGCGTTCGGCCAGCTGACGGTGACGATCGATGAAATGAGTTCGCGCGTGTCGCGCGTGAAGCCGCTCGGCTCGTACCGCGCGGTGTTGCAGGCGAAGGGCGCCGGCGCGGATCTCGACCTCGCGACGACGAAGGGGCCGCTGTTCCTCGACGGCCACGGCGCGTTCGGCTCAGGCGGCGGATCGTTCCGCGGCACCGCGCATGCGGCGCCCGAGCAGCAGGCGAACCTCGCCGGGCTGCTGAACCTGCTCGGTCACCCGATCGGCAACGGCGAGGTGTCGCTGATCTTCGGTGGAGACGCGGCGCGCTGACGCGCGCTGCACGTCACATCACTTCTGCGCGAGCGGCGCCGCCGTGTCGGGTGCGCCGCCGGCCGGAGCCGCCGAGGCCCCGCTCGCCGGCGCGGGCGCGGCCGCGCTGCCCGTCTCGCGCGCCATCTGCGATACGTTCCAGCCGCCGCCGAGCGCCTTCACGAGCCCGACCGACGACACCATGCGCTGCCCCGAGATCGTCGCTAGCTTCTGCTGCGCGGTGAACGCAGTCGTCTGCGCGACCAGCACGTTCAGGTAGCCGACCGTGCCGGCCTTGTACTGGTTCGTGACGATCGCGAGCGCGTGCTCCGCGCTGTCGACTGCCTGCCGCTGCACGTCGATTTCCTGCGAGAGGATGCGCTGCGATGCGAGGTTGTCCTCGACGTCCTGGAATGCGGTGAGCACGGCGAGCCGGTACGCGGCGACGTCCTGGTCGTAGGTCGCGCGCGCGGCATCGGTCTGCGCGGCGCGCAGGCCGGCGTCGAACAGCGTCGCCGCGAGCTGCGGGCCGACCGTCCAGAAGCGCGCCGGCAGCGTGAACAGCTGCGACCACACCGAGCTCTCCACGCCGCCCGTCGCGGACAGCGTGAGCGTCGGGAAGAACGCCGAGATCGCGACGCCGATCTGCTCGTTGGCCGCCGCCGCGCGCCGTTCGGCCGCCGCGATGTCGGGCCGCCGCTCGAGCAGCGTCGACGGCACGTCGACCGGCGTGACAGGCGGTTCGGCGGTGAGCGGCATCGGCGGCAGCGAAAACGTCGACGCCGGCTCGCCGATCAGCGTCGCGATCGCGTGCTCGAACTGCGCACGCGCGACGCCGTTGTCGATCGCAGCCGCCTGCGCGCTTTGCAGCTGCGTCTGCGCCTGGATCACGTCCGCGCGCGCGGCGACGCCCTGCGCATACTGGTTCTGCGTGAGCTGCAGCGAGCGCACGTACGACGCGACGGTATCGTCCAGCAGCTTTTGCAGCGCGTCGGACTCGCGGAGCTGGAAGTAGGTCTGCGCGAGCGTCGCCTGCTGCGACAGCCGCGCGTTCGCGAGATCGGCGGCGGCCGCCGCCTGGCCCGCGCGCTGCGCGCTGACGTTGCGGCTCACCTTGCCCCACAGGTCGGGCTCCCACGATGCGTCCAGGCCGACGCTGTAGCTGTTGCTGATCGATCCGGAGCTGCCGCTGCCGAAGCTCGACGACGAGCCGGACGACAGCGTCGTGCGCGGCGTGCGGGCGCGCGACCCGGACGCGGTGAGGCCGACGGTCGGGAAATACGCGGCGCGCGCCTCGGTCACGAGCGCGCGCGCCTGCCGGTACGCGGCCGCCGATTGCGCGATGGTCTGGTTCGACGCGTTGAGCTTGTCGATCAGCGCATTCAGCTGCGGATCGTCGTAGACGGTCCACCACGCGCCGCGGTCCGCATGATCGGCCGGCTGCGCGACCTTCCAGCCGGCGGGCGCTTCCTTGAACGCGGCGGGCATCGGCGTGTCCGGGCGATGATAGTCGGGCCCGACGGCGCAGCCGGCAAGCAGCACGGCCGTCGCGAAGGCGACGGCGGCGGCGAGCGGGCGACGGGCGCGCGGGGATGGGGCGTACGGCATGGCGTGATTCCTGTCTGGGCGCGGTCCGGCGGACGGGCGCGCGATGCGGCCGGGATGCCGCAGGCGGACAAATGGTAACTGACGGCGGGAAAGCCGCGCACCCATTAGGGTACGGTGCGTGGTGTCGGGAATGTGTTACCGGCGCGGGGCGCCGGTTTACCAGGCATTACGGATCGCTTGCGGCAGACAGGACGGGTATGGTCGCCCACCGGCGGTCGCTGCCGCTCGATGACGTTGCGCGGCGGGCAGCCGGCGGGGCAATGCGTGCGTCCGAACCATGCGTCCGATGCGCGGCGCTTGTGCCGTGTATCGTTCAGGCGCGGGGAGGATCGGGTGTGCGTCAGTGGCAGCGCACCGGCACGGGTTCGACGGCGCCGGCCGGGCGCCATGACGACGGCTCCGTCGCGGCTGCGCTGCGCTTGCTGCCCCGCGCGCCCTTCGCATTGCGCTGCCGCCGCTGATCGAACCACGCGATTCCGAGCGCCGCGAACGAGCCGCCCGGCACGACCAGCATCGTCACGTACAGCGCGATCTTCCAGCCGCGGTGCGGCCCGGAGAACACATGGTGAGCGGTATCGGTCAGGGTGCGGCGCACGGCGCCGGCGGCATTTTTCAGGAACAGCATCGCGAACATCCTCGGGTGCCCGGCAGCGCGGGCGAAAGCGGGTCAGAACATCGTCTCCGGCAGTGCAAGTCGCACGTCGTAACTGGTTGCCTGAAATAATATTGACTATGCAATTAATTTTCAAGATACTGGGCGCGTTTTTCCGTCAAAGCACTGTTGCTGTGCGCGCAATCGAATGAACGGCGGCCTCTACGATCCCGACAACATCGAGCTGGAAACGAGTCTCGGCTACTACCTGACGAAGGCACGCCAGGCACTCGTCGAGCGGATGGACCGTGCGCTCGAGCCGCTCGACCTGACCGCGCAGCAGATCGGCGTGATCATGCTGCTGTCGCGCGGCTATGCGCGCACGCCGTTCGAGCTGTCGCGCAAGATGTCGTACGACAGCGGCTCGATGACGCGGCTGCTCGACCGTCTCGAACGCAAGGGCTTCATCGCGCGCGCGCGCAGCGAGCAGGACCGCCGCGTGATCGAGCTGTCGCTGACCGAGCGCGGCGCCGAAGCCGCCCGCGCGCTGCCGTCGCTGATCGCGACCGCGCTGAACGCGCAGCTCGCTGGCTTCTCGGCCGACGAACTCGCGATGCTCACCGGCCTGCTGCAACGCTTCATCGCGAACAGCCCCGGCACGCTCGCGTGCGGGTCGTCCGGCGCGCCGGACTGCTGATGCCGTGCGAGCCGCCAATGTTCAGGTTAAACATGCACTTATTTATCTGTCTGGGCAGAAGATGACGCGTCATACGCCCACCTTCCCGCGTTCCCCGCTGCCCCAGGCCGGATCGTGCTGCATCGCGATCCGGCACGCCGTGCGCGCGCGTCGTGTGCGCCGCCGCACCTAGGAGATTCCGATGTCCGCCACCACGGCTTCCGCGGGCTCGCCCGCGTCCCCCGCCGCCGAACCGGCGCCGCTGACCGGCGGCGCCCTCGCGCTGCTCACCGTCGGGCTCGCGCTCGGCACCTTCATGGAAGTGCTCGACACGTCGATCGCGAACGTCGCCGTGCCGACGATTTCGGGCAGTCTCGGCGTCGCGACGAGCGAAGGCACGTGGGTGATCTCGTCGTACTCGGTCGCCTCCGCGATCGCGGTGCCGCTTACCGGCTGGCTCGCGCGGCGGGTCGGCGAGGTGCGCCTGTTCACGCTGTCGGTGCTCGCGTTCACGATCGCGTCCGCGCTGTGCGGCCTCGCGACCAACTTCGAGACGCTGATCGCGTTCCGTCTGCTGCAGGGGCTCGTGTCGGGGCCGATGGTGCCGCTGTCGCAGACGATCCTGATGCGCAGCTATCCGCCCGCGAAGCGCGGGCTCGCGCTCGGGCTATGGGCGATGACGGTGATCGTCGCGCCGATCTTCGGTCCGCTGCTGGGCGGCTGGATCAGCGACAACTACACGTGGCCGTGGATCTTCTACATCAACCTGCCGATCGGCGTGTTCTCGGCGACCTGCGCGTACTTCCTGCTGCGCGGCCGCGAGACGAAGACGACGAAGCAGCGGATCGACGCGGTCGGCCTCGCGCTGCTCGTGATCGGCGTGTCGTGCCTGCAGATGATGCTCGACCTCGGCAAGGACCGCGACTGGTTCAATTCGAGCTTCATCGTCGCGCTCGCGCTGATCGCGGTCGTGTCGCTCGCGTTCATGCTCGTGTGGGAGGCGACCGAGAAGGAGCCGGTGGTCGACCTCACGCTCTTCAGGGATCGCAACTTCGCGCTCGGCGCGATGATCATCTCGTTCGGCTTCATGGCGTTCTTCGGCTCGGTCGTGATCTTCCCGCTGTGGCTGCAGACGGTGATGGGCTACACGGCCGGCAAGGCCGGCCTCGCGACCGCGCCGGTCGGGCTGCTCGCGCTCGTGCTGTCGCCGCTGATCGGCCGCAACATGCACCGGCTCGACCTGCGGATGGTCGCGAGCTTCGCGTTCTGCGTGTTCGCGGGCGTGTCGATCTGGAACTCGACGTTCACGCTCGACGTGCCGTTCAACCACGTGATCCTGCCGCGGCTCGTGCAGGGGATCGGCGTCGCGTGCTTCTTCGTGCCGATGACGACGATCACGCTGTCGAGCGTCCCCGACGAGCGGCTCGCGAGCGCGTCCGGGCTGTCGAACTTCCTGCGCACGCTGTCCGGCGCGATCGGCACCGCGGCCAGCTCGACGTTCTGGGAGAACGACGCGATCTACCACCATGCGCGGCTGTCGGAATCGGTGAGCGTCTATGCGCAGAGCACGGTCGACTACCAGGGCGCGCTCGCGCAGCTCGGTGTCGCGGGCCAGATGTCGAATGCGCAGCTCAACCAGATCGTCACGCAGCAAGGCTTCATGATGGCGACCAACGACTTCTTCTACCTGTCGGCGGTCATGTTCGTCGCGCTTGCTGCGCTCGTGTGGATCACCAAGCCGAGGAAGGGCGCGGGGCCGGCCATGGGGCATTGATGACGGCATGGCGCAGCGGCGCGTGTCCTATGTCTTTCGGACGATTGCGCCGCTCGCATTGCTCAATTAAACTAAGTCTGAATGGTTTTTAAACTTAGTTTATTGGAGGGATGCGATGCAGACCTACAACATGCATGATGCGAAGACGAACCTGTCGCGCCTGATCGACGAAGCCGTCCATGCCGGCGAACCGTTCGTGATCGCTAAAGCCGGCAAGCCGCTCGTCAAGGTCGTGCCGATCGATACGCGGGAACCGGCTCCGCCGAGCCGGATCGGCTTCATGAAGGGGCAGATCCGCGTTCCGGACGATTTCGACTCGATGGGCGGGGACGACATCCGGAAACTGTTCGAGGGCGACGCGTGAAACTGCTGCTCGACACCCATTTGATCCTCTGGGCCGCCGCCGATGCGGCGGAACTGCCAAGCCGCGCCCGCGCGCTCATCGAGGATTCCGCCCATACCCCGCTCTTCAGCGTGGCGAGTCTCTGGGAGATCGTCATCAAGCGTGGGCTGGATCGAGATGATTTCCAGGTCGAGCCGCATGTGCTTCGACGCAATCTGCTCGACGCCGGCTACGTGGAGCTGCCGATCACGAGCACACACGTCCTCGCGGTCGAGCAGTTGCCGCTGGTTCATCGCGACCCGTTCGATCGCCTGCTGATCGCGCAGGCGATTTCGGAAGGGGTCACGCTGGTCACACACGACCGTACCGTCGCCCAATATCCGGGCCCCATCCAGCACGTCTGATCGCGCGCCGCGCTCGACGTCACTCCCTCGCCCGCAACCCGCCGAACGCGAGATCGTCGCCGGGCGCGATCGGCAGCGTCGCGCGCGCGACCTCGAGCCACGCGCGCGCCGCGTGCGACAGGTAGCCCTTCTTCAGCCACCCGAGCGCGATCGCCCACGTGATTTCCGGCTCGACGATCGGCCGGCACGTGAACTGCCCTGCGTCCAGGCGCCGGCAGTACGGCTCGGGCAGCAGCGCGATGCCCACGCCCGCGTGCACGAGCGCGGCCATGAAATCCCAGTGGCCGCTGCGGCTCACGATCGACGGCGTGAAGCCGACCTGGCGGCATGCGTCGAGCACCGCGTCGTGCAGCGCGAGGCTCTCCGCGTAGAACACGAACGACTCGCGCGCGAGGTCCGCGAGCGGCACGGCCGTATGGTCCTCCCAGCGCGACTCGCGCGGCGCGACGAGCCACAGCGGCGCGCGCACCATCGGCAGCCGGTCGAACACGGCGGGATCGACGGGCTCCAGCAATCCGCCGAGCTCCAGCTCGCCCGACGTCAACGCCGCCTCGATCATCCGCGCGCCCTGCTCGAACAGCTTCAGCTCGATGTTCGGATAGCGCTGCTTGTACGCGGCGATGATCGGCGTGAACAGCGACCCGCCGAGCGGCGGGATGCCGATCGTCAGCTCGCCGCGGCCGAGCGTGCCGAGGTCGTTCAGCTCCGACTGCAGCTGCGCCTGCGCGGCGAGCACCTCCTGCCCGCGCTGGAACACGATCCGCCCCGCGTCGGTCAGCACCATCTGCCGGCCGTCGCGCAGCAACAGCGGCGAACCGATCTCGTCCTCGAGCGCCTTCACCATCTTGCTGATGGTCGGCTGGGTCACGAACAGCCGGTCGGCCGCCGCGGTGAAGCTCTGCTGGCGGACCACCTCGACGAAATACCGCAGCGCGCGCAATTCCATCGACGCCTCCCCAAATTGGTGCAACGGTCAGTGAATTCCGATATGGAATGACAAGGATAGAGACAAGTCATTTTATTTATGGATGAGGGAATTCTATACTTGCGCCATTGAAGAAATATCTGTATGGGAGCCCGCCATGAACAAGTCGATCGCCGTTGCCGCCGCCCGGCCCGCCGTCCCTGCCGTCCCGACCGGTGTCGCGCACACCGGACGGATCGCGCTGCAGGCCGCCGCGCTCGGCGCGCTGTGGATGGCCGTCGACTGGGCCGTGCGCGCGGTCGGGCTGCCAATCCCGTCCGGCGTGATCGGCCTCGCGGTGCTGCTCGTGCTGCTGTTTTCCGGCGGCGTCGCGCCTGCGTGGGTGAAGGACGGCGCGAACTGGCTGCTGTCCGACATGCTGCTGTTCTTCGTGCCGGCGGCGGTCGCCGCCGTCCAGTACGGCGGGCTGTTCCGCGAGGACGGCTGGCGGCTCGCGCTCGTCGTCGTCGCGGGCACCGCGTTCGTGATGGTCGCGGTGGCCGTCGCCGTCGACCTGGCCGCGAAGCTCGAGCGCCGCGTCGCCGTGCAGCGCGTGGTCGCCGAACGCCGCCGCGTGCGCGGCTGAGCGGAACCGCCTCCCTGGAGTCCGTCATGTTTGCCCCGCTGTCGAACCTGTCTGCCGATCAGGTGAATGCCGCGATCTCCGTCGGCTGCTTCGTGCTGACGGTCGCGCTGTATTTCGCGTCGAAGCGGCTCTACGCGTACAAGAAGACGCTGCTGTTCTCGCCGCTCGTGTTCGTGCCCGGCGTGCTGGTCGCGCTCGTCGCGCTGACGGGCATCCCGTATTCGGTGTACTTCCGCGACACGCGCTGGCTGATGTGGCTGCTCGGCCCGGCGACGATCGCGTTCGCGGTGCCGATCTACGATTACCGCGACCTGATCCGCCGGCACTGGCTGTCGCTGTCGGTCGGCGTCGCGGTCGGGATTGCCGCCGGGGTCTGCGGCTCTCTGCTGCTCGCGAAGCTGCTGCACCTGTCGCCGGAGCTGCAGCGTTCGCTGATGACGCGTTCGGTGTCCACGCCGTTCGCGCTGGCGGTCTCCGACAAGATCCACGCGCCGAAGGACCTGACCGCGCTGTTCGTGATCGCGACCGGCATCTGCGGGATGCTGCTCGGCGAGATCGTGCTTGCACTCGTGCCGCTGCGCACGCGGCTCGCGCGGGGCGCGCTGTTCGGCGCGGCCGCGCACGGCGTCGGCACCGCGAAGGCGCGCGAGATCGGCAGCGAGGAAGGCGTCGTGTCGAGCCTCACGATGATGATCGCGGGCGTCGCGATGGTGCTGCTTGCTCCGCTGCTGACGCTGCTGCCGATCTGAGCGGCAACCGGCGCGTGCGAACGGTGCGCGCCACGGCTGGCGTCCGCGTCGGGGCGCTTGGCGTGCAGACCGTACGCTCGCCGCGGCCGCGGTGCCCGGGAGCGATGCGTTCGCCGCGGCGCCGGCCGAGACCCCGGGCCACGCCAGCCCGCTCCCCGGACCACCCCGATTCCGCCTCCTGCGGGCCGCCCCGCGCACCCCGTTCCCTTCATCCCGCCTCCACCCACCCGACAATCGGCTGAGATAGCCGCAAATCCCCCCTCTTTTCCGCCCATCGGTGTCGGGCCGGATGCCGAACAATGCATGCTACGAGACATCACGCACGCATTCACATGGCCTCCACGACCGCAAATCCGCCCGCCGACAAACCGGCCTCGTCCGGCAAGCTGAAGCGCATCGCGCTCATTGCCGTCATCGCACTCGGCGCGGCGGCTGCCGCCGCGGGCGGCATGTACGTGTTCCTGAGCAAGGAAGGCGTCGGCCACGCGGCCGCCAGCAGCGAGCCGGCGCCGCTCGCCGCGCCGGTGTTCTTCCCGCTCGAGGTGCTCACCGTGAACCTGCAGTCGGACGACGGCGTCCAGCACTACCTGCGCGTCGGCCTGTCGCTGAAGCTCACCGACCCGAAGGCGCAGGAGCAGCTGACCGCGCGGATGCCGGAAATCCGCAGCCGGATCCTGCTCGCGCTGTCGAACAAGCATCCCGAGGAGCTCGCGACGCCCGACGGCAAACGCGCGGTCGCCAACGAGCTGAAGGACCTGATCGAGCAGCCGACCCAGCCGGGCAACCAGCGCGCGAAGGTCGACGACGTGCTGTTTACCGACTTCGTCGTCCAGTAACGCGGCCGCGAAAGGAGCGCGCATGGGCCACGAAGAATTCATGTCCCAGGAGGAGGTCGATGCCCTCCTCAAGGGCGTCACGGGCGAAGCCGACGCGATCGACGAGCAGCGCGACACGTCGGGCGTCCGCCCTTACAACCTCGCGACGCAGGAGCGGATCGTCCGCGGCCGGATGCCCGGCCTCGAGATCATCAACGACCGCTTCGCGCGCCTGCTCAGGATCGGCATCTTCAACTTCATGCGGCGCACGGCGGAAATCTCCGTGAGCCAGGTGAAGGTGCAGAAGTACAGCGAGTTCACCCGCAACCTGCCGATCCCGACGAACCTGAACCTCGTGCACGTGAAACCGCTGCGCGGCACGTCGCTGTTCGTGTTCGACCCGAACCTCGTGTTCTTCGTCGTCGACAACCTGTTCGGCGGCGACGGGCGCTTTCATACGCGCGTCGAGGGGCGCGACTTCACCGCGACCGAGCAGCGCATCATCGGCAAGCTGCTGAACCTCGTGTTCGAGCATTACACGACCGCGTGGAAGAGCGTGCGGCCGCTGCAGTTCGAGTTCGTGCGCTCGGAGATGCACACGCAGTTCGCGAACGTCGCGACGCCGAACGAGATCGTGATCGTCACGCAGTTCTCGATCGAGTTCGGGCCGACGGGCGGCACGCTGCACATCTGCATGCCGTACTCGATGGTCGAGCCGATCCGCGACGTGCTGAGCTCGCCGATCCAGGGCGAGGCGCTCGAAGTCGACCGCCGCTGGGTGCGCGTGCTGTCGCAGCAGGTGCAGGCGGCCGAGGTCGAACTGACCGCGGATCTCGCCGAGGTCCCGACGACGTTCGAGAAGCTGCTCAACCTGCGCGCGGGCGACGTGCTGCCGCTCGAGATCGGCGACACGATCACCGCGAAGGTCGACGGCGTGCCGGTGATGGAATGCGGTTACGGGATTTTCAATGGTCAATATGCGTTGCGCGTGCAGAAGATGATCAGCGCGGGCGACACGATGAAGGAAGGTGGATATGAGTGAGCTGAACCCGACGCCCGAACTCGACGCGCAGGCGCTTGCCGACGCCGCGTTGGCGGAAACGGCCGCAACGCAGGCCGAAGCCGACCCCGGCATCGACGACTGGGCGGCCGCGCTCGCCGAGCAGAACCAGCAGCCGGTGCAGCCGGGCGCGACGAGCGCCGGCGTGTTCCAGCCGCTGTCGAAGGCCGCGGCGAACTCGACGCACAACGACATCGAGATGATCCTCGACATCCCGGTCAAGATGACCGTGGAGCTCGGCCGCACGAAGATCGCGATCCGCAACCTGCTGCAGCTCGCGCAGGGCTCGGTGGTCGAGCTGGACGGCATGGCCGGCGAGCCGATGGACGTGCTCGTCAACGGCTGCCTGATCGCGCAGGGCGAGGTGGTGGTCGTCAACGACAAGTTCGGCATCCGCCTGACGGACATCATCACGCCGTCCGAACGCATCCGGAAGCTGAACCGATGAAATTCGCGATGCCGGGCCGGCGGCCGCTCCGTTCGGGGCGAGCGGCGGCTGTCGCGCTGGCCGCCGCACTAGCCGCCGCGTCGCTTCACGCCGGCATGGCGGTTGCCGCCGACATGAACGCGGTGAATCACGCGGACGCGATCGCGTCGGGTGTCGTGGTCGGCTCGGCCGCGCCGTCGCTCGGCTTCGGCGCGGTGCTGCAGACGCTCGTCGGGCTCGCGGTCGTGATCGGCCTCGTGTTCGGCTGCGCGTGGCTCGCGCGCCGTTTCGGCTTCCAGCCCGCGCGGCGCGGCGGCCCGCTGAAGGTCGTGTCGAGCGTCGCGGTCGGCGCGAAGGAAAGCGCGACGATCGTCGAGATCGGCGACACGTGGCTCGTGCTCGGCGTCGCGCCCGGCAACGTGCGGCTGCTGCATGCGCTGCCGGCCGGCAGCGCCGCCGTCGGTGCCGCCACCCCGGGCGACGTGTCCGCGGCGTCCGCGCCATCCACCGGCGGCGGGCTGCCCGGCACGTTCGGCCAGCACCCCCCGGGCACTTCCTTCGGGGCGCGCTTTCGCGACGCCCTCGCGGGCGAGGCCGCGAAACGCCTCGGGCGCGGCAAGGACCGCTGAGATGCCGGCGCGCCGTCGGCCCGTTCGCCGCGAAGGAAGTCCCGCTGCGGGACGCGTCGCGGCCAGTTGCCTCGCACCGTCCGTGACCGGCGACGGCGTTGGCCCGCGCGGGCCGGCGCGCCCTCTTCCATTCACCGCATTCCGATGAAACACGTTTTCCTGCGCCACGCGGCGCGCATCGCGCCCGCGCTGATCCTCGGCCTCGTCCCCGCGCTCGCGTGCGCACAGGCGGCGGGCCTGCCCGCGTTCAATGCGGCCCCCGGCCCGAACGGCGGCACGACCTACTCGCTGAGCGTGCAGACGATGCTGCTGCTCACGATGCTGTCGTTCCTGCCGGCGATGCTGCTGATGATGACGAGCTTCACGCGCATCATCATCGTGCTGTCGCTGCTGCGGCAGGCGCTCGGCACGACGTCGACGCCGCCGAACCAGGTGCTCGTCGGCCTCGCGATGTTCCTCACCTTCTTCGTGATGTCACCGGTGCTGGACAAGGCCTACAGCGACGGCTACAAGCCGTTCTCCGACGGCAGCGTGCCGATGGAGCAGGCCGTGCAGCGCGGCGTCGCGCCGTTCAAGACCTTCATGCTGAAGCAGACCCGCGAGACCGATCTCGCGCTGTTCGCGAAGATCTCGAAGGCCGCGCCGATGCAGGGCCCGGAAGACGTGCCGCTGTCGCTGCTCGTGCCCGCGTTCGTCACGAGCGAGCTGAAGACGGGCTTCCAGATCGGCTTCACGATCTTCATCCCGTTCCTGATCATCGACATGGTCGTCGCGAGCGTGCTGATGTCGATGGGGATGATGATGGTGTCGCCGGCCACCGTGTCGCTGCCGTTCAAGCTGATGCTGTTCGTGCTCGTCGACGGCTGGCAGCTGCTGATCGGCTCGCTCGCGCAGAGCTTCACCTGATTCCGCGGAGGATCCGATGACCCCCGAACAAGTGATGTCGCTCGCCCACCAGGCGATGATGGTCGGCCTGCTGCTCGCCGCGCCGCTGCTGCTGGTCGCGCTCGCGGTCGGCCTCGTCGTGAGCCTGTTCCAGGCCGCGACGCAGATCAACGAAACGACGCTGTCGTTCATCCCGAAGCTGCTCGCGGTCGTCGCGACGCTCGTGATCGCCGGGCCGTGGATGCTGACGACGATGCTCGACTACCTGCGGCAGACCCTGCTGCACGTCGCGACGCTCGGCGCGGGCTGAGCGGCGGGCGCTTCGCGACTCCGGCGATGTTCTCGGTCACCTACGCGCAGCTCAACGGATGGCTCACGGCGTTCCTGTGGCCGTTCGTGCGGATGCTCGCGCTGGTCGCGACCGCGCCGGTGTCGGGCCACGCGTCGGTGCCCGCCCGCGTGAAGATCGGGCTCGCCGCGTTCATGGCGCTGATCGTCGCGCCGACGCTCGGCGCGATGCCGGCCGTCACCGTGTTTTCCGCGCAGGGGATCTGGATCGTCGTCACGCAGTTCCTGATCGGCGCGGCGATGGGTTTCGCGATGCAGGTCGTGTTCGCCGCGGTCGAGGCCGCCGGCGACGTGATCGGGCTGTCGATGGGCCTCGGCTTCGCGACCTTCTTCGATCCGCACGCGAGCGGCGCGACGCCGGTGATGGGCCGCTTCCTGAACGCGGTCGCGATCCTCGCGTTCCTCGCATTCGACGGCCACCTGCAGGTGCTGGCCGCGCTCGCCGCGTCGTTCCAGTCGCTGCCGGTGTCGGCCGACCTGCTGCACGCACCCGGCTGGCGCACGCTCGCCGCGTTCGGCGTGACGGTGTTCCAGATGGGGCTGCTGCTCGCGCTGCCGGTCGTCGCGGCGCTGCTGATCGCAAACCTCGCGCTCGGCATCCTGAACCGCGCGGCGCCGCAGATCGGCATCTTCCAGGTCGGCTTCCCGGTCACGATGCTGGTCGGCCTGCTGCTCGTGCAGCTGATGGTGCCGAACATGGTGCCGTTCTTCGGGCGGCTGTTCGACATCGGGCTCGACGCGATGGGCCGGGTCGCCAGCGGCTGGCGCTGACGCGGCGCCGCTCTTTCTAGCGCTCCCCGGCCCGCCCCACTCGCGCGCGACCGCCGCGCGCTTATCCGCTCTGCCGCAGTGTCGCCGCGCGGCCGCCCCTTCGCGTCGCGCGCACGCCGGGCGCTCGCCGCCGAATTTGGACGATCGGCGATATCCCGCCGTTATCCGTTGCTGAACAATCTTCTGCTTTCGAGGCAACACGGCCGTTGCGACACGCACCAGGCCGGACCGCGGTGCGTTCAGGCAGATGATTTCCATACGATTGTTCCGGCTGATGGTCGTTTTCGCGGCGCTCGGCGCCGGTTGGCCGGCGCACGCTGCGGACCTGCTCGACGCGGTTGATGCCGCGTGGCGGGTCGACGCCGGCATCGCGGCCGCGCGCAATGCGCGGCTCGCGGGCCGCGAGAAGCGCTGGCAGGGGCTCTCGGGCATGCTGCCGCGCGCGCAGATCGACGGCAACTACACGAAACAGGATCAACCGACCGCGTCGTACGCGGCCGCCGTGCGCCGCCACAGCGTGTCGGCCAGCGTCACGCAGCCGATCTTCGACCTGTCGCGAATCGCCGATTTCCGGCGCGGCAGTGCGCTTGCCGACCAGGCGGACGTCGAATTCGAGAAGGCGCGGCAGACGCTGATCGCGGACGTGTCGGACGCGTACTTCGACGTGCTGTATGGCGGCGAAGTGCTGCAGGCCGCCGAATCCGCGCGGCAGGCGTTCCAGCGGCAGCTCGACCAGGCGCAGGCGGCGCTGCGGATCGGCGACGGCACGCGCACCGACGTCGACGAGGCGCGCGCGAACCTCGACGACGCGCTCGCGCGCAAGGTCAGCGCGCAGAACGATCTCGAGATCGCAAGCGGCACGCTGCGGCGGCTCACGGGCCTCGCGGCCGACACGCTCGCGCCGGTCGCATGGCAGTGCACGCCGCAGGCGCCGCCCGTCGATCTCGCGACCGCGATGGACGAAGCCGCGCGCGAGAACGTCGAGGTGCGCATCGCCGAGCAGCAGGCCGCGCAGGCACAGGCCGACATCGTCGCCGCGGCCGGCGCGAACCTGCCGGTCGTCAACCTGCAGGCGAGCTACGGCACGAACTGGAGCCGCGGCGCCGACGAAAACGGGCTCGATTCGCTGTTCGGCACGACGTCGAAGACCCGTTCGTCGGTGATTGGCGTGACGGTCACGATTCCGCTGTTCGCGGGCGGCGGCCAGCTATCGACGGCGCGCGACGCGTATCGCCGGCGCGAACAGTCGCGGGACCTGCTTGAGGACGCACGCCGCAAGGCACGCGAGCGCGCGCGCACCGCCTATCTCGGCATCACGAACGGCGCCGCGCTGATGCGCGCGCGCGAGCGTGCGCTCGCATCGGCCGACAGCAAGGTGAAGTCGACGCATCTGGGCCGCGAGGTCGGGCTGCGCACGCAGATCGACGAACTCAACGCGCAGCAGCGCTACTTCGAGGCGATCCGCGATCTCGCTGACGCGCGCTATCGCTTTCTGCGCGCGCGGCTGCAGCTGTCGGCCGCGCTCGGCACGCTCGGCGAAGCGGACGTCGCGACGATTGCATGCCGCCCGGCGGGTTGACCATGCGTGATTCCGTTTCCCTCCATTCGATTCGACCGGTAGCGACCCATGACTGATTCGCTGTTCCGTCAGGAAGCGCTCGACGCAACCAAGCACAAGCTGTTGGGGACGGTCAGCCTGTATTCGCCGCCGTGGCGCTGGCTGACGATCGGCGTCGCGACGGCAGCGGCCCTTGCGATCGTCGCGTTCTTCGTGCTCGGCACCTATACGAAGCGCGAGCGCGTCGCCGGCCAGTTGCTGCCCGCGAAAGGGCTGCTGGCCGTCACGCCGCCGCTGATGGGCACGGTGATCGACACGCGGGTGCGCGAGGGGCAGACGGTTGCGGCCGGCGCCGAGCTGATGGCCGTGTCGGCCGAAGTCGCGACCGAGCTCGGCGGCACGCGCGAGCGGGTGCGCGAGCAGCTCGATCTTCAGCGCGCGCGCCTCGAGACCGATCTCGCGAGCCAGTCGCAACTGAGCGGCGAGGCGAAGCGCGGGCTGCATGCGCGCGCCGCGGCGCTGAACGACCAGCTCGCGCAGATCGCACTGCAAAGGACGCAGCGCACGCGCCAGGCGGAACTCGCGCAGCGGCAGCTCGGCAAGCTGCAGTCGATGCGCGAGGAGGGTTACGCGTCGAACAGCCAGGTGGAGCAGCAGGAAGCCGCGCTGCTCGATGCGCAGGCGCGGCTGCAGGATCTCGCGCGCCAGCGGCTCGACGTCGAGCAGCAACTCGACCAGATCCGCCAGCAGCTGCGCGAGTTGCCGCTCAACACGCGCAACCAGCAGAACGACATCGAACGCAAGCTCGCCGACGTCGACCAGTCGATCGCCGAAAACGAGGCGCGCCGCGCGGTGATCCTGCGCGCGCCGCAGGCGAGCGTCGTCGCGGCGTTGCTCGCGAAGCCCGGGCAGGTCGTCAACGCGGGTCAGTCGGTCGCGTCGCTGCTGCCGCAAGGCGCGCAGCTCGAGGCGCAACTGATGGTGCCGAGCCGTGCGATCGGCTTCGTGCGGACGGGCGCGCGCGTCGTGCTGCGCTACGAGGCCTACCCGTTCCAGAAATTCGGCCAGCAGTTCGGCCGCGTAACCGACGTGTCGCGCACCGCGCTGTCGCCTCAGGAGGTCGCGAACCTCACCGGGCGGACCAACGTGCCCGAGCAGCTCTATCGCGTGGTCGTCGCGCTCGATCGCCAGGACATCGCCGCGTACGGCCGGCGCGAAGCGCTGCGCCCCGGGATGGCGCTCGAGGCCGACGTGCTGATCGACAAGCGCCGGCTGATCGAGTGGGTGCTCGAGCCGCTGTACGCGCTCGGCCGCCGCGCGTCGGCATGAGCGCCCCGCGCGTTCGATTCGTCATGGAGCCCGTTGAACGATGAAATGGATGGATGCCCTGCAATTCGGCTGGCGCCGCCGCCTGCCCGTGATGCTGCAGACGCAGGCGGCCGAGTGTGGGCTCGCGTGCGTCGGCATGATCGCGAGCTATCACGGCCGCGAGCTCGACCTGGTCGCGCTGCGCCGGCGCTTCAGCCCGTCGCTGAAAGGGGCGACGCTCAACGACGTGATGCTGATGTCCTACCGGCTCGGCCTCGCGTCGCGCGCGCTGCGGCTCGACCTCGACGAGCTCGGCAAGCTGCGGCGCCCGTGCATCCTGCATTGGGACATGAATCACTTCGTCGTGCTGAAGTCAGTGTCGCGCAGCGGGATCACGATCCACGATCCCGCGCGCGGCGTGCGCGACGTGCCGCTTGCCGAGGTGTCCGACCACTTCACGGGCGTCGCGCTGGAGCTGATGCCGTCGCCGTCGTTCACGCGCTCGCGCGAGCGCGAATCGATCTCGATGGCGAAGCTCATCGGCGGCGTCACGGGCATCCGCGCGGCGTTCGCGCAGGTGCTGCTGCTGTCGGTCGCGCTCGAAGTGTTCGGCATCGTCACGCCGTTCTACATGCAGTGGGTGATGGACCAGGTGCTCGTGTCGGCCGACGCCGACCTGCTGACGCTGCTCGGCATCGGGTTCCTGCTCGTCGTGCTGTTCCAGAACGCGGTCACGGCGCTGCGCTCGTGGGTCGTCACGTGGTTCTCGAGCCTGCTCGGCGTGCAATGGACGGCGAACGTCTGCTCGCACCTGTTCAGGCTGCCGATGACGTACTTCGAACAGCGCCACATCGGCGACGTCGTGTCGCGGTTCGGCGCGATCGGCACGATCCAGTCCACGCTTACGACGCAATTCATCGGCGCGCTGCTCGACGGCGCGATGGCGATCGTCACGCTCGCGATGCTGTTCGTCTACAGCCCGACGCTCACGTGGCTCGTGCTCGGGCTGTTCGCCGCGTACGGCGCGATCCGCTGGCTCGCCTACCGGCCGTTCCGGCAGGCGAACGAGGAACACATCGTGTACGCGGCCCGCGCGGAATCGAACCTGCTCGAGTCGATCCGCGGCGTGCAGGCGATCAAGCTCGCGAACAAGCAGGAGGCGCGCGTCGCGACCTATGCGAATGCCGTTGTCGAGACGACCAACAAGAACGTCGCGATCCAGCGGCTGTCGATCGGCTTCTCGACGCTGCAGGGCGTGATCTCCGGCGCGGGCCGCGTGGCGCTCGTGTGGCTGGCCGCGAAACAGGTGCTCGACGGACAGTTCTCGGCGGGGATGCTGGTCGCGTTCGTCAGCTTTGCCGATCAGTTCATGGCGCGCGGCGCGGGCCTGATCGGCACGGTGATCGATTTCCGGATGCTGCGGCTGCACGGCGAGCGGCTCGCCGACATCGTGCTCACCGACGCCGAATCCGACATGGAAGCGAAGGCCGCGCGCGCGCCGGCGGCAGGCGGCCACGCGGCGGCGCCCGCGATCGACGTGCGCGACGTGCGCTTTCGCTACGCGGAGACCGAACCGTGGGTGCTCGACGGCTGCTCGTTCTCGATCGCGCCGGGCGAATCGGTCGCGCTCGTCGGGCCGTCGGGCCAGGGCAAGACCACGATGGCCAAGGTGCTGCTCGGCCTGCTGACACCCGAGCACGGCAGCGTGCGCGTCGATGGCGTCGACATCCGCAAGCTCGGGCTGCATCAGCACCGCGAGCTGATCGGCTGCGTGATGCAGGACGACATCCTGTTCGCGGGCTCGATCGCCGACAACATCGGCTTCTTCGATCCGCAGCCCGACCAGGCGCGCATCGAGGAAGCCGCGCGGCTCGCGCAGATCCACGACGACATCGCGGCGATGCCGATGGGCTACCAGAGCCTCGTCGGCGACATGGGTTCGTCGCTGTCGGGCGGCCAGTGCCAGCGCGTGCTGCTCGCACGCGCGTTCTACCGGAAGCCCGCGATTCTCGTGCTCGACGAGGCGACCAGCCATCTCGACGTCGAACGCGAGCGGCTGATCAACGACGCGGTGCGCGCGATGAACATCACGCGGATCATCATCGCGCACCGGCCCGAGACGATCCGCAGCGCGGATCGCGTCGTCGAGCTTGCACACGGCAGCGCGCGCGAAATGGGCGCCGACGCGCCGTTCGATCCGGCGGCCGCCTAGCGCCGCCAAGCGGAGTGCCCGTCGCGCGTTGCGCGACGGGAGGCCGATGCCGATCCGGCCTTCACGATCGGCAAAGCGCAACTGTCAGGAGAACTTCAAATGCGCGAGTTGACCACGATGGAATTGAATGAAGTAAGCGGCGGCCTGTTCGGCAACCTGGGGGCGGCGGTGCTGGGCGGCGTTGCCGGCCTGGTTTCCGGCGGCTTCAAGGGCGCCGCGACGGGCGGCAGCACGGGCGGGATCCTGGGCGCAGGCATCCTCAGCGCCGGTGTCGGCCTGATCGTCGGCGCCGGACTGGGCCTGGTCGGCGGCAAGATCTACGGCTTGATCAACGGTGCACAGCAGACGCTCCGGGTCTTCAACCGCGTGATGGAAGGCCTGTTCGACCCGAACCTGCCGGCACCGAAGTGACGCAAGGCGGGAGCGCCGTTCCGGCGGCGCCTGCTGCCGTCATGGCACGGGCCGGCATGCGCGACGTGATGCCGGCCATGGCAATCCAATTTCGACAGAAGGTGAATCATGCGTGAAATCAGCAAGATGGAACTCGCGACCGTTTCGGGCGGACGGTCGTCCAGCGGCATCGTCGGCTGGATCAACAGCCTGTTCAAGCCGGCCGAGCCGCGCGAACCCTGGGTCAATCCGTTTCCTTCGGACAACACCCAAACGGGCGCCGTCGAGACGCTGGGCAAGGTCGTCTTCGCGGCCGGCGTCGCGCTCGCGGCTGCAGCGACTGCGTCGGTCGTTGCTGCGATCGCCGCCACGGCGCGCCGATAGGCACGCGTTCGGCCTGACGATTCGTCCTCCATACGACAGGCGTCCCGATTGCATCGGGCGCTTCGACACGCCACCCGGCCCCGCGGCCTGCATCGCCAACGGGCGCCGTTTTTGGATGGATTGCGATAGTCGGAGCTGATACGGACAAGATAACTTTATCCCGCCCGGCGCGCTCGCGCGCCCGGTGGGAAATTTGAGCGATCAATAGGGATACCAGATCATGATGAAGAAAATTCTGTTGGCCTCCGCGGCAGCGTCAGCGATGTCGTTCATGCCGCTCGCGGCACACGCCTACGACGGCACCGTGAGCATCACGGGTTCGCTGAGCGGGGCGAGCTGCACGATCAAGGTCAACAATGGCGACAAGGACGGTACGGTCCAGCTGCCGAGCGTGGGTGCTGCTTCGCTGGCGTCGAAGGGCGCGGTAACGGGCGCGACGAACTTCACCATCGCGCTCAGCAACTGCACGAACGCGGGCAAATCGGTGCGCGCGTTCTTCGAGGCCGGCCCGAACGTCAACGGCGTTGACGGAACGCTTTACAACCGCGCGCTGACCAACGCCGCGACCAACGTCGCCGTGCAGCTTCTCGACCTGGACCGCAAGGCGCTGATGGCCGGTGACGTCAGCCAGCGCAACGGCCGTCCGGTCGACCTCGTCGGCAATGCGGCCACGATGATCTACAGCGCGCAGTACTACTCGCTCGGCGCGGCCACTGCAGGCAGCGTAAGCACGTCGGTCACGTATTCGATCGACTATCTGTAACGCGTCATGCCGGCCGTCTCGCATGGCCGGCATCGACGACTCGCGCGACGCGGGTCATTCCGGCCTGCGGTACCGCCATTCCGGGGAAGCGTCCCGTCGCATGACCTTCCCCCTCCTCCTCATCGAACGATGCGCTCGCTCCTCTCGTTTCTCTTCCGCCGCTTGCCGATCTGCGCATGCGTCGTGCTGGCCTGCACCGTACAACCTGGCATCGCGGGCGTGATCATTTCCGGCACGCGTCTCGTCTATCCGGCCGGCGACCGGGAGATCACCGCCAAGATCGACAACGTCGGCACGGCTCCGGCGCTCGTGCAGGCGTGGCTCGACGACGGCGACCCGCGCTCGCGCCCGGGCACGGCCAAGGTTCCGTTCGTGCTGATGCCGCCGATCTTTCGTGTCGATCCGGGCAAGGGACAGACCTTGCGCATCGTCTATACCGGCGATCCGCTGCCGCAAGACCGCGAATCGGTGTTCTGGCTGAACGTACTCGACATTCCGCCGAAAGCCGCCGATCAGTCGACGACGACGATGCTGCAGCTCGCGTTCCGGTCGCGAATCAAGGTGTTCTTCCGGCCGGCCGGCCTCGACGCGGATGGGGCGGTCGACGCGGCCAAACGCGTGAAATGGTCGCTCGCGCCCGCGCCGGACGGCAGCAAAGGCCACGTGTTGCGGGCGACCAATCCGTCGCCGTTCAACGTCACCGTGCTGTCGGCACAGGTCGTGCACGACGGCCGCACGTACACGATCGACGACGGCGCGATGATCGCCCCCGCTGCCGACCATCCGTTTGCGCTGAACTTGCCGCTGCCGAGCCTCCCGGCCGGCACGAAGCTCGACTACTCGACGATCAACGACTTCGGCACCGACGTGAAGTGGCCGGCGGTGCTCGAGGCCGCGCCTTGATTAGGCCCGCGCGTTCGAGCCGCCTGCGCGCGCTGCCGGGCGAGGCAGGCCGGCGATCCGTCCAATTCGAGCATCCGAAACGAAACCCATGAAATGCATCCATCCCGCGTCCGCCCCGCGCACCGGCCGGCCGGCGCGCGTGCTGCGGCGGTCGTACGCGACAGCGCTGCTCGCGTGGTCGGCCCTGCCGCTCGGCGCAGCGGCGAGCGAGACCGATCCGCAGCCCCGGATCGGCGGGCCGGGCCGGGGCGACGCGCTGCCGTCCCGGGCACTGCAGTTCAACCCGGACTTCGTGCTGACGTCGCCGGATGGCGGAATCGACCTGTCCCGTTTCGAGAACGGCAACCCGGTCTGGCCCGGCGAATACCGGGCCGACGTGTACCTGAACGGCGCGCTGCTCGGCCGCGACGACGTCACCGTGCGCGAATCGGGCGCCAACGGCCCGCAAGTGTGCTTCAGCCGCCGCATGCTCGACAGGATCAACGCGGATACGAGCCGGATCGCGCCGGAAGCGCTCGCGCGGCTCGCCGATCCCGCCGCGTGCGACTCGCTCGATTCGCTGCTGCCGGGCGCGTCGGCGTCGTTCGACGCCGGCTCGGCGCGCCTCGACATCCATGTCCCGCAGGCGCTGCTGCGCCGCACGGCCCGCGGCTACGTCGATCCGTCGATGTGGGATGGCGGCGTGAGCGCGGGATTCGTCGGCTACAGCGCGAACTTCTACGGAAACGTCGTGGACGGCCGCAGCGACAACTCGGCGTACGTCGGACTGAACGCCGGCCTCAATGTCGGCGGATGGTACTTCCGTCACGACGGCGCGCTGAACTGGCAGAATCGCGGCGGCCAGCACTACAGCATCGCCAACACCTACGTTCAACGCGACCTGACGGCGCTCAACGCGCGCGTCAGGCTCGGCGACGCGAACACGTCCGGCGAGCTGTTCGATACGTTTCCGTTTCGCGGCGTGCAGATCGCCACCGACGATCGCATGTGGCCCGATTCCCGTCGCGGCTATGCGCCGGTCGTTCGCGGCATTGCGAATTCGAATGCGCGCGTGACCGTGCGCCAGAGCGGCGCGGTCATCTACGAAACGACGGTGCCGCCCGGCCAGTTCGTGATCGACGACCTCTATCCGACCGGTTACGGCGGCAATCTCGACGTGACCGTCACCGAATCGGACGGCAGCGAGCGCGCATTCAAGGTGCCATACGCATCGGTCGCGCAGTCGCTGCGGCCCGGCATGAACCGGTTCGGTTTCGTCGCGGGCGTGGTGCGCAACCGGAACCTGTCGTATACGCCGCACATCGTGCAGGCGACCTACGTGCGTGGTGTGTCCAACCTGCTGACGCTGTACGGCGGCGTGCTCGCGAACGAGGACTACCAGAACCTGCTCGTCGGCGGCGCGTTCAATACGCCGATCGGCGCGATGGCGCTCGACGTGTCCGGCGCATTCACGTCGTCGAACGGCCGGCGGGCACGTGGCGCGAGCGTACGCATCACGTACAGCAAGACGCTGGAAGCGACGAACAGCAACCTGTCGGTGGCCGCGTATCGCTTCTCGTCGTCCGGCTATCTCGATCTCGACAACGCGCTCGCCTATGTCGACAACGCCAGGCGCAACGCGACCGGCCTCGCGGCACAGCCGCTCTGGCGCGCGCGCAACCGGGTATCGGTCACCGCGTCGCAGCGGTTCGGCGACAACGGCGGCCAGTTGTTCGTGAGCGCGTACACGCAGAACTACTGGGAGCGCCGCGGCACCGATACGCAATTCCAGATCGGCTACAGCAACCGTTTCCGCGTCGTCGACTATAGCCTCTCGGTCAACCGCGCGCGCGCGATCGGCGGCGGCGCCGATACGCAGACCATGCTGACCGTGTCGCTGCCGCTCGGCCGCTCGGCGCAAGCGCCGCGCGCGAGCGCGAACGTCGCGCACGACAGCCTGCGCGGCGTCACGTCGACGATGACCGCGAGCGGTTTCGTCGGCACGCGGAACCAGGGCAGCTATTCGGTTTCCGCGTCGCGCGACGCGGGTGCGACGTATTCGGGCAGCGTGTCCGGCCAGTACCGCACGCCGTATACGACGGTCCAGGGCACGTTCGCCAAGGGCGATCGGTACGGGTCGGGCTCGGTCGGGCTGAGCGGCGCGATCGTCGCGCATCCGGGGGGCGTCACGGCGACACCCTATGCGGCCGACACGGTTGCCGTCGTCGCCGCGCCGGCGGCGGGTGGCGCAACGGTGGCCGGATACGGCGGCGTCACGCTCGACCGGCGCGGCTATGCGGTCGTGCCGTACCTGAATCCTTACCGGGTCAACCAGATCGAGATCGATCCGCGCGGCCTGCCCGCCGACGTCGAGCTGCAGACGACGAGCCTGCAGGTGGCGCCGCGCCAGGGCGCCGTCGTGATGCTGCGCTACCCGACCGTGAAGGGACGGGCGCTGCTGATTCACGCGTCGACGCCGGATGGCCGGGAACTGCCGTTCGGCGCGCCGGTATTCGATGCGCGCGGCAACAACGTCGGCGTGGTGTCGCAGGGCGGCCAGATCTATGCGCGCGTCGCGGAACCGGACGACACGCTGACGGTGAAATGGGGGCACGCCGACGCGTGGCAATGCTCGATCCGCGTGGCGCTGCCGCCGCTCGATGCCGGCACTCGGCAAGCCGCCATCGAGCGCGTCGATGCCCCATGCGAATTCGACGCGCGGCCGTCCGGCCCCGACGACCCGCCGCGGCACGCGGCCCCGCCTGCATGACGGCGCGCTGAACGCGCCCACGACACATCGGATGAAATCGCATATGAACGACAGGAACACGCCCATCGATCGCATCAGGCTGGCTTGCACGGTGGCCCTGCTGGCCTGCGCGGCTGGCACGGGCACCGCGCAAGCGGCCGCGAATTGCCAGAACGCGAGCACGTCGGAACTCGGCACGCTGCCCGATCCGTTCAGGATCGCGGCCGATGCGCCGATCGGCACGGTGCTGTGGAGCAAGACCGGGATCGACATCAGCGCGTCCTGCATGAAGACGGTCGGGTCGGCCAACTTCGAGGCGACGCTCTATCGGTGGATGGCCGATTCCGACCTCACTTCCAACGGGCTCGGACTGTACGTGACCTATAACGGCAACCGCGGCACCGGCGCGGGCTCGTTTCCGATGGGGAAGACCATCAGTTCGTCGCTGACGTGGACGACCGTTTCCGCGACGATCGACGTCGAGCTGGTGAAGACCGGGGCGACGCCGTCCAGGCCGACACCGTTTCCGGTCCTGTCGGTGCTGACGGCGCTGATCGGCGGCCCGAACAAGGACTATTCGAAAGCGGCCCGCTACGTCACGTACGGCTTCAAGAACATCTCGTTCCAGGCGGCGACGTGCGCGCCGTCGAGCACGCAGGTCGCCGTGGATCTCGGCACCCACAAGCTCAGCAAGTCGTCGGGGCTGGGTTCCGGCATCGGTGCGACGTCGTCGTCGAAAAGCTTCACGATCGGCCTGAAGTGCGATGCCGACGTCGCCGGCAGTTTCGCGGTCCACCTGACGCTCGACGGCAGCGCGTACAACGCGTCCGACGGCATCCTGTCGCTGTCGTCGTCGAGTACGGCGAAAGGCGTCGGCATCCAGCTGCTCAAGGGCGACGGCAAGCCGGTGCCGCTCGGCAAGTCGTGGAAGGTGACGGACATGCCGCCGTCGAGCACCCTGTCGGTGCCGCTGACGGCGCGCTATTACCAGACCGCGTCCAGTGCCAGCCCGGGCACCGCCAATGGCACGGCGACCTTTACGATCAGCTACAAATAGCGCGCGGATGGCTGGATCGACCCGTTTCGACGGTCGTCAAACATCATGTTTCTGCCGTGGTCGTGATATGTCCCTTTGGTCATATTCTTCTGGAAAGATGAAAAAAGGACTCGCTCGATGCGACACCGATCGCGGTGGTCAGTAGCGTAGATGCCGTTCCCGCCGGCAAGATCGTGAATTCGACATTGATAAAATGCACCGCAATGCATGAGATTGCTGCATTCACCATTCGGGAAACAAGAATGAGGGTGAATCGATTCACTGACTCCTCCGGAAAGGCTGGTCGTATTTCAAAGCCCTATTAAGACAAGTCCCACCGAATGGACGCGGTCTTCAAGATTGTCTGCAGGTGGTGCAGCATCGCACGCCGTCAAACCAGCCCGCTTTCGTACGCGTACCGGATCAGGTCCATATTCGTATCGGCCTGCAGTTTCTGCATCGCCATGTATTTCTGCGTCGACACGGTGCTGACCGAGCGGCCGAGTTGCTTCGCGATGCTCGCGAGCGAGTGCCCGGAGACGAACAGACGCACGACGTCGAGTTCCTTTTGAGTGAGCTTCGGCTGCCTGCCGCACAGCAGCGCGCCGGCTCGCTCGACGATCGCCCGCACCGTCGGCGAGAAATAGGGTGAGCGGCCCGCGACCAGATGCCTGCACGCGCGGACGATCTCGACGACGTCGTCTTCCTTGCTGACGATTGCCGTGACACCCAGCCGGATCGCGGCCGCGTAGACGCTCGGATTCTTCTGCGCGGTAAACATCACGCATTTGGCACGGGGCGCGACGTCGCGCAGCTTGCGCAACAGCAACACGCCGTCAATCGGGTTGTCGCCCCGCCTCATCGAATAGTCGACGATCACGAGATCGGTCGGCAATCGGCCCAGCGCATCGATCAGCGCCGCGCCGCTCTGGCAGCAATGCGCAATGCGAAAGGCCGGCGCCCATTGCGGCAGTTGCTTCAGCAATGCCACGACGACCGGATGGTCGTCGGCAACGGCAATGGAGAACGTCCTCATAGACTCATTCACCGGAAATGTTGATTGGATAAAAAGAAATTCGCCCGGCAACGCGAGCGACAGATTTCACGGCAATTCGACCGGGAATGGGTTATCTGCCGGATAAGCGATATATCGATGCAGCAAACCGCCTCCATTATTGGGCTTGTCATCGATAAATTGAAATAATCGGGCAATCGCGAAACCCTTTTCCTGTCCGGCATCGCCGCGTTCCCGTGCCGCGACACCCCGGGCCCGTCGCCCCGAGCGCGGTTTCTATGGAAAACCCCTAAAGGTTCGGACAACGCGCGAAAGGTTGCAGAAGGTTTCGCGTCTCTATACTCGTTTCAACGATGCAACACGCATCGCGCCACACCGATAACGAACGGAGACAACCCGATGCGACCCATCCTGCGCCACCTCGCCGTTGCAGCCAGCCTCACCTGCGTGTTCGCCGCGCACCCCGCGTTTGCCGCCGACGACGGCGGCAAGGTCACGATCATGGTCGGCGGGATCGCGAAGCTGATCTACCTGCCCGCGCGCCTGACCCAGGAACTCGGCTACTTCAAGGACGAAGGGCTCGACGTCGAGCTGCTGTCGCAGCCGGCCGGCGTCGACGCCGAGAACGAGCTGCTCGCGGGCGCCGTGCAGGGCGTCGTCGGCTTCTACGACCACACGATCGACTTGCAGAGCAAGGGCAAGGACGTGAAGGCGATCGCCGTGTTCGGCCAGGTGCCGGGCGAAGTCGAGATGGTGTCGACGAAGGCCGCGCCGACGTTCAAGTCGATGGCCGACGCGAAGGGCAAGACGCTCGGCGTGACGGGCCTCGGCTCGTCGACGAGCTTCCTCACCCAATACCTCGCACTGCAGCACGGCGTGCAGTCGACCCAGTTCACGATGCTGCCGGTCGGCGCCGACGCGAGCTTCATCGCCGCGATCAAGCAGGGTCGGATCGACGCCGGGATGACGACCGAGCCGACCGTGTCCGCGCTCGAGAAGATGGGCGACGCGAAGGTGCTGGTCGACATGCGCACCGTCGAAGGCACGCGCGCGGCGCTCGGCGGCACGTATCCGGCCGCGAGCCTGTACGTGCAGTCCGCGTGGGCCGATGCACACAAGGAGCAGGCGACCAAGCTCGCGCATGCGTTCGCGAAGACGATGCAGTTCATCCATACGCACAGCGCCGAGGACATCGCCGCGAAGATGCCGGCCGACTACCAGAAGGACAAGGCGATGTACGTGACCGCGCTGAAGGCGTCGCTGCCGATGTACACGTCCGACGCGAAGATGCCGGCCGACGGCCCGGCGACCGTGCTGAAGGTGCTGTCGGCGTTCAACCCGTCGGTGAAGGGCAAGCACATCGACCTGTCGCGTACCTACACCAACGAGTACGTGAGCGCGAAGTAAGTGCCGCGGCGGCGGACGATCCCGCCGCCCCGGTCCCCCGTTCCGGCCCGGCTGACCGGCCCCGGCGCCGCCCGCAAGGCGGCGCGCCATACGCAGGACAACATGCGATGAACCAGGCAGTTTCACCGAGCACACCGGCGATCGAGTTTCGCAACGTGTCGTGCCGCTTCATTTCGCCGGAAGGCAAGGCAACCGTCGCGCTGCGCGACTTCAGCATGAGCGTCGCGCGCGGCGAATTCATCGCGATCGTCGGGCCGACCGGCTGCGGCAAATCGACGACGCTGAACCTGATCACGGGGCTGCTGAAGCCCGCCTCGGGCGAGGTGCGCGTGATGGGCCGCCCGGTCGACGGGATCGACCCGCGCATCGGTTTCGTGTTCCAGGCGGACGCCGTGTTCCCGTGGCGCAACGTGATCGACAACGTCGCCGCAGGCCCGCTGTTTCGCGGCCGCTCGAAGGACGTCGCCTATGCGCAGGCCGAGGAATGGATCCGCAAGGTCGGTCTCGACAAGTTCACGAAGCACTACCCGCACCAGCTGTCGGGCGGGATGCGCAAGCGCGTCGCGCTCGCGCAGACCTTCATCAACCAGCCGGAAATCCTGCTGATGGACGAGCCGTTCTCCGCGCTCGACATGCAGACCCGCACGCTGATGCAGGACGAGCTGCTGCAGCTCTGGTCCGCGAACAAGGGTTCCGTCGTGTTCGTCACGCACGATCTCGAAGAGGCGATCGCGCTCGCGGACCGCGTGTTCGTGCTGACCGCGCGCCCGGCGACGCTGAAGCGCGTGTACCCGATCGACCTGCCGCGCCCGCGCGTCACGTCGGAGATTCGCTATCACCCGCACTTCATCGAGATTTCCAAGGACATCTGGCACGACCTGCGCGAAGAAGTGCAGATCGGCTGACGCAAGCAAGAACAAAGCAAGGACAGGAGCATGACTGACATGACGCTTCCCCCCACCGCCATTCCGACGACGACGCTCGAGGAAGAGTCGCGCGTCGCACAGGCCCGGCTGCGCCGCCGCCGGCAACTGATCATCGGCCTGCGGATCGCCGTGCTCGTCGTCGTGCTGGGCGGCTGGGAACTCGCCGCACGACTCAAGTGGATCGATCCGTTCTTTTTCTCGCAGCCGACGCTGATCTTTGCGCAGATCCAGGACTGGTTCGTCAACGGCACGTCGCAAGGGCCGCTGCTCACGCAGGTCTGGGTGACGCTCGAGGAAACCACGATCGGCTTCCTGATCGGCTCGGTCGCCGGCGTGCTCTGCGGCATCGTGCTCGGCCGCAACAAGCTGATGTCCGACGTGTTCGGCCTCTATATTCAGATCGCGAACTCAATCCCGCGCGTCGTGCTCGGCTCGATCTTCGTGATCGCGCTCGGCCTCGGGATGGCGTCGAAGATCGCGCTCGCCGTCGTGATGGTGTTCTTCGTCGTGTTCGGCAACGCGTTCCAGGGCGTGCGCGAAGCGGACCGCTACCTGATCGCGAACGCGCAGATCCTCGGCGCGTCGCGCCGGCAGATCACCACGTCGGTCGTGATTCCGTCCGCGCTCTCCTGGATTCTCGCGAGCCTGCACGTGAGCTTCGGCTTCGCGCTGGTCGGTGCGGTCGTCGGCGAATTCCTGGGTTCCAAGCAGGGCATCGGCCTGCTAATCTCCACGGCCCAGGGCGCGTTCAACGCGAGCGGCGTGTTCGCGGCGATGATCGTGCTGGCCGTGGTCGCGCTTGCCGCCGACTACCTGCTGACCTGGCTGGAGAAGCGGCTGCTGAAGTGGCGTCCGGCGCAGTTCTGAGCGCCGCACGCGCCGCACGATAAAGATGGACCCGACCGCGCCTGAGGCCCTCCCGGCCCCGGCGCGGTTCGGCATTGAGGAGAAGGAGCGAGAACGGATGACGCACAGCCTGCGTGGGCGGCTGCTCTGGTGGCTGCTGCTGCCGCTCGCGGTGTTCGTGCTGATCGCGGGCGCGATGTCATACGACACCGCGCGCCGCACCGCCGACCTCGTGCAGGACAGCGCGCTCGTCGCGTCCGCGCGCACGATCGGCGAGGATGTCGAGTGGCGCAACGGCTACCTGGCGGCCGACGTGCCGCCCGCCGCGCTGGAGATTTTCGAGTCGCCGTCGCGCGATTCGGTGTTCTACAAGGTGATCGACGGCCACGGCCGGCTGCTCGCGGGCAATCCCGAGCTCGAGGTGCCCGCGCAGCACGGCGCCGATCCGGCGCTGTACGACACCGCGCTCGACGGCATCGCGCTGCGCGCGGTCGCGTACGACCGCCAGCTGTACAACGAGGGCCAGGTCGAGACGGTGACGGTGGCCGTCGCGAAGACGACGCGCTCGCGCGGCGCGATGGTCGACACGATCTGGCGGCCGCAGCTCGCGCGGCTGTCGCTGATGCTGATGCTGGCGGTCGTGCTCGTGTATCTCGGCCTGACCTTCGAGCTGCGGCCGCTGATGAAGCTGAAGGACGACGTCGCCGACCGCGGCCCGATGGAGCTGGAGCCGATCCGCCCCGAGCGGCTGCAGCATGAACTGCGGCCGATCGTCGACGCGATCAACCAGTGCATCGCGCGGCTGAACACGCATACCGCGACGCAGCGGCGCTTCATCGCCGACGCCGCGCACCAGCTGCGCACGCCGATCGCGGTGCTCGACACGCAGATCCAGTACGCGCAGCAGCGCGAGCGCGACGATCCGGAGTTGATCGCGATGCTCGACAGCATGCAGCGCAGCAGCCGCAAGATGGCCGACGTGACCGACAAGCTGCTGTTGCTCGCGCATGCGGAGGCGACGCCGTCGACGCTGCTCACGCATCGCGTCGACCTCGCCGCGGTCGTATCGAGCGTGTTCGAGGAGACGATCGTGCTCGCGCAACGGCGCAATATCGACCTCGGCGCGGACCTGGGCGACCATCTCGACGTGACGGGCAGCGACAGCCTGCTGACCGCGCTCGTGATGAACCTCGTCGACAATGCGGTGCGCTACACGCAGCCGGGCGGCTGCGTGACGGTCGCCGCGCGCCGCGACGGCGACACGGTCGTGCTCGACGTGATCGACAACGGCCCCGGCATTCCGGCGGAGGCGCGCCCGCATGTGTTCAAGCGCTTCTACCGCGTGTCGAGCGATACTGAAGGATCGGGGCTCGGCCTCGCGATCGTGCGCGAGATCGCACAGGCGCACGGCGGGATGGCGTCGCTCGCGCCGGGGCCCGGCAACCGCGGGGTCGTCGTGACGGTGCGGCTGCCTGCGTATGTTTGAAGAGAAAGAGTCATGAAACTCCTGCTGGTCGAAGACAACGCCGAACTCTCGCACTGGATCGTGAACCTGCTGCGCGGCGAGGATTTCGCGGTCGACAGCGTCGGCGACGGCGAAGGCGCGGACGCGGTGCTGAAGACCGAGCGCTACGACGCGGTGCTGCTCGACATGCGACTGCCCGGCATCAGCGGCAAGGAAGTGCTCGCGCGCCTGCGGCGCCGCAACGACAACGTGCCGGTGCTGATGCTGACCGCGCACGGCTCGGTCGACGACAAGGTCGACTGCTTCGGCGCGGGCGCCGACGACTACGTCGTGAAGCCGTTCGAGTCGCGCGAGCTCGTCGCCAGGATCCGCGCGCTGATCCGCCGCCAGGCGGGCGTCGGCGCGACGCAGCTCGTGTGCGGCGATCTCGTCTACGCGTTCGGCACGCGCGAATTCCGCTGCAACGACGTGCCGCTCGTGCTGCGCCGCCGCGAACACGCGATCCTCGAGACGCTGATGCTGCAGCAGAACAAGACCGTGTCGAAGGCCCGGCTGATGGACAGCGTGTTCGCGCTCGACGACGAACCGAGCGCGGACGCGATCGACATCTACATCCACCGGCTGCGCAAGCATCTTGCCGGCAGCACGGCGGAGATCATCACGCTGCGCGGGCTCGGCTACATCCTGCGCGCGAAGACCGCGCAAGGCTGACGCCGCGCGCCTCCACGGCCTGCCGCGACAGCGGCAGCGCTTGCGCACGCCCGCGCATCGCGGGCCCACCCTGCCCGATCGCGGCTCGACCACTGTTGTATTTATGCACACGCCCGGCAATCGCTTGCGCGGCGCGACGATCCCGCTCTGCCCCGTCTAGCGGGCCTCTGCGTCCATCAGGACTCCGGTGCACTGCTGTCGTTCGGTGTTTTCACTGATCCGATCCGCAAGCCCGCGAAAGCGGCGCGAAGGGTTGTTCGACCTACGATGCTACGCGTCGGTCCTCTCGCTAAGGCCGGCAGGAGACGGCATACATTACGTACTGCCAACAACCGAATTTCAATGCGGCAGCTCGGAGGAGACGATCTTGAAACGAAAATACCTTGCCCTTTCCATCGCAGCGGGGCTGTGCGGCGTCACGCAGGCACACGCGCAATCGAGCGTGCAGCTCTATGGCCTGATCGACATGAGCTTCCCGACTTACCGGACGCACGCCGACGCGAACGGCAATCACGTGATCGGCATGGGCAACGAAGGCGAGCCGTGGTTCAGCGGCAGCCGCTGGGGCCTGAAGGGCGCCGAAGACATCGGCGGCGGCACGAAGATCATCTTCCGCCTCGAAAGCGAATACGTGGTCGCGAACGGCCAGATGGAAGACCCGGGCCAGATCTTCGACCGCGACTCGTGGGTCGGCGTCGAAGACCAGCGCTTCGGCAAGCTGACGGCCGGCTTCCAGAACACGATCGCGCGCGACGCGGCGGCGATCTACGGCGACGCGTACGGCACCGCGCAGCTGACGACCGAGGAAGGCGGCTTTACCAACTCGAACAACTTCAAGCAGATGATCTTCTACGCGGCCGGCCCGACCGGCACGCGCTACAACAACGGCATCGCGTGGAAGAAGCTGTTCAGCAACGGCATCTTCGCGAGCGCGGGCTACCAGTTCAGCAACTCGACGGCGTTCGCGACCGGCTCCGCGTACCAGGCCGCGCTCGGCTACAACGGCGGGCCGTTCAACGTGTCGGGCTTCTACAGCCACGTGAACAACGGCGGCTTCAGGAACCAGACGTTCTCGGTCGGCGGCAACTACACGTTCAGCATCGTGCGCCTGAATGCCGGCTACTTCCGCTACAACGGCGACCAGGGCCCGCTCGGCCAGCGTCACGACGATTCGTGGACCGTGTCGATGAAGATCGCGCCGAAGGGTCCGCTCGACTACGAGCTCGGCTATCAGCAGATGCGCATCAAGAACGCCGCGTACAACTCGGACGGCTTCACGCCGAACGCGAACCTCGGCGCGTTCAGCCTGACGAACGGCGTCGGCAGCGGCTTCAAGGAAACGCTCTACGGGTCGGTGTTCTATCACCTGAGCAAGCGCACCGAACTCTACTTCGCTGGCGACTACATGAAGCTGCATGGCGGCTACAAGGTGTCGTCGACGTTTGGCGCGAAGAACCAGCTCGAGCTGACGACCGGCATCCGGACCCGCTTCTGACCCCATGCGGGCGCCGCGCGCGCCCGCATGACTGGCACCGTTTTTCAATTCTCCATGCAGGGCACGGTGGCGCTTCGCGCCGACCGTGCCCCTTTTTTTGTGCCGTCTTTTCGCCTTTTTTCCCCCTTTTCCGCCAGGCGCGCCGCGCGCTGCGACAACCGGCCCGCCCCCGCGCACCGTCCGTCCGGCGGGCGATCCGGCCGATGCGCCGGTTTCCGGTGCACGCCGGCGCTTGACCTCGGCCGACCGACTCGCTAGCGTTTCGGGTTCGCCCGCCGCGGCGCCCGACCTCCGGGCGCGGCGCGGCCGGGCCCAGGATGGAAAAGGACGATGCAGAAACTCGATGCGGCGAGCCCGCAGGCGATGTCGACGGATTTCACCGCCGACAACGTCGCGCGCCTGAAGGCGCTGTTCCCCGAACTCGTGACCGAGGGCCCTGACGGCGCGTCGGTCGACGTCGACGCGCTGAAGGCGCTGGTCGGCGATCGCACGGTCGGCGACGCCGACGAACGATACGGCTTCCACTGGCACGGCAAGTGCCGTGCGCGGCAGGCCGCGCTCACGCCGTCGACCGGCACGCTGCGGCCCTGCCCGGCCGACAGCGTCGCGTGGGACGACACCCGCCACCTCGTGATCGAGGGCGACAACCTCGACGTGATGAAGCTGCTGCACAAGAGCTACGCGGGCAAGGTGAAGCTGGTCTACATCGACCCGCCGTACAACACCGGCAGCGATTTCGTCTATCCGGACGACTTCAGCGACAGCCTGCGCCATTACCTCGCGGTCACGGGCCAGACGGACGGCGGCGTGAAGCGCAGCACCAACACCGAGGCGAACGGCCGGTTCCACACCGACTGGCTGAACATGATGTACCCGCGCCTGAAGCTCGCGCACGCGCTGCTGTCCGACGCCGGCGTGATCGCCGTGCACATCGACGAGCACGAAGTGCATGCGCTCGTGCTGATGCTGCGCGAGATCTTCGGCGAGGAGAACGAGCTCGGCGTCGCCGTGTGGGACAAGCGCAATCCGAAGGGCGACGCGCGCGGCGTCGCGTACCAGCACGAATCGCTCGTGCTGTTCGCGCGCAACGCGGAGGCGCTGCACGAAGCGACGCCGCTGAAGCGCCCGAAGCGCAACGCGCAGCGGATGCTCGACGCCGCGTACGACGCGATGCGCCGCAGCGGCACGCCCGCCGACGCCGCGCAGACGTACCGCGCGTGGGTCAAGGCGCAGACCAACCTGTCCGGCGGCGAAGTGATGTACGACCGGCTGTCGGAGAGCGGGCGCGTGTACCGCCTCGTGTCGATGGCATGGCCGAACAAGAAGAAGGCGCCGGACGAATACTTCGTGCCGCTCGTCCACCCGGTCACCGGCAAGCCGTGCGCGATGCCCGAGCGCGGCTGGCGCAATCCGCCCGCGACGATGCAGGCGCTGCTCGAGCGCGGGCTGATCGAGTTCGGCGCGGACGAAACCACGCAGCCGCAGCGGATCTACTACCTCGACGAGAACATGTACGAGAACGTGCCGTCGGTGCTGCCGTTCGCCGGCTCCGACGACGCACTGCTGAAGGCGCTCGGCGTGCCGTTCGAGCAGCCGAAGCCGGTCGATTTCGCGGCGGCGGTGATCGGCTGGTGCACGCGCGGCGACGACATCGTCGTCGACTGCTTCGCGGGCTCCGGCTCGACCGGCCACGCGGTGATGCAGCTGAACGCGACCGACGGCGGCGCGCGCCGCTATGTGCTCGTGCAGCTCCCCGAGCCGCTCGACAAGCATGACAAGACGCAGCAGGCAGCGGCCGAGTTCTGCGCGAAGCTGAAGAAGCCCGCGACGCTCGCCGAGGTGACGAAGGAGCGCCTGCGCCGCGCCGCGCAGCAGGTCGCGCGCGACTATCCGGAAAGCTATGGCGACCTGGGTTTTCGCGTGTACCGGCTCGACACGACCAACGTGATCGAGTGGGACCCGCGCCGCAACGACTTCGACCACGCGCTGTTCGCATCGGTCGAGCACGTGAAGACGGGCCGCACCGACGACGACCTGCTCGCCGAGCTGACGCTGAAGCTCGGCCTCGACCTGTGCACGCCGGTCACGCATCACGCGATCGCCGGCAAGACGGTGCACCTGATCGGCCAGACGATCGTCGCATGCTTCGCCGCGCGCGTGTCGCGCGACGACGCCGAGCCGCTCGCCGACGGGATCGTCGCGCTGCTCGACGCGCACGGCGCGACGCGCGACGTCACGTGCCTGTTCCGCGACAGCGGCTTCGTCGACGACGTCGCGAAGCTCAATCTCGCCGCGCTGCTCGAGCAGCACGGCGTGAAGCGCGTACGGAGCCTGTGATGCGGCTGCATTTCGAAGCGGACCTCGACTACCAGCGCGACGCGATCGACGCCGTCTGCGACCTGTTCCGCGGCCAGGAAGCGTGCCAGGGCGACTTCAGCGTGCTCGCGAACGCGGCGCCCGGCACGTCGGCGAGCGCACAGGCGGCGCTCGGCTTCGCGCTGTCGGAACGCGGCGTCGGCAACCACCTGTCGATCACCGACGACGCGCTCGCGCGCAACCTCGCGGACGTGCAGCTGCGCGGCGGGCTGCCGCCGTCCGGCGATCCGGCGTCGCGCGACTTCACGGTCGAGATGGAGACCGGCACCGGCAAGACCTACGTGTACCTGCGCACGATCTTCGAGCTGAACCGCCGCTACGGCTTCACGAAGTTCGTGATCGTCGTGCCGTCGGTCGCGATCAAGGAAGGCGTGCACAAGACGCTCCTGATCACCGAGGATCACTTCCGCGGGCTGTATGCGGGCGTGCCGTACGACTACTTCCTGTACGACTCGGCGAAGCTCGGCCAGGTGCGCCACTTCGCGGCGAGCGCGGCGATCCAGATCATGGTGATGACGGTCGCCGCGATCAACAAGAAGGACATCAACAACCTCTACAAGGACAGCGAGAAGACGGGCGGCGAGAAGCCGATCGACCTGATCCGCGCGACGCGGCCGATCGTGATCGTCGACGAGCCGCAAAGCGTCGACGGCGGCCTCGAAGGGCGCGGCCGCGAGGCGCTCGCCGCGATGGACCCGCTGTGCACGCTGCGCTACTCGGCGACGCACGTCGACCGGCACCACATGGTGTACCGGCTCGACGCGGTCGATGCGTACGAGCGCAAGCTCGTCAAGCAGATCGAGATCGCGTCGGCGATCGTCGAGGATGCGCACAACAAGCCGTACCTGCGGCTCGTCGGCGTGTCGAACCGGCGCGGCGCGATCGCCGCGCGCGTCGAGCTCGACGTCGCGATGGCGACCGGCGTGAAGCGGCAGATCGTGTCCGTGACCGACGGCGACGATCTCGAGCGCGTGACGAAGCGCGAGCTATACGCGGGGCTGCGGATCGGCGAAGTGCATGCGGTAAAAGGCGCCGAATACATCGAGCTGCGCAACGCCGAAGGCGAGTCGTTCCTGTCGCTCGGCGAAGCGTACGGCGACATCGACACGCTCGCCGTGCAGCGCGAGATGATCCGCCGCACGATCCGCGAGCATCTGGACAAGGAGCTGCGGCTGTCCGAGCGCGGCGTGAAGGTGCTGTCGCTGTTCTTCGTCGATTCGGTCGAACGCTATCGGAAGTACGACGCGAACGGCGCGCCCGTGAAGGGCGACTACGCGCGGATCTTCGAAGAGGAATATGCGCGCGCGGCGCGCGTGCCCGCGTACCGTGCGCTGTTCGACGGCGTCGACATCGCGCGCGAAGTGGAAGCCGCGCACAACGGCTACTTCTCGATCGACCGCAAGGGCGGCTGGACCGACACGAGCGAGAGCAGCGCCGCGAGCCGCGAGAACGCGGAGCGCGCGTACGGGCTCATCATGCGCGAGAAGGAAGCGCTGCTGTCGTTCGACACGCCGCTGAAGTTCATCTTCTCGCACTCGGCGCTGAAGGAAGGCTGGGACAACCCGAACGTGTTCCAGATCTGCACGCTGCGCGACATCCAGACCGAACGCGAGCGCCGCCAGACGCTCGGCCGCGGACTGCGACTCGCCGTCGACCAGGACGGCGAACGGGTGCGCGATCCGGGCGTCAACACGCTCACCGTGATCGCGACCGAACGCTACGAGAGCTTCGCGGAGAACCTGCAGAAGGAAATCGAGGCCGACACGGGCATCCGCTTCGGGATCGTCGGCGAACACCAGTTCGCGGCGCTTGCCGTGCAGGAAGGCGACGGGCCCGCGCATGCGCTCGGCATCGAGCTGTCGCGCGTGCTGTGGACGCATCTGCACGAGTGCGGCTACATCGACGCGCAAGGCAAGGTGCTCGACCGGCTGAAGGATGCGCTGCGGCAGAGCGCGCTCGTGCTGCCGGGCGCGTTCGAGACGCTGCGCACCGCGATCGTCGCGACGCTGCGCAAGCTGTCGGGCCGCTTCGCGGTGCGCAACGCGGACGAACGCTGCGAGATCGCGCTGCGTCGCGACGCGTCGGGCAAGGCGGTCGTGCTCGGCAACGACTTCCGCGCGCTGTGGGACCGCATCAAGCACCGCACCGTGTACCGCGTGCAGTTCGACAACGCGAAGCTCGTGCAGGACTGCGCGGCCGCGTTGCGCGACGCGCCGGACGTCGCGCGTGCGCGGCTGCAGTGGCGCAAGGCCGAGATCGACATCGGCCAGTCGGGCGTCGAGGCGATCGAGGTCGCGGGCGCCGGCACGGTGCTGATCGACGAAGGCGAGCTGCTGCTGCCCGACCTGCTCACCGAGCTGCAGGACCGGACGCAGCTCACGCGCCGCTCGCTCGCGACGATCCTCGCGGACAGCGGCCGGCTCGACGACTTCCGCGTCAACCCGCAGCAGTTCATTGCGCTCGCGGCCGATGCGATCAACCGCTGCAAGCGGTACGCGCTCGTCGACGGCATCTCGTACCGCACGCTCGGCGACCGCCACGTGCACGCGCTCGAATCGTTCGAGAGCGAGGCGCTGACGGGCTACCTGCGCAACCTGCGGCTGGACGCGCGCAAGGCGATCCACGACGCGGTGGTCTGCGAGACGGACGCCGAACGCGCATTCGCCGACGCGCTCGAGGCGCACGACGACGTGACGCTGTATGCGAAGCTGCCCGCGTGGTTCAAGGTGGCGACGCCGCTCGGCAGCTATCACCCGGACTGGGCGGTGCTGGCCGGGCAGGACGGCGACGCGCGGCTGTACTTCGTCGTCGATACGCCGGGCGATGCCGACGACGGCCCGCTGCGCGAGCACACGCGCGCGAAGCTCGCGTGCGGCGAAGCGCATTTCCGGGCGCTTGCGGATGGTGGCAATGGCGGCGACGGCGTGCGGTATGTGCGTGCGCGCGGCGTCGATGCGCTGTTCGGGCGGGCGGCGCAGGCGGTCGACGCGGGCTGACGCACGTCGGACGCGGCGCGGGCCGATGCTCGCGCCGTGCTCCGTGCCCAGTCTCCGGGCCGGCGGCTGCGTCCGTCGGCCCCGCCATCGCGGCCGTCGTGACGCATCGCAACAACGTTGCGCCCCCCCTTACTTCGTCGCTTTTCCGACACGTGCCGCTCACGTCGTCGGATGTCTGAAAGCTTGCGGCCGCAAGCTGTTTGACCGGGCGGTTACGCCTCGTTGCAAATTTGAAGGGATGCAACGATTGGCCGGCACTATGCTCCGGGCACCCACACAAATAAGCGAAGGAGGGGTCTCCATGAAAACCCTGTTCAAGGCACTCGCGTGCGCGTCCGTCGTGTCACTTGCGCTCGTCGGCTGCGGCGGTGGAGATGGCGGCGGCAGCAGCGGCGCGCAGACCGGCACGCTGCACGTCGCGCTGACCGATGCGCCGTCGTGCGGCTTCGATCACGTCTTTGTCACCGTGTCGCAGGTGCGCGTCAACGCGAACGCGAACGCCGGCGACAACGACGCCGGCTGGTCGACGATCATGCTGCCGGTGCCGCAGAAGATCGACCTGCTGACGCTGACCAACGGCGCGCTCGCCGACCTCGGCCAGACCGCGCTGCCGGCCGGCCAATACCAGCAGGTGCGCCTCGTGCTCGCGCAAAACCAGGGCAACGCGCTCGCGAACTCGGTCGTACCGACGGGCGGCACCGAGCAGGCGCTCGCGACGCCCAGCGCGGCGCAAAGCGGGATCAAGATCATCAGCCCGTTCACGGTGCAGCCGAACACGCTCGTCGACCTCGTGCTCGACTTCAACGCGTGCAAGTCGGTCGTGCAGCACGGCAACGGCGCTTACGCACTGAAGCCTGTCGTGACCGCGACGCCGACCGTCGTCAGCGGCGCGATCTCCGGCTACGTTGCGCTGGCCGAAGCCGGCGCGACCGTGTACGCGGAACAGGGCGGCCAGGTGGTGCGCGGCACGGTGGCCGACAGCAGCGGCAAGTTCGTGCTGTCGCCGCTGATCCAGAGCTCGACGCAGGGCAACTACGACGTCGTGATCGTGCAGAACAACGTCGCGTCGGGTGTCGTCCGCTCGGTGCCGGTGGTCGTGAACACGACCACGGCCGTGTCGACGTCGAACGTGCCGATCGCGCTGCCCGCGTCGACGATGAGCACGGTCACCGGCACGGTCACGCCGAGCGCGAACGCGCTGGTGCGCGCACTGCAGCCGATCGGTGCGAACGCCTACGAGATCACGTCCGTGAACGCGAACCTGGACACCGGCATCTACGCGCTGTCGGTGCCGACGGCCGCGCCGATCGCCGGCACGTTTACGGGTTCGCTGCCGGTCGCGCTGGCTGCGGTGCCGGTCTCCGCAGGCCAATACACGATCGAGGCGGACGCCGCGTCGGGCGCGACGCAAGCGACGAACGTCAATGCGACGACGAGCCAGACGAACGTCAATTTCACGTTCTGACCAACGCGAGTCGCGTGTTGACGGCTTGACCCGTGAGGGTCGCGTGCGGCCCACACCTTTGTGAACGAAAAGAACGGAGAAAACGAAGTGAAAAAAGGGGTTATCGCGCTGCTGGCCGCAGCCGGATTGATGAGCGTGCTGAGCGGTTGTGCGGTCTACGTGCCGGGCGCACCGGTCGTGGTCGCGCCGCAAGGCGGCCCGGGCAACGGTTTCTGCCCGCCGGGACAGGCAAAGAAAGGCAACTGCTGAGCGTTTCGCGCAGCCATGACAAAGGGCGCCCTCGGGCGCCCTTTTCCTTGGTGCGTGTCGACTGCGTATCGGCGCTTACAGCGTGCGTTCGAGCCCGTGGTGCTTCGCGTGGTGCGTCGTATGCGCGGTATGCGTGGTGTGGGCGGTATGGCCGTGCACGTGACCGCGGCCCGGTTGCTCGCCCGCGCGATCGGAGATCGTGTCGGAGCGGTCCGCTGCGCGCGACAGCCCCTTGTCGCGATCGCCGGACTTGAAGCCGTTCGAGTTCGACATCGCTTCGCCGCTCATGTGGCCAGCGGACATGCCGCCGGCCCCGCCCATGCCGCCCATGCCGCCCGCGCCATGGCCACCGCCGTTACCGCCACCGTTACCGCCTGCCGCCGCGTGTGCCGAGACCGCGCCGAGCGCGAGGAGTGCCGCTGCGAGCGCGGACAGGAAGCGTCGTTGTTTCATCTGTTGCTCCTTGGAGCGCATTGAGGTGATTGCATTGTATGAATGTGCCGAATCGCCGCCATCGCACGTTGTAAATATTCGTAACCGGGCGTTTCGCATCCATTGATCAGACCAATTCGTGCGGTATTCGCGCGCCCGCCGGCCACCGTACCGTGACACCGGCAGTTGAAACGCATCGCGCCCGGCGCGACACTCGCGCTGTATCCCGGCATCGACCCTGCGCCGGCGATGGCCGCGTCCGTCACGCGTGCCGCGCGGCGCTCCGGAGGCCCGATGGAGCCGCATACCGCCGTCTCGTCCCGTCCCGCGATTCCGCCCACCGTGTGGGCGCTGGGTTTCGTCAGCCTGCTGATGGACCTGTCGTCGGAACTCGTGCACGCGCTGCTGCCGATCTACCTCGTCTCGACGATGGGGATGAGCGTCGCCGCCCTCGGCGTGCTCGAAGGCGCGGCCGAATCGACCGCGCTGATCGTCCGGATCTTCTCCGGCGCGATCAGCGACTGGCTCGGCCGCCGCAAGGTGCTGCTGCTCGCCGGCTACGGGCTCGCCGCGCTCACCAAGCCGCTGTTCCCGCTCGCGCAAGGCCCCGGCCTCGTGATCGTCGCGCGGCTCGTCGACCGTGTCGGCAAGGGCATCCGCGGCGCGCCGCGCGACGCGCTCGTCGCCGACATCGCCCCGGCCGAGATACGCGGTGCATGCTTCGGGCTGCGCCAGTCGATGGATACCGCCGGCGCGATCGGCGGCCCGCTGCTCGCGATCGCGCTGATGTTCGCGTTCGCGGATCACATCCGCGCGGTGCTGTGGTTCGCGGTGTTGCCGGCGCTCGCGACGGTTGCCGTGCTGCTGTTCGGCGTGCGCGAACCGGAGACGGCGCACGCAGGCCGCCCGTTCCGCGCACCGTTCGACCGCCGCGCGCTGCGTGCGTTTTCCGGCGGCTACTGGTTCGTCGTCGCGGTCGGCGCGGTGTTCACGCTTGCGCGCTTCAGCGGCGCGTTCCTCGTGCTGCGCGCGCAGCAGACCGGGATGGACGTCGCGTGGATTCCGTCGGTGATGGTCGTGATGAGCATCACGTACACGTTGTCCGCGTGGCCGGTCGGGATCGCGTCGGACCGGCTCGATCGCCGCGCGCTGCTCGCGATCGGCATGGTGCTGCTGATCGCCGCCGACCTGCTGCTCGGCGCGCACGCCGACGTCGCGACGGTGCTCACAGGTGTCGCCATCTGGGGGCTGCACATGGGGTTCACGCAGGGGATACTCGCGGCGATGGTCGCCGAGACCGCGCCGGCCGAATGGCGCGGCACCGCGTACGGGCTGTTCAATCTCGCGAGCGGGGTCGCGATGCTGCTGGCGAGCGCGATTGCCGGATGGATCTGGCAGCGCTACGGCGCGCCTGCGATGTTCTTCACGGGTGGGGCGATCGTGATCGTGCCGTTGGTGATGTGTGCGTTCGCGCCGGGACGCGTGCCGCGCTGATCGATTGCACGGACGAATGCGGACAGACGGCCGGCGCCGCACCGGGTGATGCGATCCAAGCGGCTGCCGATGACGTGAAACGGGTTGGGAAAGTTCGGCGACGCGGGGGCGCCGCCGGTGGTGTGGTGTGGCGGCAGGCACGGCCCGCGGCCGTGCGCCCGCTCGCGCGTTTTACTGCGCTGGTTGAACGCCCTGCTCGGCCGCCTTGCGTTGCGCGGCGACTTCCTCGGCGTGCTTCTTCGCCATGTGGTGGCCGACGATGCAGCCGCCGACCGCGCCCACCACCGCGTGGTGGCCCGCGTAGTGGCCGGCGACGCCGCCCACGACCGCGCCCTTCATGCAACCCGCTGCGTGCGCGCTGCCGATCGTTGCAAGCGCGACGCCGGTGGCGAGCGCCCATTTCCTCAAGTGTCGAATGGTGGTCATGCGATCACCCTCCTCGTTGTCGTCGTTGTGAGCCGGCATGCGCGCCGGTTATCGGGTTCAGTCCCAGCGGCCGCGATCGTGCCAGTCGCGACCACGCCACTCATGCTCGCGCCATTCATGACGGCGCCACTCGTGCTCGCGCCATTCACGCTCACGCCAGTCGTCGTAGCGATAGCCGACCGGCGCGTACGTGACGGGCGGCGCATAAGTAACGGGCGGCGCGACATAGACGGGCGCCGGCGCCGCATACACGCCCGGCACGCCGATGCCGACCGCGACGTCGACGTGGGCCGATGCGGCGCCCGACGCCGCGAGCACTGCAATACCGAGAACTGCACCGAGAAGTTTCTTGTTCATCTCCAGACTCCCTGCACATGATGTGCGTCCAGTGAATACGGTTCGGAGTGTAGGCGGGCGCACCTGACACAGGTGCAACGGGTCTGCGAGACTGGTAACGGGTGTTTACGGATGCCGCAAAGCCCTGCGGGACAAGGGAAAGCGGGGAAAGCGGGCGTCAGGAAAGTGTTGCGAGGAGGTTGCATGCACGCATGAAGCGGCTGCGCGACACGTGTCGCGCCGAAGGTCACACGCGAATGTCACACCGGCAATCACACGCAGCCCCGTGCGCCGCCCTGCCCTGGGCGGCACGCATCACGCGCGAATGTCGCCCGGGCTGCGCAGCCAGTGCACGCTGAACAGCTGCGCGTCGTCGGTCCACACGGTGTCGGGCACGAAGCCCGCGCGTCGCGCGATCGCATGGAAACCTTCGACGGTGAACTTGTACGAGTTCTCGGTATGGATGCGCTCGCCGGCCTCGAAGCGGAACGTCCGGCCGCCTACGCGAACGGTCTGCGCACGCACGCTGACGAGATGCATTTCGATCCGCTGAAGCTGCGGATCGTAGAACGCGCAATGCGTGAAGCCGTCGAGATCGAAGTCCGCGCCGAGCTCGGCGTTCGCACGCGCGAGCAGGTTCAGGTTGAATTGCGCGGTCACGCCTTGTGCATCGTTGTATGCGCAATGCAACATGTCCACGTTCTTCACGAGGTCCGCGCCGACCAGCAGTCCGCCGCCCCGCAGCAGCCGCGCGGCGTCGCGCAGGAATGCATCGGCTTCGTCCGGCGAGAAGTTGCCGATCGTCGAGCCGGGAAAGAAACCGATGCGCCGCCGTGGCGACGCCGCCAGCACGGCGAGCTCGTCGGCCTTCGTGTAGTCGGCGGCGAGCGGCGCGACGTCGAGCCACGGATACGCGGCACGCAGCCGCGCGGCCGCGTCGTGCAGGTAGTCGGCCGAGATGTCGACCGGCACGTAGCGCGCGGGCGCCTGCTCGGCCGCGAACGCGTCGAGCAGGACGCGGATCTTCTCGAGCGAGCCTGCGCCGAATTCGACGATGTCTGCGTGCGGTCCGACGCGCCGTACGATGTCGGCCGCGTGCGTGCGCAGGATCCCGAGCTCGGTGCGCGTCGGGTAGTACTCCGGCAGCGCGCAGATCCGGTCGAACAGCGCGGAACCGGCCGCATCGTAGAAATACTTCGGCGGGATGCTGCGCGGGCGGCGCGACAGCCCGTCGATCAGGTCGCGCTCGAACGCGCTCGGCTGCGGATCGCGTGCTGCCTGCAGGCCACCGTGCGCGGCCAGGTCAGAGGTCTCTCGCAAGTCGCACTCCCGTGAATTGCCAGCGCGCGGCCGGCGGAAAGAAATTGCGGTACGTCGGCCGCGCGTGCCCGGGCGGCGTCGCGATGCTGCTGCCGCGCAGGACCTGCTGGCCGACCATGAACTTGCCGTTGTATTCGGCCGCGACACCCGCGAGCGGCCGGAAGCCCGGATACGGCTCGTATGACGAGCGCGTCCATTGCCACGCGTGGCCCGACATCTGCCGGATCCCGTCCGCGCCGTACGCGGCCTCCCATTCGAATTCGGTGGGCAGCCGCACACCCGCCCATTCCGCATACGCGGCTGCTTCGTAGAAGCTCACGTGGCGCACCGGCGCATCGGGTGCGAGCGGTTCCGCGCCGTGCAGGCCGAACACGCGATGCGGCCCGTCATGCGACTCGTTCGACTCGCGTGGCGCCGCCGGTTCGCCGGCGTCGATCCAGTACGCAGGCGCGCGCCAGCCGTCGCGCTGCACCGTGGCCCAGCCGTCCGACAGCCAGAATTCCGGGCGCGCATAGCCGCCGTCGGCGATGAACGCGGTGAACTCCGCGTTGGTCACCAGACGATCCGCGATCTCGTACGGCCGCAACAGCGCCGTGTGCCGCGGCCGCTCGTTGTCGAACGAGAAGCCGTTGCCGTCGTGGCCGATCTCGACGAGCCCGCCCGGCTGGCGCAGCCAGCGCAGCCCGCCCGCCGCATGGGTGCCGGCCTCGCCCTCGCCCCGGCCATCACGCGGCTGAAATGCCGGCAGCAGCGGATTGCACGAGAACGCATGCAGCATGTCGGTGACGATCAGCTCCTGATGCTGCTGCTCGTGATGCAGCCCGAGCTCGAGCTCCGGCGCGATCGTGTCGAGCAGCGACGCATCGGCTTGCGCGAGCGCGCGCAGCATCGCGTCGTCGACGTAATGCCGGTATGCGCGCACCTCGTCGAGCGACGGACGCGTCAGCAGCCCGCGCTGCGGCCGCGGATGGCGCGGGCCGAGCGATTCGTAATAGGAGTTGAAGAGGAACTGGAAGGCGTCGTCGAACGGCGTGTAGCCTGCGGCGCGGCGCATCAGCACGACCGTCTCGAAGAACCACGTCGTATGCGCGAGATGCCACTTGACCGGACTCGCGTCGGGCATCGACTGCACGGCCTGGTCTTCGGCGGACAGCGTCGCCGTCAGCTCGACGCTCTGCGCGCGAACGTCCCGATAGCGGCGTTGAAGCTGGGATGCAAGGAGGCTCATCGATTTACCGTCCACGTCGCGACTAGCTGCGTTGCCGGAAACGAAAGCCCGCGCTCGATGCGCGCGACTGACGTGCGAACTTCGATGCTGCGACGGGCGTGCGGCGCTTCGTCTGCCCGTGCAGAGGAGTATGGACCAGAAATGTGAACGTCGTGAGGGACGATCCGATTGAAACGGCAGTGAAATAAAAATGAAAGAAAAATATTTTGCGTGCATGTCACACGCGCGGGGGGCTCGCTCGTCATGTCATCGGAACCCACACAAGGAGATGGAACCATGACTGCCAGACTCGACCCGTTTGCCGCCGCCCCGTCGCTGATGAAGAGCTGGATGGGCACGTCGATGGCCGCCGCCGCGAGCCTCGAACCGACACTGATCGAGCTCGTCAAGATCCGCGCGTCGCAGATCAACGCGTGTGCCAATTGCCTTAACATGCATACGGCCGAAGCGCGCGCGAACGGCGAGACCGAGCAACGCCTCTACCTGCTGTCCGCATGGCGCGAAGCGCCCTGCTACACCGACCGAGAACGCGCGGCGCTCGGCTGGACCGACGCGCTCACGCGGCTGTCCGAAGAGCATCCGGACGCCGCCGCCTACGCCGCGCTGAACGACCACTTTACGCAGGAGGAACAGGTGAAGCTCACGCTGATGATTAACGTGATCAATGGCTGGAACCGTCTCGCGGTCGGTTTCGGGCTGTGGGTCGAACCGGCTGTCGCGAAGGCGATGGCGGACAAGGCGGCCTGATGACGGGCGCCGAACCTGCCGGAGCAGCGGACGCAGCGGCGAGCTTCGACCCGCTGCGCCGCAAGCTGATCCGCGTCGCGTACCGGATGCTCGGTTCGGTCGCGGACGCCGAGGACATGGTGCAGGAAGCATTCATCCGCTGGATGGACGTCGAGCGCGCCGAGGTGCGCGTGCCCGAGGCGTTCCTGCGCCGCATGGTGATGCGGATGTGCCTCGATCAGCTGAAGTCCGCCCGGCACCAGCGCGAGACCTATATCGGCCCGTGGCTGCCCGATCCTGTCGTCGAGGAGGAAGAGGAAGACGACGTCACGCTGCCGCTGATGCTCGCGCTCGAACGCCTGTCGCCGCTCGAGCGCGCGGCATTCCTGCTGCACGACGTGTTCGGCCTCGAATTTGACGAAGTCGCCGCGACGATCCAGCGCGAGCCGGCCGCGTGCCGCCAGCTCGCCGCGCGGGCGCGCACGCATGTGCGCGACGCGCGGCCGCGGTTTCATGTCGAGAAGCAGCGCGGGATCGAGATTGCCGAGGCGTTCTTCGCGGCGTCGCGATCCGGCGACATGCGCGCGCTCGGCGCGATGCTCGCCGAGGACGTGAGCCTGCATGCGGACGGCGGCGGCAAGCGCCCGGCCGCGAACCGGCCGATCTTCGGCTTCGACGGCGTGATGAGGGTGCACGAAACGCTGGCCGAACGCTTCAGGCAGAACGGCTCGACGCTCGTGCGCGCGGGGTTCGTCAACGGGCTGCCGGGCTTCGTCACGCTGGAGGCCGACGGCGAGCTGCAGACGACCGCGCTCGACATCGAGGACGGCAAGATCGCGGCGATCTACGTCGTCCGCAATCCGGACAAGCTGCGGCATCTGCATTGAGCGCGCGATGCGCGACGGGCGACAGACGACGCGCGCACCCGGCCGGCCCGCATCCCCGCAAATGCCGACCGGGTGGCGCCCCGCCCTCCCTTACTCGACCGTCACCGATTTCGCGAGATTCCTCGGCTTGTCGATATCCGCGCCGCGGATGCACGCCGCGTGATACGCGAGCAGCTGCAACGGCACGACGTGCAGGATCGGCGACAGCAGCCCGTAATAATCCGGCATCCTCAATACCGAAATGCCGTCGCCGTTGTCGATCCGCGTATCGGCGTCGGCGAACACGTACAGTTGCCCGCCGCGCGCCCTCACCTCCTGCATGTTCGATTTCAGCTTCTCGAGCAGCGTGTCGTTCGGCGCGATCGTCGCGACCGGCATCGTGTGCGTGACGAGCGCGAGCGGCCCGTGCTTCAGCTCGCCCGCCGGATACGCTTCCGCGTGGATGTACGAGATCTCCTTCAGCTTCAGCGCCCCTTCGAGCGCGATCGGATAATGCAGCCCGCGGCCGAGGAACAGCGCGTTCTCGTGGCGCGCGAACTCGGCCGCCCAGCGCTCGACCTGCGGCTCCAGCGCGAGCACGTCGGCGAGCGCGTCCGGCAGCCGCCGCAGCTGCGTCGTGTAGCGCGCGAGCTGCGCATCGTCGACGAAGCCGCGCAGCCGCCCGAGCGTGACCGCGAGGATGAACAGCGCGACGAGCTGCGTCGTGAACGCCTTCGTCGACGCGACGCCGATCTCCGGGCCCGCGCGCGTGAGGAATCGCAGGCCCGACTGCCGCACCATCGCGCTCGTCGGCACGTTGCAGATCGCGAGCGTGTCCGGATGGCCGAGCGATTGCGCGTACTTGAGCGCCGCGAGCGTATCGGCCGTCTCGCCGGACTGCGACACGACGACGACCAGCGTGTTCGGCATCGCGAGCGCGTCGCTGTAGCGGTATTCGCTCGCGATCTCCACTTGCGCGGGCATCCGCGCGATCGTCTCCAGCCAGCGGCGCGCGGTGAGCCCCGAGTAATGGCTCGTGCCGCACGCGAGGATCAGCACGTTGTCGATCTGGTCGAACACATGCCGCGCGTCAGGCCCGAACACCTCGGGATCGAACAGCCCCGCGTCGGGAATCGTCGCCGCGACCGCGTGCGGCTGCTCGAAGATTTCCTTCTGCATGAAATGGCGATACGGGCCGAGCTCGACCACGCCGTCGCCCGCCGCGACCGTCTGCACCGGCCGCGCGACCTCGTGGCCGCTGCGATCGAAGATCCGCGCGCGGCCGGCCGTCAGCTCGACGATGTCGCCTTCCTCGAGAAAGATGAAGCGGTCGGTGATGCCCGCAAGCGCGAGTGCATCCGACGCGACGAAGCACTCGCCGTCCTTCAGCCCGACGACGAGCGGCGAGCCGACCCGCGCGCCGACGAGCCGCTGCGGCTCGGACTTGCTGAACACCGCGATCGCATACGCGCCGTGCAACTGCGCGGTCGCGTCGCGCACGGCCGCGAGCAGGTCGCCCTGGTACTTGCTGTGGATCAGGTGCGCGACGACTTCGGTATCGGTCTGCCCGTCGAATTCGTAGTGCTGGTCATACAGTTGCGTGCGCAACGTTTCGTGATTCTCGATGATGCCGTTGTGCACGAGCGCGATCTCGTCGCGCGAGAAGATCGGGTGCGCGTTGCAGGTCGCGGGCGCGCCGTGCGTCGCCCAGCGCGTATGCGCGATGCCCGTGCTGCCGGAGAGCCCGGCGCTCGCGACGTGCGCTTCGAGATCCGCGACGCGCGACACGCTGCGTTCACGCCGCGCCGCGCCGTCAACGACGGTCGCGACGCCGCACGAGTCGTAGCCGCGATATTCGAGGCGGCGTAAGCCTTCGATCAGGATCGGAACGATGTTCCGTTGCGCGACCGCGCCGACGATCCCACACATGACGCGTTACCTCCAGTGACATGCCCGGTGCCATGCGCAGGAACGGCCGGCGCGCGGGCGGGACGATTCGGAATGACGGCCGCGGCCATCGTGATGCTGGCGTACGGCGGCGCGACGCAGCCGCACGGCGCGCGTGAACGAGCCGGCCGGGATGCCGGCCGCCGCGCACGGCGATGGGGGCAGCGCCGGATACTGCGATACCAGGTGCGCAAGCGCCCGGCACGGCGCCGGCCGGTTCGGCGTGCCGCGTGACCCGCGCGGGCGATCGATGCGGGTGCGGCCGCACGCGTGCGATGCGTGCAATTGCGCGCGACGGCAACCGGCCGGAATACGCGGCGCGACGCGATGCGGGACGGCGCAACTCGACGGGCCGGCGGTGCGGCGAAGCGGCGAGGGCGCGTCGCCTGCCTGACGGTCGTCGGCCACGCGCGGCGTGGACGGGTCGGACAGCATCGCAATGGCGCGTCGGGCCGCCGGAACGCCGGTGCGTGGCGGTCGATCTCGGAGCAGTGCGCCGGATGCGGCGTCTGGCCCAGGCTGACGAAGCGGCAACGGGCCGCGTGAATCGGCGCGCCGAACAGGGCAAGGGGGCCGGCTGCGCCCGATACGCGTGCAGCCCGGCATCATCGTCGGCCACAGCGAGAACGGGACCGCGGCGTATGACCGGAGCGACAGCGCCGCATCGTACGCGGCCAGCGCGCAGGCAAGCGCGAGCAGCAGCACGTCTTCGACGCAGTCCGACACCGCCCGCCAGTCCGTCATCGTTCGTCCCCGCGTCTGCGCCCGGGGGGACGGTCGCAGGCAGACAGGATGCAAAAGGAGCCGGCGGAGCGTGCATCGATGTGCGGCGCCGCTGTCCGCCAGCGGCACCGCCGATGCCGATCCCTCGCGCCGTATCCCGGCCTCGTTTCAGTTGCCGTCACCGTCCTGCTGTTACCGGCGTGTCGTTCACGCATCGCGGACGGCGTTCACCTCGATCGAAGCAAGGGTCGAGCCACCGGTCGGCGCGGCCCGTCCGGCAAGGTGGATGGCCGTCGCGAACGGCGGCCGGGCGGGGCGTTCGGCGGTTTTTTGATTCATCGACGTATCAGCCGTCGGCGGGTGGTGCGGGGCGTGTCGGACGCCGCGCGGCGCGGCCCTGACGCGCATCGCGGGCGACCCGGAACCGACCTTTCGCGGTGCAGTATGCGCGGGGGAAGGTGTCTGGCGGTTCGATTTCCGCCTGCTCGCGGCTCACCGATAGCGGCCCGAAGAACGGCGACGGACGCTCGTTTCACGAACGCAACATTTCAGCGCAGCGGGTCGCGACGGTTGCACCGCGTGCGCGTGCTTCGGGAATATCCGCATGCGCACACAATCGTCGGCAACGTGCTTGCCATGTCGAACGCCGACGCCTGAATGCCGTATCGACATGCGCCGACGAGGGTGGGCAGCCCGTCGTTTCGGTTCGTGTCCTGCTTGATTCGTGATCCAGCGAAAACCGGCCCGACCGCATGCCGCCACCGACGAACCTCACGCGAGCTCGCCGCGCCGAATCCCGTATCACGTGTGAAACATTCCGGTGGGGCCTGGCGGGCCGTCGCGCGCACGATGTGCCGCACTGGCCGGACATGTCGCGGCTGGTTTGAAATATGCAGCACTCCGGATGCCGACATGCGTGCACGCAGAAGCGGCAGACGAACAGATTCGGCCGGGGAGACCAGCGGTTTGAAGAGGTACGACAGATGACATGACTTGCCACTCGCAACGAGATGGCGGGTACGAGGACGCTTCGCCGGCGCATGCCCCCACGACGAAACATCCCCGGCCTTCACGCAGTGCGGCCGAATGCCTGCCGGTGCGGATCGGCCCGGCGGCTCGCGGCCGTGTTGCGCCGCCCATCCCCCGTGCATGCGCGCGGGGCTGCCTCGCGCGCCTGGACGAACGGAATCAGGGAGCGATTCGAGGTTCGACATGCGGAAATTCTTGTTTGTGTTCGGCACGCGCCAGGAGGCGGTCGGGATGGCGCCGCTCGTGCGCGCGCTGAGGGCCCACGGCAACATCGATGCGAAGGTGTGCGTGACCGTGCGACGCCGTGAGACGTTCGACCCGCTGCTCACGCTGTTCGACATCACGCCCGACTACGCGCTCAACCTGACGGACGCGGGCCACGGGCAGGCGGACGCGACGTCCGGCCTGCTGAATGCGGTTGGCGGGCTGCTGGACCGTCTGCATCCGGATACCGTGGTGGTCTATGGCGATACGATCACGACGCTGATGGTCAGCCTCGCCGCGTTCTACCGGTATCTGCCGGTCGCGCATGTCGAGGCCGGCCTGCGCAGCGGCGATATCTGGTCGCCGTGGCCCGAGGAGCTGAACCGCCGCATCACCGATGCGGTATCGACGTGGCATTTCGCGCCGACCGAGCGCGCGCGGCGCAACCTGTTCAGCGAGGGGGTGCCGGCCGACAGCGTCGTGCTGAGCGGCGACACGCTGATCGACGCGTTGCAGGGCGTGCGGCGCATCCTCGAACGCGACGACGCGTTCGCCCGCACGATCGTCGAGCGTTATCCGTTTGTCGCCGGCAACGGCCGCATCGTGCTGATGTCCGGCCACCGCTTCTACAGCGGCGACGTGCGCGCGTGCTTCGGACATGCGCTGCGCCTCCTCGCGAACCATCATCGCGACGTGCAGTTCGTCTATGCGCTGCACGGCGAATCGGCCGTCGACGAGCCGATGCGTGCGTTGCTCGAGGGCATTGCGAACCTGCACGTGATCGAGCCGCCGGCGTATCTGTCGTTCGTGTTCCTGATGTCGCGCGCGCACTTCATCATCACCGACTCGTGCGGGATCCAGGAAGAGGCGCCGGCGCTCGGCAAGCCGGTGCTCGTCACGCGCGACACGTGCGAGCGCCCGGAGGCGGTTCAGGCCGGCAACGTGCGGCTCGTCGGGATGGACGCGGAGCGCCTCGTGGACGCAGCGTCGCGCCTGATTACCAGCGACAGCGCGTACGGCGAGATGGCGCATGCGAGCAATCCGTACGGCGACGGCCATGCGTGCGAGCGGATCGTGCCCGCACTGCTGAGCCGGCGGCACGGGTTGCCGAACGTCGTGAACTTCGGGATGGGTGCGGGGGAGATGCCGTATAACGCGCTGGCGCTGGGACTGCATGCGCTGCGTTCGGCCTGAAAAGAAAAACGCCGCGCGGTTTTGCCGCGCGGCGTTAGTTCTGTTGGCGAGCCGCTTTGCCTTTGGGCAATGCGCGCTGCCGGACCCCTTCGATTGTTCGTTGGTAGGCTCGATTGGATTCGAACCAACGACCCCCACCATGTCAAGGTGGTGCTCTAACCAACTGAGCTACGAGCCTAAGAAGCCGCGAATTATAGAGAGGGTCGGTGCGGAGCACAAGCGTTTTGGTGAAAATTTTTTGAATCGGGGTGCGGGGCGAGGTGGGGACGCGGTGCGCGGGCGAGGGGGCGCGACGTGCTGTGATGCACAGCGTAGCGCTTCCTTGCCCCGAGGTTATCCACATGCGCTTCTGGATAACCGCTTCGCAAGCCTCTGGATTCACAGTGGAACGATTGAGGATATCTGTGACATCTGTGAATCGGCTCAAAAGTTGTTCTGTGCTCCACAGAACTTTGCACGCGAGTCGCGTGCGGTTATGAATTCCGCATCGCGTTGATTCTTCGGGGTGTTTCGGCAGTTATCCACAGCTTGGCGCGTGGCTTGTTAACTATCACTACGTATATATACAGAACAAGTCAAAACCGTTGGATAAGCACAGGGCGGCGACTGTGATCCGTGCGCAAGGGAAGCGGAACGCTGTGGTCTGGCAGCGGGTGCAGCGATCGCCTGACACTGGAATAATTTCGAGGACATGCTGCAGCTCGCGCAATCAAGGTCGCCGATGGCCGACGCGCCAGCGGGGAACACGGCATGCCGACGCCACGGACACATCCTTTCACGGCATCAGATAAATCCTGCCGCCGATACACAGTGCTTTACCTTACTGCCCTGATTCAACTGTAGAATTTCGCGCGAGAGCGCACCAGACACCATCCGAGGGTGCTGAAATAAAAAAGGGCCGTAATATGAACATGCCGGACATAGCCGCTGCGATTCGTGGCGGCCTGATTCAGCAGGACCGTTTACTGAAGCTCGCAACCCCGCTCGGCGAGAACGCACTCGCCGTCCAGCGGGCCGTGGGGCGATCGCGAATCGGGCGAGACTATTCATTCACGCTCGACGTCATGTCGACGGATGGCGGTCTCGAACTCAAGAAGCTGATCGCCCAGCCTGCGACGCTCTGGATTCAGCAGGCAGACAAGTCGTACCGGCCCGTGAGCGGCTTCATCTACACCGTGCGCCGGCTGGGCGCGAACGGTGGCGTGACGACCTACCAGCTCGAACTGCGCACGTGGATGCACGTGCTCCGGTTTCGCCGCGACCAGAAGATCTGGATCGACAGGCACGTCGACGAGATCATCTCCGACGTGCTGGACATGCACCCCGAAGCGCGGGGCCGATTCCGTTTCTCGCTGTCGACACCGCTGCCGAGCCGCTCGTATACGCGGCAGAGCGAGACGGACTGGAATTTCGTGCACCGGCTGATGGAAAGCGAGGGGCTGTTCGCCTGCTGGGAGCAGGCGGGTGACGGCACGTCGCATACGCTCGTGATCACCGACAACCTGCAGTCGTTCGCACCGTTGTCGCCGGAGTCGGTGCGCTTCTATCGCGGGGGCACCGCGAGCGAGACGGACGCGTTCACGCAATGGTCGGGAACGCGCACGCTGCAGAGCGTGACGCTGTCGACCCGGACGTTCGACTACAAGAATCCGTCAGTGTCCACCAACCCGAAAGGCACCAACGTGCCGACGATGTCGGGCCAGGGCGCGTTGCCGGACCAGCTCGAGGTCTACGAGTACACCGGCGCGTACACGTATCTCGACCAGACGCGCGGCGACCATCTGTCGAAGGTCCGGATGGAGGAATGGGAGTCGCAGGCGAAGCGCTTCCACGCCGCAGGCGGCGTGCGCGGCATCGATGCGGGGCGGCGCTTCACGTTTTCGGATCATCCCGCGCACGATCGCGATCCGGCCGACCAGCGCGAGTTCGCGGCGATCGAGGTGGCGTGGTGGATCGAGAACAACCTGCCGGTGTCAGGCGACGGTTCGCATTTCCCGCATGGATTGGGACCCGAGCTCGATCGGATCCGCGCAACGCGTCAGGACGCCCCGGCACTACAGGTGCCGCACGGTGACGGTTCGGTCGGTTTCTATCTTGTCGAGGTCGAGGCGCAGCGCGCGAGCGTGCCGTATCGCAGTCCGTTCGAGCATCACAAGCCGGAGATGCATCTCGAGACGGCGATCGTCGTCGGGCCGCGGGGCGAGGAGGTCTACACGGACGAGCTGAACCGGATTCGCGTGATGTTCGTCTGGGACCGCGTGAACCCGGGCGACGAGAATGCGTCGTGCTGGGTGCGCGTCGTGCAGTCGGACACGGGCGGCGGATACGGCGGCGTACACATTCCGCGCATCGGCGAGGAAGTGCTGATCGACTACATCGGTGGCGATTGCGATCGGCCGCTCGCGGTCGGGCGCGTGTACAACGGCGCGACCAAGCCGCAATGGCATAGCGACGGGATCTTGTCCGGGTTCCGGTCGAAGGAGTATTCGGGCGGCGGCTACAACCAGCTCGTGATGGACGACGCAACTGGCCAGAACCGCGTGCAGCTGATGAGCAGCAGCGCGAACAGCCTGCTGCATCTCGGCTACCTCATCGATCAGAACGGCAATGCGCGCGGGTCGTATCTCGGCAGCGGGTTCGATCTGCGTTCGGATGCGTATGGCGCGGTGCGGGCGAGCCAAGGCCTGTACGTGACGACGCATCCGAAAGCGCCGAACAGCCAGCCGCTCGACGTGAAGGAAACGCAGCAGCAGCTCGTGAACGCAGAGAGCTTGGTCGAGGCAATGTCCGGTGTCAGCGAACAGCATCAGGCGGAAAGCCTGAAGGATGCGCACGACACGATGCGTGCGTTCACCGACGCGACGCAGGACAGCGTGCCGGGCGCTGCGTCGGGCGGACGTACGGCGGGCGGCGGCACCGGCAACGCGAATGCGTTCAAGGAACCGGTGATGCTGTTCGGCAGCCCGTCCGGGATCGGGATGTCGACGCAGCAGTCAGTGCACGTGGTCGCGAACGATCACGTGAACATTGCGAGCGGGCAGAGCGTGCACGTCGCGGCCGGCAAGTCGCTGCTGGCGAGCATCGGGCAGAAGCTGAGCCTGTTCGTGCAGAACGCAGGGATGAAGCTGTTCGCCGCCAAGGGCAAGGTCGAGATCCAGGCGCAGTCGGACAACGTCGAGGTGACCGCGCAGAAAACGGTGAAGGTGATGTCCGCCACGGACCGGATCGAGATCGCGGCCGATCAGGGGATTCTGCTGACGAGCGGCGGTGCATATATCCGGATCCAGGGCGGCAACGTCGAAGTTCATGCGCCCGGGAAGATCGATGTGAAGGGGGCATCGCATACCTTCGCAGGGCCGGCGAGCATGGGGTATCCGTTGCCGAGTCCAAGGCCGGATCAGCCGGGGCAGCTGGAGCTGCTGCACCAGTATGCGAATGGTGAGGGCTTCAAGGGCGGCAAGTTCACGGTGCTGGATGCGAACGGCGGCGTGTTGCGCGAAGGCGCGCTCGATGCAAAGGGGCACACGATCGTGAGCGGTCTGCCGGCTGGTGCCGCGCAGGTTCAGTTCGGCGAGGATCCGCGCAATCAATACGATTCGTCGAGCGTGTTCAAGACGGCGCCGTGGCCGGCGAAGCCAATGCAGGGCGGCGACGCGGCTGCGACGGCGATGTCGCAACTAGGTGGTCTGCTGCCGCCCGGCGCATTGTCGGGCGCGACGAAGCTGGCCGGGATCGCGGGACAGGCCGCGCAAGGCGGCATCGGCCAGGCATTGGGCGGACAGGCGATGGGTCTCGCGCAGGGGGCGCTCGCCAAAGCGCTGCCATCGGGCGCGATGAGCGCGGTGTCGGGCGTGACGCAATTGGCCGGCGTCGCCGGTCAGGTTGCGCAAGGCGGCATCGGGCAGGCGTTGGGCGGTCAGGCGATGCGCGTCGCACAAGGCGCGCTCGCCCAGACATTGCCGTCTGGCGCGAGCGCGGCGCTTGCGCAGGCGAGCCAGCTCGGCGCCGCGGCCAAGCAGGTCGGCGCGCTTGCGCAAGCGGCGCGCAGCGCCGTGCCCGCGCTGAGCATGCTCTGAGGATCCGTTCGCGCGATACGCGACCCCACACTTTCGAACCAAAGAACAGTCATGACCGATTCTTCGAGTGTCATTCTTCCGAAGCCGACCGAGGTATACGTCGCGCCGCTGTTGCAGATCGAAACCGTCGACGTCAATGCCGGCATCATGGCGTGCGACCGCTGGCTGCGCGGCATCAGCCACGATTTCATCACCATCGAGCGGCTCAAGATGGTCGCCAGCTCGTTGCCGGTGGTCGCCAACATCATGGCGGCGGTCGACCTCGTGCTCGATATCAAGGACATGGTCGAGCATGGTCAGAGCGGCCGGAATCCCGATCTGTTCGATTACCTGAACCTCGGCCTCGATCTGATCGGCGTCGTTCCGGTTCCGCCCGGCACGGCCCAGTTCCGCATGGGCATGCGGCCGGTCATGAAGCTGGTGCGGCAGAAGCTCGTGCAGAGCGGCAAGGCAATCGGTGAGGCGTCGTTGCAGGTCATGCAGACAGCGCTGCTGCAGGCGCTGATCGATAGCCTGAGCGAGCAGTTTGCCGGCAAGATCCAGAGCTTCGTCGATGGGGTGAAGAAGGAGCTGAACAGCGTTCTGAAGACCTGCGCCGAGTACATCGAGAAGTTCATGATCGGGTTCGCACACCTGTTCGAGGAAGTCGCGGGAGAGAAGCCGCTCAGCGCCGCGCACAATGTCCGCGCGGCCGAACAGCATGCGGGCCAGATCGCAGCGGGATTCACCGCGCATGATGCGGGCAAGACGTTCACGAGCCTGGGCCACCTGATCGTCGACTTCGTGAAGATCGAGGCGAAGGGCGTGATCAATGCCGGCACGCAGGCGGCGAAGGTGCTGGACCTGAAGTATCGCGAACCGCTGCTGACGATGGCCAAGGCGCTGCGCACGATGGTGCCGGTGGTCAAGGAGAAGATTCTGGCGCTGGGCGGTGTCGATGCGGGCAAGATCGGCTGGCTGATCAACCTGGTGCAGGTTGCGATCGAGAAGAAGCGCGACGTGCTGCGTCGCCAGCGCGAGCACAAGACCGGGATCAAGGAACAGGGCACCACGAAAGTTCATCGGCAGGAAGGCGAAGGGCAGAAGGAGACGGTGCGACACACGGAGGAAGCCGCGCATCCGGGGCCGAACGACTGCAAGCTCGGCTGTCCGGCGTCGACACCCAAGGCGGCGACGAAGCGTTCGGTAGGTTTTGCGCTGGGCGACGAGCGCGTCAGTCACCAGGATTTCGTGCTGCCTGGCGTGATGCCGATCGTGTGGCACCGCACCTATCGCTCGTTCTTCGACGCGAACGACGCCCGTGGCGAACTCGGCGCGCGCTGGATCACGTCATTCACGACGCGCATCGACATCCATCCGGCAAAGCTCGTCTATCACGATGCGACAGGCCGAAGCATCGACTATCCGCTGCTCGCCCCCGGTGGCGTGCACGACGACCGCGGTGAAGGCTTGACCTTGTTGCGGCTCGACGAAACGTGGATCACATTGACGCGCGGGCATGAGTTGCTCGAAGCGTACGAGAAGCGCGGCGATGCGTTCCGCCTTGCGTTCATCAAGGATCGGTCCGGCAATCAGGTGACGCTCGATTACGATGCGCAACACCGTCTGCACCGCCTCATCGCGCCGCACGCGATCGTCGCGTTTGCGCATGACGACAAGCACCGCATCATTGAAGCGTCGCATCACGATGCCGATGGAACGCGCATCGGCCTGCTTGCACGTTACGCATACAGCGAGGACAACGATCTGGTCGCGGCGACGGATGGCCATGGCAACCGCCGCGAGTATGCGTATCGCCATCACCTGATTACGCGTTACACGGACCGTACCGGCCGAGGGACGAACCTCGAGTGGAACGGCACCGGACCGAAGGCGAAGTGCGTGCACGAATACGCGGATGACGGCAGCGACGACACGCGCTTCGCGTGGCACCCCGACTTCCGGATGGTGAGCGTGACCGATGCGCTCGGCAACGTGACGCGACATTACTACGACCGGCACGGCTACCCATTCCGGATCGTTCATCCGGATGACGCCGAGGAGTGGATGTATCGCGACGCTCACCACAACCTCGTGCAGCACACGTACCCGGACGGCGGCAACGAACGGATGGCGTACGACGCGCGGGACAACATGGTGCGGCATCAGCGCGTCGACGGTAGCGTGATCGAGATGGAGTACGACGACAAGGATCAGATGATCCGGATCGTCGATCCGCAGGGGCACGCATGGACACGTGAATATGACGACGCGGGCAATGTCGTCGCGGAGACCGATCCGCTCGGCCACAAGACGAAGTACGGCTATAACGCGCAGGGCCTGCCAACGGAAGTGACCGACGCGAAGGGCGGCACGAAGGTCATGTCATACGATCCGGCCGGGCGACTCATTGGCCATACGGATTGTTCGGGCAAAACGACGCAGTGGGCATACGATGCGCAAGGCCGGCTGGTCGAAGCAACGGATGCGATGGGCGGGGCGAGCGCATTCGCTTACGGCGCGAACGGCTGGCTGAGCGAGGTGCGCACGCCAGCCGGTGTCGAGCGTTTCCAGCATGATGCGGAAGGACGTCTGCTGAATTACACCGATCCGGCCAATCGGTCGACGCGATACGGTTACGACGCGGCCGGCAGGATTCATACGCGCAGCGACGCGCTCGGCCAGACGTTGAGTTACGGATACGATCGCCTGGGGCGGCTCGTCAGGCTGACGGATCCGAATCAGGCCAGCTACCAGTTCCACTACGATCCCGTCGGCCGGCTGCTCGAAACGGTCGGATTCGACGGGACGGTCACGCGCTACGCGTACGACGACGAGACGAATCGCCTGTCCACGATCGACGATGCGGGAAAGCTCACGCACGTCGAGTACGACAACGCCGGGCGACTGACGCGCCGCGCACGCGGGGAGGCCGAGGAGCGCTTTGCCTACGACGCGCTTGGCCGGCTGATCGACGGACAGAACGCAACCAGCCGCGTGCAGCACTTTTTCGATCAGGCCGGGAACCTGGTTCGCGAGCATCACGCGTACGATCTGTTCGGGGTGCAGCGCAGCTACGTGTGGCACCACACGTACGACGAACTGGGCAACCGGAACCGAACGATCCGCCCGGACGGCCACGCGATCGACTGGCTGACCTACGGTTCCGGACATGTTCACGGGATGTTGCTCGATGGTGAAGAACGCGTCCAGTTCGAACGGGACGACTTGCACCGCGAAGTGCGGCGCATGCTGCCGAGCAAGCTCGTCCAGAGCACGGCCTACGATCCGTCAGGGCTGGTGCGGAAACAGAGCGTTCAGCACGAGCATGCGCCGGCGCCGTTGAGCGGACGGCACTACCGATATGACGCGGCGGGCCAGCTCACGCATATCGAAGATAGCCGGAATGGGTTGACCGACTACCGATACGATCCCGTCGGAAGATTGCTCGAATCGATCGGCCCCGGCGGGACGGAACGGTTTGCATTCGATCCGGCTGGCAACGTGATCGAGGCGCGGAGGGACGAGCATGCGCGCACGCGCACGTCGTCGAGCCCGGTTCGCCCGGAAAGCTCATTGCCACCGCAGGTATCGAAGGTGCTCGGCAACCTGCTCAAGTCGTACGCGGGGACGCACTTCGACTACGACGCGCAGGGCAATCTTGTCGAGACGCGCTCGGCAGGCGGTTTGCAGCGGTTCGAATGGGATGCGTTCAACCGGCTGGCGTGCGCCCGCACCGAGGCGGCGACGCGCCAGACCGATGCGCGCTATTTCTACGATGCGTTCGGGCGGCGGATTGCGAAGGAAGTCGACGGCGTCGTGACGACGTTCGGCTGGGAAGGCAACGCGTTGGCCTATGAGACCGACGGCGAGCGCAGCACGCACTACCTGTACGAAGCCGGTTCGTTCGTCCCGCTCGCCCAGTATGTGAGCGCGCCTGTCGGCGGCGTGGAGACGCCGCGGCATGACGCCACGGCGCGCTATACGCCCGAGGATGATCCACTGCAGCGTATTCCGAAGCCGGCGGCGCAGGCGCGGCTGTACTACTACCACTGCGACCAGATCGGTACGCCGCAGATGCTGACCGATGAGCTGGGGGACGTGGTGTGGGAGGCCCGCTACAAGGCGTGGGGCGAAGCGCGGGAGGTGATCGAGCGCGTGTCGCGCGCGACGGGGGCGGCGGTACGCAATCCGATCCGGTTCCAGGGGCAGCAGCTGGACGACGAGACCGGCCTTGCCTACAACCGGCACCGGTACTACGCTCCGCAGAGCGGACGGTTCATTTCGAAGGACCCGGTCGGCTTGCAGGGCGGCCTCAATACGTACCAATACGCACCGAACCCGATTGCATGGGTCGATCCGCTGGGCCTCCGGAAGCGCGCTGGATGCCCCGGGAAGTTCCACTCATTCCACGACTTCGACTTGCCGCAAGACAAGCTGTTTGCCAGCGATGGCGTGCAATTCCGGCTGGCTAACAAAGCCTTGATTGAGAGAATGAACACCGATGAAGCTTTCCGTCGAGACATTCTGTCGCGCAACCCGGCGCTACTTGATTGGTCGAAAAAGCAGAAGGATCTTGGAAGTAGCCCACCTGGGATGACGTGGCATCATAACGATGAAGTCGGGAAATTAAATTTGGTGGATCGAAGCGACCACGGCGATAACCACGGTATCTACCATCCAGACGGCACTGGTGGGCGTGATAAATGGGGTGGTGGACAGCTTGGTCGAAAAGGGAAGTTGGACTCTGCTACAGGATGCCCATTATGAACAGCTTCGTTATAAATGCGTTTTACAAGATTGACGATTTGATCAGCCTTGTCAGAGAAAAGAAGGACCGGGACGCTGTTTACATGGTCTATGTACCGAAGGATACCGACGATTTGCGAATCGGCATGGACGTATATGTAGGTGACGTACCGGACTTCGATGATGACGACAACGAGGTATTTCCTGAGTCTGTAATTGCGTTGGGGCTTGAGCAAGGCTATGTGCGGGAGCACTTGCAAGATGTTATCGATTTGGCATACAAGCAGAAGCCAACGGCTTCGACTGAAGAGGTTGTTCGATGCTTGAACCACTACTCTAAGTACGACGATTTCCTAGACTTGTGCTGATCGTTTGTTTGCGGGGCCGCGGGCGCGGCCCCTGTCTTCGCGACGGGGCTGCACTATAACCGGCAACGGTATTACGATCCGTGCAGCGGCCGGTTCGTTAGCAAGGACCCGATCGGGCTGGCCGGCGGGATCAACGTCTATCGGTACGGACCCAATCCGACCGGCTGGATCGATCCGCTCGGGACGACCTGCAAGAACTTCAAGTCAGGCCGGTTCGCGACGCCGGATGGCGCGGCCAAGGCTGCGTTGCTTCGGTATAACGACAAGTCGATTCGGGACAACCTCGAGTATGGCGGGCTGATTTACAGGACGCCGGATGGGCGTTACGACTATACGAAGGCCATCAGAGGTGAAGGTGATGTCGTGAATCCTTGGGATCCGCGTGCCCCGAAACCGCCGAAGTGTGCGCAAGAGGTGGGTTACTGGCACACGCATGGGGACCATACGGATCGACGCGGGAATAGAACAACCAAGGCGCGAGATAGTTACTCCAGTAACGAATTCTCGGATCAGGATCGCGACGTCGCCAAAATGGGGTTGGATGAATATCATGATTGTCGCGGTTATCTTGGGACCCCCAGTGATGGACATAAGGGCTACCAAGCGGCGACAGATACAGATTATCGCCTATGAAATTCTTTTTGATGATTCTCACGTTAACGTTCCCTATGGTTGCCATGAGCGAGTTGAATTTCGGTACGGTCGATAGACATAGCGTCAGTCTCAATACCGCAGCGGTTATCGGTTTGAAGGCGGCGTATGAAGATTTTGCAAAGACCGGGCAAGATCTTGGAAATTTTGAGATCCACATACGCGATATGAAGGCATCTAAAGAAGATGGAGAAGGCGAAGACAATGTCATCTCCGTAACGTTCATGGCGAAATTGATTCCGGGAAAGCGTGGATTGGGCAACGCGAACCGGCTGGGGAAATCGATCAATTACGTCATCTCTCCGGAAAGCGGGGAGATTCTCGGAATATACGGGACCAAATGACCGTGTGATGGCAGTACTCGGGAAATGACGAAAATCCGATCGATCGGTGGATCCCCAATAACTGGGCGCGAACCGTACACGCTGTCTCCCGAGCGTCTCGACGAAGCGACGATTGCGGCTGAGTCCGGCGATATGGCTGCTGCCGAGCGGCTGTATATTCACTACTCGTTCGGTGAATATGATCAAGCCGAAGCCGATCACTGGCGCCTGACCGCCGCCCGTCGTGGCTCTGAGCGAGCGCAGTGCGATCTCGCGGTCGCGCTGATGGATGCGGAACCCCCAGAACTGGACCAGGCTCGAAAATGAGCCGCTGCTGCCGAAGCTTCCGGAAGCACGCGCGGTCATCAGCTCGTATGCAAAATCGACAATCGTTTGGGGCGGACGAGCTGAGACTCGGGTTGATCGAAGGTCGTTCGGTGTGGTCGATGAGCTTGTTCGCGGTTCGGTGCAACGTCATTCCGTCCTCTATTCGACGGGATGACGGTTGTGGATATCCTGCACGGAAAGGTGTCAGAACGCTGTGAGCGACTCGCCCCGGCGCGGTCTGAATTTATGGAAGCCGGGTTTCAATAACTGTTTCCACTACTTGCCATGAACGAGTCATCTTTCGGCACGATGGACAACAACCGCGTCAGGCTCAACACGGCCACGATCGTCGGCCTGCGCTCGGCTTATGAGGATTTCGAAAAGACCGGACAGGACATCAACAACTTCGAGATCACGATATACGAGAGAAAGGCATCGAATGGCGAGGGTGTCGACGGGAAGGATGTCATTGGCGTGACGTTCCTGGCAAAGCTGATTCCCGGAAAGCGAGGGCTCGGCAACGCGAACCGTCTCGGGAAATCGATCAACTACGTCATCTCTCCGGAAAGCGGGGAGATTCTCGGGGTGTACGGGACGAAATGATCGGAAGACGTGTGCCGCTTTGCAAGTGGTCGCTGGCGGCCGAAGCGGCAGGTGATGACCGCGATGACGAGCCTGACGAAGCAACTGGATTCTCTTGATATCGACGCGGTGATGCGGCGCATGCAGCAGCATCCCGGTGACATCGTCCTCGAACAGCGCGTCTCGATACCCGAAGCCGATGTCTTGTGCTGCCGCTACAAAGGCGAGCGGTTTAACGTGAAATTTGATCTCGACTACGGGGTGTTCGTCGACAGAATCGGCGCACTGAACGATGACGACATGGCTGCCATCGTCAGTTGGCTTACCGCTAGACGCGATGGACGGGCTATCTGACAGTGGATCAAAGCGGTCGGACGCGCAAAACGGAACGTGAATCAACGATGAGTCAGAAAATCACCTTGCGCGCCGCATCGCCCGCAGACGCGCCGTTTCTGCTGAAACTTCGCAAGCTCACGATGACCGAGCATCTGCAGCGGGTCGCGTTGCCGACCGACGACGACACGCATTGGCAGCGCATCGGGTCGCACTTCGAGGACGCGAAGGTCATCTGCGACGGGACCGAAAGCATCGGGCTGCTCAAATTGAGTCGGACGGGCAGCGAGTGGCATCTGCATCAGATCCAGGTCATGCCTGCTTATCAGGGCCGAGGCATTGGCAACGTCGTTCTGAACACCGTACTGGCGGAAGCAGGGCGTGAAGATGCGTCGGTTTCGCTGAGTGTCCTTCACGGTAATCCGGCACGTCGCCTCTATGAGCGGCTCGGCTTCAGGCTCGTCGCCGAAACGTCCGTGGACGCGAAGCTGGTCTGGCATGCGCGCGGCGAAGACGACGGGAGCCGTCGATTTCATGAAAGTGCATAGGTGATGCCCGTGCTAAGATCGGCCACCGCGTGGCGCGCTCCTGCGAGCAGGTGCCCCATCTCGCGGCTCTTGACCATCCGAAGCTCACGCTCGATCTGCAATGTACGCAGCTGCCTGGCCTCCTTCGAAACCGCTCTGAATTTCGTCACTGCATTCCAATGCACTGGCGCGACTCTTCGTTCCGGACTCGCCTTAAACGATCCGGCGATGTCGTTCGACCCGACGTAACTCGTCGAGGCTCGCACGGCGGTTTTTTCGTGAGACCAACATGCGTATTCTCAATACGATGGCAGCGCACGCCATTCCGCTCGTTCCCCGTTCGTTGATCCGTAAAATCTCGCGCCGCTATATCGCGGGCGCGACTCTCACCGAAGCGCTCGATTGCGTGCGCTCGCTGCATGCAGCGGGCTACTGCACGACGCTCGACGTGCTCGGTGAAACAGCGTCCTTGCCGGCAGAAGTCGAAGCAATAAAGTGCGAGTATCTGGCCCTGATCGAAGCAATGTGGGCCAACGGTGTACGTGGGGAGCTGTCGATCAAGCCTTCCGCGCTCGGTTTGCTCTTCGACGAAGCCGAATGCAAGCAAAACGTCCTGCGAATCCTCAATGCGGCGGCCATGCGGGGCGTGACGGCTTGCATCGACATGGAGGACGTAACCTGCACGCAAAGGACGCTTGATCTATTCGCGGAAGTGGAAACCTCGGGTGCGGACGTTGGTATTGCCCTACAGGCGTATCTGACGCGCACTTACGACGATGTCGTATCGCTTCAGCATCGGGGGAGCCGGGTACGAATCTGCAAAGGCATCTATGCCGAGGCGGACGTACATCTTGTCGACGGCGCATCGACAGATCGCAGCGCGATCAACAAGCATTTCGTGCGACATGTGTTGAGCACGTTGCAGGCTGGATCGTTCGTCGGCATTGCAACACACGACGAAGCGTTGATCGACTTGTTGATTGCTTTGATTCTGCGCGAGCAGATCGAGCCGAACCGTTTCGAGTTTCAGATGCTGCTCGGTGTGTGTGAGCCGTTGCGAGAGCGCTTGCGTTCAATGGGGTTTCAGGTGCGCGTGTATGTTCCATACGGTCACGATTGGTACGGGTACAGCACTCGGCGGATCAAGGAAAATCCACGCATCGCTGGCTACGTTATTGGCGCATTGTTTAGTGGCGGGTGACCCACCTGCGCTAACTCGTGGTCGGACAGCTTGAGATTCTGCGGCCGTCGTGGATCGGGACCAACGATGGCCGCTTTCTGAACAGCGGTTCGTGCCGACGTTCATGAAGCGGCTCGCGTCATGATTCGGCTTGTGGAAAACCCGCCACCAAATCAATCAAAGCGCTGTGCCGGATAACGCGCGAACGGATGTCGGCGTCAGGCGATTCGCCGTTCGCGAATCGCGTTGTGGACAACCAGCCGCAAAACGAACCGAAAGACTGTGTGAGCACGCGTCCGGCCGCTGTTGCCGGCATCCCGCATTCAGGATACCGGCACCTCATAGTCACTTGCCCAGCGCGTGCGCGCGAATCGTCGACGGTTCGGTCCAGTCGTCCGTCGATGCCGACAGCAGCGATTCGGTGGCCGCATCGATCGCGAGCGGTAGCCCGACATCCTTCACATGCGTCCAGTGCTGGCCGCGGTCGTCCGATGCGTAGTAGACGTCGCCTTCCACATGCATGTTGTCATAGCCGAACGGGTAGACCCAGCGCGGTACCGTGTACGACGACCGGGTCGAGACGACGAGATGCCCGTTGCTGGCCCACAAGTCGCGGATATCGGTGCGCGATGGAAATGGCCAGAACGGATTGGCCGGCGCCGCGAGCGTCTGCCAGCTTAGAGACGACATATCGAAGCGCGCGACGACGTCGGTGTCGCGCGAGCGTTCCATCACCGCGTAGATCTGGCCGTCCGGCGTGTGGACCACGTGATCGAGATTCGCGCCGTCCGTGCGCTTCACCGGACCCATCACCCAGTTCGTCCCTTCGCGCCGCAGTTCGACCTGCGTGAGGATCGCGTACAGGGTCCCGTAGTGGCTGTTGGGCACGCCGTAGTAGAACGACTGCGAGACCCACGCGATCGCGCGATCGTCGCTGACCTGGACGACGAAGCCTTTTGCTTCGTCGAGGTCGCCGCCGACGTCGAATTGCGCATCGGACGGGAAGTGCGACGATGCTTCGTCGCGGCTCAGTATCAGCGGCCCGCTCGGCTTGATCGTCTGCACGGTTTCACCGCCGTCGGGCGAATAGTAGAGCTGCATCGCACCCTGCAGCGCGTCGCCGCCGGCCTTGACCGCGGCGGGCAGCAGCGACAGCTTGCCGACATTGCTCCATGCCCATGCTTCGCGGCCCTTGTAGAAGGACGGCTGCAACTCGCTTGCCTGCCATGCGGCGTCAACGAAGAAGCCGTTCTTCATCCACGTCCAGTGAGCGCCCTGGTCGTCGGTGCGGAACACGACCGTCTGCGGCGTGCGCGCGTTCGCATCGTCGCGTGCCGGCTTGACGGGGTTGTCGGCGTTCGTCAGCAGGTACGCGGTTGAGCCATCCGGCGTCGCGTGGAGGCACGCGATGTCCTGCACGACGGCGACCGGCCGGATCGTGCCCGACGCGTCGAGCTTCGATACCAGCGTCGACCAGTGCGTGTCCTTCGGCAGGTAGGCGGCAAACGACGAATCGTCAGACGCGCTCACGTTCTGCTTCACGGGCGGCAGCAGCGTTTCGAGCGAGAGCGCCGATGCGCCGGCTTTCCACGTTGGGACTGCGTGATCGTCGTCCTGGTAGGTCAGCAGCCAGGTCGCGAGCGGTGTGCGCACCATCGGTGCGCAGAAGTCGGGGAAGCGGCCTTCGATCGTGTTCGTGCTCAGCGGCTTGTCCGGCAGCGACGTGCCGCCCCAGCCGTTCGCGCCGCGCATGATCATCAGGAGCCAGGCGAGCGCGGCCAGCGTAACGAACCAGAGAAAGGCCAACAGGAGGGTTTTCGGCTTCGACATCGGTGCGGAGTCTCTCAGGGTGCGTGTTTTTGTTGCGTCAGAGGATACCGTATCCGGTTGACGGTGCTGGCGGGTTTGGATGGGACGCCGTCAGCGCTCGGCGCAGCGATCGACGTGTGGACAATCGACCTCGAAAGCAGTCGGAAACGCTGTGTGTGGTATCGTGCGCGGCCGCGCGCATCCGGCAAGCGACGCGCATTCTACGGTGCGATCGAGCGGGAGCAGGTGTCTGCGTGGCTGGCGATGCCGGATTTATTCTCGTGGAAGCCTCGCAAATTCAAGCGCGGGCGGCCGACTGAGTTGTTGGTTTAATTGTGGATAACCGGTCGACAAACTAACTCGAAACGCTGTGAATCGGAATGGTGAGGGTCGATGATTGCGGGTGAACGCATCGCGTCAATCGCCCGTCACACGGGCGTTTCGCGCAGATGGGCAGGGCGTTTCGACTGAAACCAATCGCTTGGTCAGGGTGTTGAGTATGTTGTGGATATCCCGTTCTCGAAACCACTCGAATTGCTGTGTATCTCGAAGGTGAGGGTGAGTGACTTTGTTTGAATGCATCGAGTCACTGCGTCCATTGTGGATATCCGATATCCAAAACAACTCGAAACGCTGTGCTTTTTGATGGTGAGGGTACGCGCCTCGGTTGAGGATGCTGGATCGTCGCTGCCGTTGTGGATATCTGATTCCAAACGGACTCAAAAACCTGTGCACTTCAAAGGTGAGACTGACGGCCTTGATTGAGGGCATCGCACCATCGTTTTGCTTGTGGATATCCGCCCCTCAAGCGACTCGAAACACTGTGCAATCGAAAGGTGAGCGATCGCCGCTCCGGCCCAGCCCACGGCCTTCTCCGGCGATTAAGCGGTCGCGTCGGGCCGCAGGCGGCAAACGCGGCGCGCCGCTCAAGTCTGCTCGTCGAGCGCCCGCGCGACGGCCTTCTCGCCGAGGCTATCCGCCTTACCCACCACCGCATAATTAAGCCCGTGCAGCGACCCATACCGCGCGAGCAGCTCACCGTCGACACGCTTGCCGGCCGCGAGCAGCCGATGCGCGGATTCAGGCGGCCGCACGTAGAAGCTCAGCGTGCGTCCCGCATCGTCTTCATACAGCACCATCGCCGCCGCGCCACGCTCCGTCGCGAACAGGCGCCCGCCAACCGGCCGGAAGCCCGCCGTGCTCAGATCCGGCAGCTTCGCACCCGGACCGACGCCCTTGGTGAGCCACGTCTGCAACTCGCCCGCACTCGTCGGCGTGACATCCACCCGCGCGCTGCGATCGACCACCATCAGCTTGTACGCCTCGACCGCATCGCTCATCGGTGCGGCGGCCGCCGGCGCGTTCCATCCACGCGCCTGCCAGCCGCCGAACGTGCCGAGGCTGACGCAGAGCACGAAGGACGCGGCCATCGCGAACCGCACCCGTGTGCGTTCGTTGCGGCGCGCGCGGATGGCCGCCGGATCGAGCGCAGGGTTGTCGTAAGGCGGCGGGACGCTCGCGAGCGCGGCGCGCAGCCGCTGCGCGTCCTGTTGCCAGCGCCGCACCTGTTCGGCGCGTTCGGGATGCATTGCGAGATAAAGCTCGACCGTGGCGCGCGCGTCGTCGTCGAGCTGGCCGTCGACGTAGGCGTGGAGGTCGTGTTCGTCGGGTGGGATGTTCATTTCATCAGCCGAAGTGAAGGGGCGGGGATTTCGCCGTCGCTCAGCTGGCGCAGCGCCTGGCGCGCGCGGGAGAGCCGCGACATCACGGTGCCGATCGGCACGTCGAGCAGATCGGCGACTTCCTGGTAGCTGAAGCCCTCGACCGCGACGAGCAGCAGCAGGCTGCGCTGCTCGTCGGACAGGCGGCCGAACGCTTCGAGCGTCGCGCGCGCGGCGAACTCGCGTTCGGCGGACGGCCAGTGCGGCTCGTCGGGTTCCTGCAGGCGGCCGAGCAGCCATGCGTAGCGTTTCGCGCTGCGTTTGGTGTCGAGGAAGCGCCGGTACAGGATCGTGAAGAGCCAGCTGCGCAGCGACGTGTCGTCGCGGCGGCTCGACCAGCGCGACAGCGCGCGCTCGAGCGCCGACTGGACGAGATCGTCGGCCGCGTGGACGTCGCGGGTCAGCCAGAGCGCGAAGCGGCGCAGCCGCGGGAGCAGTTCGCGCAATTGGTCGTCTAGGTCGGTCGGGCGCATGGCGGGTCAGATGCCGAGGCGGCGTGGGTTCATCGCGTAGGACGCCGGTCGCGCGGGGTTATTCCATCAGCTTATGAAAAATATTTCGATGGAATAAGGCGGGCCGAGCGGCGTCCTACGGCGGTTCGACACAAGACCGTGTGGTCGGGAGTGAATTTCATGGAGCGATCTTCTTCTTCACAACGCGAGCCGGGGCGAGGGTTATGGCGCTGGGCGGCCATCGGCGGGGCCGTGGTGGGCGTGGCGGCGGCGTTCGGGTATGTCGGCGGGTGGCTCGCGCCGGGGCGGTTGACGCCGCACCGGCTCGTCAATGCGCTGCAGGCGAATGGCGGCCTGCATCCGGGGTATCGAAGGAATCACGCGAAAGGCGTCTGTGTGAGCGGTTACTTCGAAGGGAATGGCGCGGCGGCTGCGTATTCGACCGCGCCCTTTTTCAAGGCGGTCAGGACGCCGGTGGTGGGGCGGTTCGCGTTGCCGGGCGGGAATCCGTATGCGCCGGACAGCAGCGTGCCGATCCGCAGCCTGGCGTTGCGGCTCACCGCGCCGGATGGGGAGCAATGGCGGACCGGGATGAACGCGATGCCCGTGTTTCCGGTGGCGACGCCGGACGCGTTTTATGCGCTGACGCTGGCGGGCACGCCCGATCCGAAGACCGGGAAGCCGGATCCGGCGAAGCTCAAGGCGTTTTTCGGGGCGCATCCGGAGACGGCGGCGTTTCGGGAATGGGTGAAAGGGGCGAAGCCGAGTGCGAGTTATGTCACCGAGGCCTATTACGCGTTGAATGCGTTTTATCTCGTGGATGCGGCGGGAAAGAAACAGGCGGTGAGGTGGCGGGTGGTGCCGGAGCAGATGGCCGGCGCGGCGGACGTCGCGACGGCCGGGGATCCGAATGTGTTGCAGGAAGACCTGACGCGGCGGATCGGCGACGGTGCGCAGCGGTGGAAGTTGTTGCTCACACTCGCGGAGTCGGGGGATCCGGTGGACGACGCGACGAAGGTCTGGCCCGCGCAACGGACGACGATCGATGCGGGGACGCTCGTGCTCGATCACGTGGCGGCGCAGGACAGCGGGCCGTGCAGGGATGTGAATTACGACCCGACGGTGTTGCCTGACGGGATTCAGGCTTCGGGGGATCCGTTGCTGGCGGCCAGGTCGGCGGCTTATGCGGATTCGTATCTGCGAAGGACGAGTGAAGAGGCCGGGGTGCCTGGGGCTGGGCGTGTGAAATCGGAGGGACGGTGATGAAGACGACTTTTAGTCTGCCGGCGAGGGTGCTGCATTGGGGCATGGCCGCGATGATCGTCGCGATGCTGTTTATCGGGGTGGGGATGGTGGCTTCGGTTTCGGAGCGGCACGCGGTGCTGGTGGCGATTCATAAGCCTTTAGGCGTTGCCGTGTTGGTGCTGGTTTGTTTGCGGGTTGTTGTGCGGTTTAGTTCGCGGGCGCCGGCGTTGCCGGAGGATTTGCCTTGGTGGCAGAAGGTCGGCGCGCATGCGTCACATCTCGTGCTGTATGCGCTGATGATCGCAATGCCGTTGATCGGGTGGGCGATGCTTTCCGCTGGCGGGTATCCGGTGACGCTCGGAGGTGGGGTGCAATTGCCGGCGATTGTGGGGGCTGATCCGGTGCTGTTTGCCTGGCTGAGGATCGCGCATCGGTGGGTCGCTTATCTGTTCTTTGCGACGTTCCTCGCGCACTTCGCTGCCGCGCTTTATCACGGGTTGATTCGGAGAGATGGGGTGGTGCGGGCGATGGTGGGGAGGTGATCGCGGAAGGCTACTTTCTGTTGTGACGGTTGTTAAAGGTGGTTATTGGACAGTCGCCGCGAGATCCCGGTCGCGGAATGGCGTATTGAGACTCGCTGAGCGATGCGCTTCGTGTTGAGCCAACCTCCAAAACAGCAAGGGCCGCATAGAGCGGCCCTTGCTCGTTACGCCGACTGTTCCGGCTCGGGATGCTGATGGTAGGGCTGCTCTCGCTGATTAAGCTGGCTGTAGTCAGGCGTGATGGTTATCTTCCGAGTGACGTGGTTGATGTCGAGAAAGACGCGGTCACCCGGTTCGAATCCGAACAGCTTGAAGTGCGCATCGATGACGCTCATCCATGGTAGGTACGGCCAGCCTCTCTTGGGATCTGGCCAGCTGCGGAGAATCATCGCAAGCACGGTGTTCGGGTTCCGCTGTTTGCGCTTCTTTGGGCGTGACTTATGATTGGCGTCAGCCATGGTCAACTCCTCTGTTGAGTTGGTGGTGGTCAGCGGGTCGTATGGGTGGCAGCCCATGCGGCCCGCGCTTTTTGCGGTGCTGCTGTTTGAGTTTAAGGGAAGACGGGCGCTTGATGAGGCCTATGCGTGCGGATTAGCCGAACGGTATAGAGGGTGTCCGCGGTCTCGAACTTGGTTTCGTCACGTATTCGGGAGGCGGGAACGCTGTTGGCGAAGTCACCGAATAGTGACTCGAACGCTCATAGTGAGTATGAGAGGATATCTCGGCCTAGATTTAAATTCTGGCCTTCGCAAGTGATCGACTGCGGCAGGTGACTAGAGGATCCAAATGGTAACGATATCTGCGAAAGACTTAGACGACGCGCCGGCACCTCATCGTTCCGCGCTCAAATGGTTCGCGACACAAGCCGGCTGCGTGGTTCCGTGGCAGCCAGTTCTTAGCGACGGTACACGATTATTCTCAACTCCGAAGGGAATATATAAACCAGCGGGCTCACTATATGCGCTTAGTGTACGGCAAACACTCGCGGGAGAATATCCAGACCGGGAGCCGATTCGCCGCGATGACGGCACTTGGACTTATGTCTATCACCAGGAAGGTAACGAACCCGGTGATGTAAAGCGATATTTCACAAATGTTGGGTTACTCGCTTGTATGGAACATGGAGTGCCAATCGGGGTCGCTCGCCAAGTCAAATCAAAGCCAGGTACCAGTTACGAAATTCTTGGGGTCGCGATGGTGACGCAATGGGAAGATGGTTTTTTCTACCTAAACGGTTTCTCCCGTGTTGGTTAGAGTGCGCGCAGGTGCAGCTGCCATGATTGCACCCCAAGAAATATCAGCGAAGGGTTGTAGCGCCTGTTTGGCCCTTCTTCGCCGCGCGGTGTAAATCGGGCGCAGCGCCTGTGCCGCGGCTTGAACTTCTGCGGTTCGGTCGCTTTCATCATGTTGGAAACTATTTTGCCAAACGGGACGAATTCTTGGAGCAGGGCACGGCAACTAGTAAAACCGATCGTCAGATGAGATAAAGGCATATCAAACTGCCGGCAACACACTTTTCTTCACGTGGCGTCTTCAATGGCAGGTTGATGAGGCGCTCCAAAATTCACTCCGAAACCAATTTATTTTGCGTTGCTCTGGTTTTCTATCTAGCATTCTGATGTGTGCATGTCACCCTTCTGCAGTGGAAGGATGACATACAAAAGTAATTCAGACACGAGCAGCGCTTGCGTATACGTCAGCCTATCTGAGGCGATAACACTGCTTATGCAGATGGGGGCAACCGTGATCGACAGATGTAGCCCCCAGGCGCGCTCGAGAACAATGGCATCGATTCGCGGACGCGGGAACAAGACGACTGAGGTTGCCTTTGTCGAAATCCTTCGCGCAGCGGCTATCGTCGGCTGGCGCCGGCACCTAAAGATTTCGCTAACGCCCCGCCAAGACGGGCACGCGCCGCAACCGAAGGGTATCCATCCGAGCAAGCGACAAGCCGCAACTGTTCGACCTGATTTCGTGTTTCGTGCGGCCAAGCTCGCGGTCTTTCTTGACGGCTGCTTCTGGCACAAATGTCCGATTCACTATAAGGCGCCGAAAAGCAATGAAGATTATTGGGTGTGGAAAATTAATGCCAATGTTGTCCGTGACCGTCGCACTGACGTGGCTCTTAAAGCGGCCGGCTGGCAGGTTTTACATTTGTGGGAGCACGAAATGCGAGTGCCGTCTATCGTGTTGCGGAAATTACGTCGACGTCTCGCATGAAAAAATGTCTTTGACGAGAACTCATAGCAAGCGACGATTCATCGTTACCTTGGATGATCTAAAAATTGTCTAAAATGCACGGTAGGCACGACGGAACACATTTAAAACGGGCCTGTCAGAAATTTCATGTTTAAGGAACACCATGTCGCCAAAGAGTGAGTATGCTTCGCGAACCAAAAGCCAAGCCGGCTGTACTGTTTGAGCAATTCGCCAATGGTCCAATATCTGCCGCTTAAACAAACCATTCTCTCAAGCTTCAGTTGGTTAAAAATTCCAGAACACGTCAACCGAACTCGTGGATGAGGTGCAATTTTCAGGGGCCTAGAAGGCCCCCGACATGCAGTCTACTGATGTGTGGAACTTCGACTGTCGCTAAAGATCCGTGCTAAGGCAGCAGAAGGCTCCCCATCAATCGAGGATGGTACCGTAGTCAAATCCGAGCAAAACCGGACGTTAGATATGCGCAGGTCAACTGGGCGCGCGGGCGCAGGGATATCTCGCATGTCGTACAAGACTAGATTTTTCGCTGCGAAGACTGGATCAAACCGCTTGTCCAATTTTTCCGAAAAATCGCTACCCAGAGAAGTCGCAACATTCTCCCAAAGTTTTTGCTTAAGGCTGGGGACTCCGCTGACTGACGTTTCTACATCACGAGCGAGATCCAGGATTCCTGCCCCACCACTCAGTGGTTGGAGTAACAAAGACGCTACCGCGCCGCGCCCCGTTGCCGGGGCTTCTAATTGTTCGAGAGCAAAGTCATGTACGCGAATGCCGCGCGTCGAAGATTTGACTTCAAGTCGCATGCCATCACTTGAGAAGTCGAATCGATCGAACTGATCCCCATGCCAAAGCGTGAGCGCCCTCGGAACGTCAAGGCACGTTGAAATAACAAAGAGTTCGGCCCATAAACCGGAGATCTCTCGGCTACTAGGAGACGCGAACGCGCGAAATAGGTTCCGTAGACGCGAGATACAAGATTCAATTTTTCTGGTATCGCTGTCCACCGGGAGGTCCTGGATCGCTGCACCGACGCATCGGACAAACAACTCGTACAGTTCCGGTGCCGCAGAATCGCATGAGACAAGGCAGAACTGATCTGTCAATCTCGTAGACTCGGCCGAGACAAAACAGGTGACCTGAAACTGTGCCGTTAGATAACGGAACGTAATTGCAGGATTGTATTTAGCAACGCCGACGTCATGCAACAAGAACACCGGTGCGCCGGTATCACTTTTTGCGAGGAAATCCTTCCTCGTCGCGCTCACAGATATAGCGCGAAATTCTGTTGCGGTTTGGGCGCCGGGAAGATCCCGGAATGCCTGGAAAAGATCAGTTGCCACTAACCTCGTTCCTCCACATGAAGATCGCGACGCAAATTATTCGGTACGTTGAGAGCGAACCAAGTGATGTTATACAAGTCTGTGCTGTCGGGATCGCGTGGTCGCGTTCCAAGATTGAACCTTCTCAGTTGTAGGGTGATCCGAGTTGAAGAGAAAAAGCTTCTGTCGTTAATCGAGTCAGCACTTTGACTGAAATACTGATTGATAGGTGCGTTAACGTGTCCAGCAGGGAACCCACGACCGGCATCTCGTGTCCGATACTGTGCCTTCAGTTCGTTTATCAAAAACACGTCGGTCTCGAGATCGCCATGTTCACGAAGTAGATCGGCCATGCTGATCAAAATGGCGCTGTGTTCCTCCGCATCCTTCGGATCTCGCACCTGTACACGCAATAGAAAATCTTCCAGGACTGCGCGTAACGGAACGTTTTCGATCACTAGGTTTGGCGATTTACCTTTTCCGCTTTGGAACTGCGGCAACTGTGCGGCGTTTTTTACTGGCCCGTACTTCTTACGCCACTTACTCTCAACGTCCGTCAATAGTGTTCTGTTGAAATCAGCAGCCATCGGATCCCTTTGAAGGGCGCCGGGCACCATCCACCCATCAACGCTGATTCTTCGCGTGTCGAGCCCAACAACGTTAGGCCTGGTTGGTCTTAGCAACGCCCCAAGGATAAAATCACGCCGCCAATCACTTAATGGCTTGCCTCTATTCCCAACTAGCGCCGAACGCACGAACTCTTCATGGTCCACATAGTCGGCGAAAGCGTCTCGAACGCTCGCTTGAACAAAAACGCGACAAAGCCCGAGATAGGCTCTCTTATATCCAAAGAACCGAGCTCGCTGTTGCAGCGTATCTGCTGCAGCCGAATTCCCGAGTGGCCGAGGCATGTATGTAATTGCCAATCCTTCCACGGTATAGCCGCGATCCAACTTTGCGCCGCCCACTAGAATCCAGTAAGGTGTCTGCTTCCAGTCGACCTTTTTCTCGGCGTCCGGCGTTCCATTGACTTCCACACAGTTCATTTCGCCGAATACGTCATTCACCATTGATTCGATGAGTTCTGGCAAGGGCTTGATGTCGGGCGCGGTCGCCTTTAATGAATCGTATTCCTCTCGAAAGCGGGATTCGACCTCATCGGGCCTCTTTTGATACTGACGTTCAACGTAGGAAGTAAGCGTCTTCAGAGATTTATCCACCCAATGTTTGTACTCTTTATGAGAGCTCGTCTGCATCGCAGGATGGACCATCATGGACCGGTTACGGTCTTTGCGCTTTTCGCGTGTTATCGCATGATGGGCAGCTACCAGAAGAAAGTATCGCAGCGCTTTCAGCAACGTTTTGGGTGCCGCATTCACAACATTGTTTGGTCCCGGAACTTCCTTGAAAGGTATCTCGATGACCAGATCTGGATTCTCTTTGAAGAACGCTTTGCCTCCGGTATACGCATCGCCTGGTGTAACCAGTTCTGCGAACGACGGGTTCAGAAGATCGGTTTGTGCTAGTAACAGATTGGCTTGGGGCGTCGCGGTGTACTGCAAATATGAATGATGGGGCAGGATGTCACGAACAGCACAAATGCGATCGTACGTCGAGCTTCTCGCATTCGCCGCAGCCTTCATGGCTCGTATTCTCGCAGCGTTAGTGTTCAAACTTGCCTGGTCGCTCTCATCGTCAATAATGAGAACAGGAACTTCATCAAGTGGTAGCTTTTCGAGAACGGCCGCCAAATTATCAAGATGGTCGATCTGTTTTAGTACTGTAATTAAGACAGCTTTTTTCTTAGTCGGGCGTTTCTTCCAAGCCTCAAGCTTATCGTCGATCTGACCTGTTACTCCTTTGGCCGGATTCGAAAAATGATACCAATTATCACCCTCATCGATTCCGAGGTCTTTTTTTAGCCGGTCCTCCGATTGCTCCCGTAGATTTTTCTTTGTACCAGCAAAGACGATTACCATTCCGTAGCCGTTATCACGCGCAAGCGAGATCACCGTCTCAAAGGACATTGTCTTGCCGCTCTGCACATACCCGACCACGAGGCCGGTTTCCCGTCCGGCAGGCTCGGTGGGAGGGAGGCAGCGCCCCAGAATTCGCTGAGCCTCTTGAAGCACGGAGTTTTCGCCAATTGCCAGGTCCTCATAGCTCGGCCCGTTTGGATCGCCTGACTTGCTATGGAGAAAGTCCTGCGTGAAATCAAGACTCTTCGGCTCCCATCGGAGTGGAGGTTTAATTGTGCCCAGCACAGTCACGGACGCTTTCATCGTCAAATGTCGTGCGCGTAAGCGCACCTCTCAGCAAGTGGTTGAAATGGTATAGAACGCTTTGAGGAGACTCCCCCGTGAGATCCTCCGACAGCACGAGGGAGATGCAGACAGCTGTTGCAATGCGTAGAAATAGCTCAACATTTTCATTGTTGGCACCGAGGAATTCCGTCGAGAATGGATGAGCAAGAGAGAGATCGATACCAAGCCGACGAACACGCCCCGCATCATCGGCCTCTTGTTCCATTTTGGAGACGGATACCCACTCGTCCCTGGACGGATCGATTGACGTACTGAGCGTGATCACCCACTGGTAATCGCCATCGTCCAGTGTCACTGTACGCTCTGACGCTTGTAACTGGCTTTCCGCCATCCGCTCAGGAATCTCAGGAGGACTTGGTGGGATCTGTTTTGCCTCAACCAAGAGCGGCGCTATTTCGTTTTTGATGTGTGCGGCCACGGTATCGGTGGCCATAGCTGCTTGAACCTCAATGGTCTTTCGCGAAGACAAAACTCGATAGTTTTCGGCCTGGGCGAGCAGATTTAGCGGTTTGGCTTCGATCGCGTCCCTTAGGCACTCCAAGAATATGTCTTCGTACTCTTCCCATCGAAAACCATCTTTAGTATGACTTACTTCAAACCCTTCGACGTGAAGTTCGCCGAATAGTCTTTGGTAAGGATAACTGTTTGTCTGCCTAAATATGTAACTGGGGCGATACGTCTCGTCGTGACTGCCGATAATCAATCTGTCCCGTCGAAAAAGTGCGAAGCCTGCAAGTGGAGTCGAACCCACCTCACGTAAGGCAGCGAATCCGAAGACGCGTTGACCGTCTCCGAAATCCAGATTGATATTCTTTTCCCATTCGACGGGGACAATTTCGTCACCCTGAGCCATTACGCCAGGTGCAATGTATGGCACAGCCGTTAGCACCTTTGGCGATTGGTAATTCAATAGTTCGTCGTTGAACTTCAAAACCAATCGTCCATCTCGGAGGAAAACGCGGTAAATACTGGCCAAATGCGCTTTGATTTTTCCGATTGTGCGGCCTTGCGGAAGATGATGAAGGCAGCGCAGCGAAACAACAGTGTAATGGCTAGTGGGATCTCCGGGGCGAACTTCGGTGTTCAGGCGTTCGATCTTATTTTCTACGATATTTTCGACGTCGAAGCGAATAGTACGCTCAACAGATTCGCCTAAAGCCTTGGTGCGCACACTCCATGTTTCGGCGAACCAGCATGCCGCACTTTTCATGCCCATCCCAAACTCGGAAAGGCCATTCCTATCTGTCGGAACCTGTGCTGGTTTAAATGCGCGAGCAAACTCGTGAATTGGGATTCCGGCCGCGTTGTCTGTAATGATGATCTGACCGGGAAGCGTTGTGTCCAGCCGGATTTCAACCTTAAGTTGGTACTCGGGACCGTGAAGCTGTTTCAGTCGTGCTTCGTTAGCGATGTAACTTTGAAGCGCATTGTCGATGAACTCCGCAATGGCGAACCAAGCCTTGTAGTTCAAATGCCGAAGCACCGACAACACCGTAACCTCTGGACGGATCTCTATTGGACCAAGCTGATGCTCGATCGGCACGTTCTTCATGTAATCAATTCCAATTCGCGAGCATTCCTCCCGCTCACTTGCATCTCCGTCGCTTTCTTGGCGGCAGGGCTGGTACCTGAAAGGAGCGCTCGCGCTACGCGTTCAACAACTTTAGAGTTAACCGCGTTTCCCAAGGCCTGAAAGGCGTGAGACGGACTACTCGGAAGTGCCTTCAAATCGTCCATGCTTTGCAATCGCGCGCATTCATGCGGCGTCATATAGCGCTTCTGCCAGGCAATAATTGGCACTTGCGTATCTGTCATCGCGATTAGGCTAGGCGCGGTCGTACGACGCTTGATGCGAACCCCTGAAGCGCGAAACTGCAGGACGTATTTCCAGATATCATGCTCGCCACCCTGTACGTTCCATTCGAGCTTCTGTAGGCTTGACGGAAATTTGAGAATGCTGGGAAGCCATGGATCGATCCAGGATTTATTGTCCGCATAGAATTGACGATTTTGTCGAATAAAATCCTGCTTCCACTTCGGAAATGCTTTTTCCTCTTTCCGTGCATGGCTTGGCAGTGCGGCCCATCGCTCATCCAGTGAACGCAAGTGTCCCAACTTCACACCGTGGCTTCCCTTGAACCCTTTTAAACCATCTAACCCGAAGCGCTTCCAACGTGCGTAGGGTGTTTCGTCTTCGTAGGGATAAGTCGCACCCCATTCCATTGACCACAGCGGAAAGGAGGGTAACGTAACGTCCTTCGGACAAGCCTTGAGAAAACGATCCCATACCTCGAGACATTCAGTTACTTGCTTTGACAGCGGTTTTGCATCAGGCGGGCAGTCATCCAATACACTATCGATCGACGTTGGCTCATCAGTCGTTGCCGGCCATTCGAAGCTGGTGAGAGGTTCCAGCGAGCCGACAATATAGACGCGCTCCCGTATCTGAGGAATTCCGAAATTATGGGGAGACAGTCTCGCTGCATCTATGTGATAGCCTAAGCCACCCGGGCCTAAAAGTTTCTGGATCTTTTTCCATGTTTCCCCGTCATCATGCTTGAGCAAATTGGGAACGTTCTCCAGAATAAAAAAGCTTGGCCTTTTTTGACGGAGAATCTTCTCAACGTCAAAGAATAGACCGCCCTGTTTGGTGCATTCGAAGCCGAGTTGATCGCCTGCCTTGGAGAAGGGTTGGCAAGGAAAACCTGCAGTTAGGACGTCATGGTCTGGCACCGATTCCGGTACCACCTTCGTGATGTCTCCAGCTGGGCGAAGAGCAAAGTTAGTCTCATAGAGATCGCGCAGGTGCTCCTTCCACTCCGCTGCGAAGACACATGTCCCGCCCAGACGATCGAGCGCCAGATGGAAGCCCCCCAGGCCTGCGAATAAGTCTATGAAACGAAAGGAGTTTTTCTTCATTTTAGCCAGCAATCAATGCATGGAGCTACATGGTTTTTGGCGCACTGGCTTGATACGCTTCCGCTGTCGCGCGATTATGCCATATAGGCTGCGCGATGTTCACAAAGCATGTCAAGCTTGTGCTGCAAGGCCTTCATTTTGCTGGTAGTTATCGCAAACCGGTCGTACGCAAACATCGCTGTCGACAACGCGTTTCCGCGAAACTGAGCCGCACAGAGTTGCAGCATACTGTATAAAATTACAGTATGCCAGATGATATCGGTTGACCGCCCGGCAGGCAGCGCTACGCGTGAGCGGTGGCGATTCGAACCTCTCCGGCGCTGCAACTTCGAACGTGTTGGCTGCTTGAGTCGTGCCAAGCTCACCTTGTCCTTCTTCGTATAGCCGGAATCGATGCCATTGGCGAACATCGCACGAGCCTGCGCAGGCGCGATGTACTGATAGGCTCCCGGTGCGAGTCGCTTCTCCCGGTCGTGGTGCTGGTACTTGAGGCGCTAGTATTTCCCACCGGACGGGCAAACTTCCAGTTACATCCCGTGGCGATCTGAAATCCTATATGTTCTATGGCTGCCGCGCGGCGAACAACCAGATCCGTAAGGGACATGGGGCACTTCCGGACCGTGAGGGCACGAAATTCCGCCAAAGACGAGCTTTGGCCTGATGCCTCCTCCGAGCGCCGAAATGCCCCCGGCTGTCAACGGAACCAAAGATCCGCGAATGGAAACAAAAAACCCCGCAAGCGTTGTGGGACGCGGGGTTTGCAAAATACTGGAGAAGTGTCTGGAATGTCTGATGGTGGATCGGGAGACGATCAAACTCACGAACTTCTCATCGCAAACCCGAGATCAGAAATAAATGCACTGCGCACCCCCCCAAAATGATCACACTAGGAAAGGGGGTAGCGCAGACCAAACGTCTTCTAGGAATTTTCACTAATAGCGACATTCGACAGTTTAGGTTGATCAAACATCAATATTCCCCGCCCTCAACGCATTCGACTCGATAAACGCTCTCCGCGGCTCGACCTCATCCCCCATGAGGGTAGTAAAGATCCCATCCGCCGCAATCGCATCTTCGATCTGTACGCGCAGCAGACGCCGCACCGCCGGATCCATCGTCGTCTCCCACAGCTGCTCGGGGTTCATCTCGCCGAGGCCCTTATACCGCTGCTTGGAAACATTCCGCTCAGCATCCGCGATAAGCCACCGCATGGCTCCCTTGAAGTCCGTCACCGCCATGCTGCGCTCCCCGCGCTTGATGACCGCCCCAACCTGAATGAGCCCCTTGAACGTATTCGCGGTAGTCACAAGCTGCTGATAATCCGCCGTGTGCTGGAACTCTTCATCGATGACCGAAACCCGCACATTGCCGTGATGCGTGCGCTCAACCCGCAGCGACCGCAGCTCCCGCACCGGGTCATAAGACGCCAAAACCCGCACACCATTCTTGACCTGATCATCATGAAGCGCGGCATGCAGTGCCTTGGCCGAAGCCTCGGTGGCTTCTTCACTGGTGAGATCGATCACAACCCCATCCAGAATCGCTTCGAGCGCCGCCGGGTCATACAACCGGCTCAACCGTTCGATCACGCTCTGCGACATCAGATACGACCGCGCGAGCTCCCCAAGCGCATCTCCCGAAATCGGCGTCGCGTTCTCCCCAGGCACAAGCTCCGACCCTTGCAGCGCCAACCGCAGCATATGCGCGTTCAACTCGACATCATCCTTCAGATACCGCTCGTCCTTCCCGGCCTTGACCTTGTAGAGAGGCGGCTGCGCGATATACACAAACCCGCGCTCGATCATGTCCGGCATTTGCCGATAGAAGAACGTGAGCAGCAGCGTCCGGATGTGTGCACCGTCGACGTCTGCGTCGGTCATGATGATGATCCGGTGATACCGGAGCTTCTCGAGGTTGTAATCGTCCTTGCCGATGCCGCAGCCGAGCGCGGTCACGAGCGTAACGATCTGCTCGGACGACAGAAGCTTGTCGTACCGTGCCTTCTCGACGTTCAGCACCTTGCCGCGCAGCGGCAGAATCGCCTGGAACTTCCGATCGCGGCCTTGCTTGGCCGAGCCACCTGCCGAGTCACCCTCGACGATGTAGATTTCCGACTTCGCCGGATCCTTCTCCTGGCAGTCCGCGAGCTTGCCCGGCAGCCCAACGCCATCGAGCACGCCCTTACGCCGCGTCATTTCCCGCGCTTTCCGCGCAGCATCCCGCGCACGCGCAGCTTCTACGATCTTCCCGCAGATGATCTTCGCGTCGTTCGGCGTTTCCAGCAGGAACTCTTCCAGCGCCTTCGCCACAACTTCCTCAACCGGCGCACGGACTTCAGAAGAAACCAGCTTGTCCTTCGTCTGCGAGCTGAACTTCGGCTCCGGCACCTTCACGGACAGCACGCACGACAACCCTTCACGCATGTCATCGCCCGAAGTCTCGACCTTGGCCTTCTTCGCGATTTCGTTATCGGCGATGTACTTGTTGATGACGCGCGTCATCGCGGCGCGCAGCCCCGTAAGGTGCGTCCCACCATCCCTTTGCGGAATATTGTTCGTGAAGCACAGCACGTTTTCGTTGTAGCTGTCGTTCCACTGCATCGAGACTTCCACGCCGACGCCGTCCTTCTCGCCGATGATGTGGAAGATGGTCGGATGCAGCACGCTCTTCGTCTTGTTGATGTACTCGACGAAGCCCTTCACGCCGCCACCGAATGCGAAATCGTCTTCCTTGCCGGTACGCAGATCGGTGAGCCGAATCCGCACGCCGTTATTGAGGAACGACAGCTCACGCATGCGCTTGGCAAGAATGTCGTAGTGATACTCGACGGTCCCGAAGATCGTCGGATCGGCCATGAAGTGGACTTCGGTGCCGCGGTTCTCGGTATCGCCGGTCACCAGCATCGGCGACACTTCCTCGCCATCGACAACCTCGATCACACGGTTCTGCGCGACGCCGCGATGAAACTCCATGAAGTGCTTCTTGCCGTTGCGCCGCACGGTGAGCCGCAACCAGCTCGACAGCGCGTTCACGCACGACACACCCACGCCATGCAGACCACCGGACACCTTGTAGCTGTTCTGGTCGAACTTGCCACCGGCATGCAGCTCGGTCATCACGATCTCGGCCGCACTGCGCTTCGGCTCATGCTTGTCGTTGAGCTTGACGTCGGTCGGAATCCCGCGCCCGTTGTCGGTCACGGAGATCGAGTTATCCGCGTGAATCGTCACGTGGATATCGTTGCAATACCCCGCCAACGCTTCGTCGATCGAGTTGTCGAGCACCTCAAAAACGAGGTGATGCAGACCGGTGCCGTCCGACGTGTCGCCGATGTACATCCCGGGGCGCTTGCGCACCGCTTCCAGCCCTTCGAGGATCTGGATCGACGATGCGCCGTAGCTGCTGTTATCGGGCTGCGTATTGTGCTGTTCACTCATGGATATCTTCCGGTTCTGCGAGGCCACTCAAGCGGCGGCGTGGTGCGTTTCTGCTAGAAAACGCCGGGCCGCTCCAGTTTTCCTGACCCATCCGGGGCGCCGGCCCGGCACCAAAAGGATGGGTTTCGATTCGCCATAAAAACGCCAAAGGGGCTTGCCGCCCCCTGGTGTGTGTCGTGATGTCGCGCGCGTCAGATGCGCATCGGCATCACGACATACTTGAACTCGTCGTTCTCGGGCACCGTGATCAGTGCGCTCGAGCTGGCGTCGCCGAGGCTCACCTGCACGGTGTCGACCTTCAGGTTCGCGAGCACGTCGAGCAGGTACGTGACGTTGAAGCCGATGTCGACGGTGTCGCCCTGGTAGGCGATTTCCAGTTCTTCCTGCGCCTCTTCCTGGTCGGCGTTGGTCGACATGATCTTCAGCTGGCCCGGCGCGATGATGCAGCGCACGCCCTTGAACTTGTCCGACGTCAAAATCGCCGCGCGCTGCAGCGAACGCTGCAGTTCTTCACGGCCGATCTCGAACGAGTTCTTGTGCGCCTTCGGGATCACGCGCTGGAAGTCGGGGAACTTGCCCTCGACCAGCTTCGACACGAGCTCGACCTGGCCGAACGTGAACTTCGCCTGGGTCTGCGCGATGTCGATCGTGACGGTGTCGTCGATGTCCTCGAGCAGGCGCTGCAGTTCGAGGATGGTCTTGCGCGGAACGATCACTTCCTGGCGGCCGAACGTACCGCCTTCGATCTTCATCGACGAGAACGCGAGGCGGTGGCCGTCGGTGGCCACGGCCATCAGCTGGTCGCCGTCGACGACGAGCAGCATGCCGTTCAGGTAGTAGCGGATGTCCTGCTGCGCCATCGCGAAGTGCACCATGCCGAGCAGCTGGCGGAACGACTTCTGCGGGACGGTGAGGCTCGCGCCGAAATCCTTCGCCTGCGCGACGGTCGGGAACTCGTCGGCCGCGAGCGTCTGCAGTGCGAAGCGGCTCTTGCCCGACTGCACCGTCAGGCGCTTGTCGGCGAGCGACAGCGTCACCTGGCCGTCAGGCATCGCGCGCAGGATGTCGAGCAGCTTGCGGGCGGCAACCGTGGTCGCGACGTGGTCGTTGCCGACACCGAAATCGGCACGCGTCGTGATCTGCAGTTCCAGGTCGGTCGACAGGAACGAAACGTCCCCGCCGGTCTTGGTGATCAGCAGGTTGGCGAGGATCGGCAACGTGTGGCGGCGTTCGACGATGCCGCTGACCGTTTGCAGCGGCCTGAGGAGGGTGTCTCGTTCGGTCTTGACCAGTTGCATAGAGTTCCTTCGTTGAGATAACGGCCTGCAGCAGCCTCGCAACGCCCCGCCGGCCGGGCGCATGGCCCGCCCCCGCCGGAGCGGTCAAACCTATATTGTGCCTCAAAACCGAATCGCCCCCCTTAATTTGGGGCGGACGCCGAATTCTCAAGCGCAGCCGCGCCGGATCAGCCCTTCAGCGTCTGTTCCAGCACGTGCAGCTCGTGGTTGAGCTGCGCATCCTTGCTGCGCTCGTCGGCGATCTTGCGCACCGCGTGCAGCACGGTCGTGTGGTCGCGCCCGCCGAACAGCTCGCCGATTTCCGGCAGGCTCTTCTGCGTCAGCTCCTTGGCGAGGTACATCGCGATCTGCCGCGGCCGCGCGATGTTCGCCGGACGCTTCTTCGAATACATGTCGGCGACCTTGATGTTGTAGAAGTCGGCGACGGTCTTCTGGATGTTCTCGACCGAAATCTGCCGGTTCTGCACGGTCAGCAGGTCCTTCAGCGCTTCCTTGGTCAGCTCGATCGAGATCTCGCGGCCGTGGAACTTCGAGTATGCGAGGATCTTGCGCAGCGCGCCTTCCAGTTCGCGCACGTTCGAGCGCAGGTGCTTCGCGACGAAGAACGCGACGTCCTCGGACAAATTCACGCCTTCCGACTGCGCCTTGCGCATCAGGATCGCGACCCGCATTTCCAGCTCGGGCGGCTCGATCGCGACGGTCAGGCCCGAATCGAAGCGCGAGATCAGGCGATCGTCGATCCCCGAAATCTCCTTCGGGTACGTATCGCTGGTGATGATCACCTGCGCCTTGTTCGCGACGAGCGCCTCGAACGCGTAGAAGAATTCCTCTTGCGTGCGCGACTTGCCGGAGAAGAACTGGATATCGTCGATCAGCAGCAGGTCGAGCGAGTGGTAGTAGCGCTTGAAATCGTCGAACGCCTTGCGCTGGTAGGCCTTCACGACATCCGACACGTATTGTTCGGCGTGGATGTAGCGGATCCGCGCGCCCGGCTTGTCGAGCAGCAGCTGGTTGCCGATCGCGTGGATCAGGTGGGTCTTGCCGAGGCCGACGCCGCCGTACAGGAACAGCGGGTTGTACGAGATGCCGGGGTTGTCCGCGACCTGGATCGCGGCGGCGCGCGCGAGCTGGTTCGCCTTGCCGGTCACGAAGTTGTCGAACGTGAGCACCGGGTTCAGCTTCGAACGCTCGTACATCGAATCGGCCTCGCCGGCAGCGGCCGGCGCGGCGCCGTTGCCGGGCCGCCACGTGCGGCGGCCGGCCGCGGCTTCATGCGCGGGCAGGCTCGGCAGGTCGATGTCGGCGTCGTCGGCGTGCAGGTGGGCGGCCGCCTGCGCGCTCATCGGCGCGCTGATCGGCATGTCGGCCGGAGCGGACGCGGCGATGTTCGCGGCGACATTCGCCGCAATCGCGGCCACAGCGGCAGCCGGACCGCTGGCCGGGGCCAGCGGCGCGCGCGGGGCCGCCGGCGCCGAGTGGCCCGGATGGGCCGCGCTGCGCATGCCGGCTTTCGAATCGAGGACGAACAGGACTTCGATCGGCGCGTTCCAGAAATCGCGGGCCATATCGGAGATCCGTCCCGAGAACTGGCTCTTGACCCAATCCAGCTTGAAGCGGTTCGGCGCGGCGATGGACAGCGTGTTCGCGGCCGCATCGAAGGCCACCGGGGCCAAGGGCTTGATCCACGTCACGTACTGCTGGGGCGTCAGCTCGCGCTCCAGCAGTGCGGAACAGTGTTGCCAGAAATCGTTCATCAAGTAACTGTCGTTTTTTGCGTGCACTACGGCTCGCCGTCGCCCTTGTCGCGGTCGCGCAACAAGGCCCGAAGCGGTCGTACGAGCGTGCTTCGGGCGCCTGCGTCACAGTGTCGGGAGGCGGGCGTGAGCCGAAGCGGCGTGCGGGATTCTTGGAGATAAGGCGAGATTCTACCCGCAAAAACGGCCACAGCGGGAGTTATCCACAGGGCTGTGTTGTGGGTCGCGGGGCCTGATCACAGGGGCGCGGCGCGGCTGGAAGGCGCCTAAAGTATTGACCACTCACAGAAAAACGGATTAAATAGCGGGTTCCGCGAAAACCAATCCTGTATTTCCGGCGATTGCGTTCGCCCGAAGGCGTCCTGGTAAGGGCACGCGGTCCCCTGAATTTCGACATTCTCGAACAAGTGAGAGCATCATGAAACGTACTTACCAACCGTCCGTGACGCGCCGCAAGCGCACCCATGGCTTCCGTGTCCGCATGAAGACGGCAGGTGGCCGCAAGGTCATCAACGCTCGCCGCGCGAAGGGCCGCAAGCGCCTCGCGATCTAACGCGGGTTGCGCGCTGTGTCCGCCGTCCGCAGCGCTGCGGAAGGTGCCGTCGAGCCGGGTGCGAATCCGTTGCAGACGAAAGCCGCCTTTCCAAAAGCTGCGCGACTTCTGAAAACGGATGAATTTTCATCCGTTTTTCGTTTGCGCCCGTGGCGGCGTTCCGCGCACTTCGTGATTTACGGCAAGCCGACGGGCCAGCCCGCACGGCTGGGGCTCGTCGTCGGCAAGAAGTACGCGCCGCGCGCAGTGACGCGCAACCTCGTGAAGCGGCTCGCACGTGATGCATTTCGCCTGCGCCGGGCCGAATTCGCCGGTTACGACCTGTTGCTGCGCCAGCACACGCGCTTCGACAAGAAGGCGCTGCCGAGCGCGGCTTCGGCCCCGCTCGCGGCGTTGTGCGCGACCGAGATCCGCGAGCTGCTCGACCGGGCAGCGCGGGAGATCGTTCGTCGTGCGTCGAAGCCCGCGTCCGAGTGACGCACCCGCCCGCCGCGGCGGCGTTCGCGCCTGCGCGGCCGGCTTTGAAGCGGCGCTGAACTGACGCCGCCCCTGGTATGCAAACGGTATTGATCGCGTTGCTGCGTTTCTACAAGGTTGCCGTGAGCCCGCTGCTCGGCAGCCGTTGCCGTTTTTATCCTTCCTGTTCGGATTACGCGCGCGAAGCAATCCAGTATCATGGCGCCGCGCGCGGCACGTATCTCGCCGCCAGGCGTCTGTGCCGGTGCCACCCGTTTTCCGCGGGCGGCATCGACCTCGTCCCGCCGCCCAACTCCGAAACACGCGCCCGCGGCGACGCCGAAGCGCAGTCCCATCGACTCTGAGACAACGCATGGATATCAAACGCACCGTCCTATGGGTGATCTTCTTCATGTCAGCTGTCATGCTGTATGACAACTGGCAGCGCTCCCACGGACGCCCGTCGATGTTCTTCCCGAACACCACGCAGACGGCTCCCGTGGCAGCTGGCGGCGCATCCGGCACCGGCGCGACCGGCGCCGGAACGACGACGGCCGGCGGCGTGCCCGCCGCCGCAGCCGGCACGGCGCCCGCGACGACGGCCCCGGCCGCGCAAGCGCAGCTCGTGAAGTTCTCGACCGATGTGTACGACGGCGAGATCGACACGCGCGGCGGCACGCTCGCGAAGCTCGTGCTGAAGAAGGCCGGCGACGGCAAGAACGCCAACGAGGCAGCGGTCACGCTGTTCGACCAGTCGGCTTCGCACACGTACGTGGCGCGCACCGGCCTGTTCGGCGGCGATTACCCGAACCATAACGACGTGTTCACGCAGGTCGCGGGCCCGACGTCGCTCACGGGTGACCAGAACACGCTGAAGCTATCGTTCGAATCGCCGGTCAAGGGCGGCGTGAAGGTCGTGAAGACCTACACGTTCACGCGCGGCAGCTATGTGATCGGCGTCGATACGAAGATCGACAACGTCGGCACGGCGCCGGTGTCGCCGACCGCCTACATGGAACTCGTGCGCGACAGCACGCCGGTCGAGACGCCGATGTTCTCGCATACGTTCCTTGGCCCGGCGGTGTTCAGCGACGCGAAGCATTTCCAGAAGATCAACTTCAGCGACATCGACAAGAAGAAGGCCGATTTCGTCGAATCCGCGGATAACGGCTGGGTCGCGATGGTCCAGCACTACTTCGCGTCGGCGTGGATTCCGAAGCAGGGCGTCGCGCGCAAGAACTACGCAGAGCAGGTTGCGCCGGGGCTGTACCGCGTGGGCGTGCAGCAGCCGGTCGGCGCGATCGCGCCGGGCCAGTCGGCCGACGTGTCGGCGCGCCTGTTCGCCGGTCCGGAAGAAGAGCGGATGCTGGAAGGCATCGCGCCGGGCCTCGAGCTCGTGAAGGACTACGGCTGGGTGACGATCATCGCGAAGCCGCTGTTCTGGCTGCTCGAGAAGATCCACGGCGTCGTCGGCAACTGGGGCTGGGCGATCGTGCTGCTGACGCTGCTGATCAAGGCCGTGTTCTTCCCGCTGTCGGCTGCGAGCTACAAGTCGATGGCGCGCATGAAGGAGATCACGCCGCGCATGCAGGCGCTGCGCGAACGCTTCAAGAGCGATCCGCAGAAGATGAACGCCGCGCTGATGGAGCTGTACAAGACCGAGAAGGTCAATCCGTTCGGCGGCTGCCTGCCGGTCGTGATCCAGATCCCGGTGTTCATCTCGCTGTACTGGGTGCTGCTCGCGTCGGTCGAAATGCGCGGCGCGCCGTGGATTCTGTGGATTACCGACCTGTCGCAGCGCGATCCGTTCTTCATCCTGCCGGTGCTGATGGCCGTCTCGATGTTCGTTCAGACCAAGCTGAACCCGACGCCGCCGGATCCGGTCCAGGCGAAGATGATGATGTTCATGCCGATCGCGTTCTCGGTGATGTTCTTCTTCTTCCCGGCCGGCCTCGTGCTGTACTACGTCGTGAACAACGTGCTGTCGATCGCGCAGCAGTACTACATCACGCGCAAGCTGGGCGGGGCCAAAAAGAAACCCGCCTGACCGATGGCCGGTGCCGGGGCGGACGCTGTCCGCCCGCGGCGCCGGTCTTCGCGACGATGAAAAAAAGCCGCATGGCCTTCGGGCCCTGCGGCTTTTTTACTGTTGAAGCGGGATAGTGGCGCGCGGTTGTCCTGACCGCTGCGCGGCGCGATGCGCAGCTCAGTTTTTCGACGAATCGCCGTAGAACTGCTCGATCAGTTCCTGAACGAGGTAGCGGTGATGCGGCGACAGCGCCTCGATCTTCGACGCGAGTTCGATCGTCTCGGGTGTCGGCGGATAGCGCTCGTCGCGCGGCAGCGGTTGCGGCGTCGAACGCGCCGCGGCATTCGGCGGCGGGCCGTAGTGCAGCCAGTGGAGGTCGACGCGAAGCCAGTCCGCGAGCGTGCGCAGCTTGTCCTGCGTCGGAATCGTGCGCCCCGTCAGCCACTTGTGCGCGGTCTGAGGCGACACCGGATGCTCGCCGCGGTGGCGGAGATTGAAATGCAACGCAAGCTCCGTCGCGCCCGTGATTTTCTCGGGGCTGCGCAACAAGGCGAATTTCAGACGTTCGGTGAACGCCGCTTTTTCTTCGGGTGTCGGCATGGGGGAGATTGTGCAGTTCAGCCGACACGTCCCAGACAACCAATCGAGATAAACGTATCTCGATTGGATTGATCCCAAGCTATTGTCAGGTTTATCACGAAGCGATAGGACAGCGCGTCGGTCGGCCCGGACGGACATACTCGTCCGAAGCGGATACCGAGCGCCCGGGCCGATATAGGATTGATCTTATCGTGAGTGGGATAAATTCGGGCAAGTCCGAATCCGGGCGCACACGCGGTGGCGGGCGCGCCGTCACGCTACAATGCCGGCGTCCCGATGCCCGCGTGGTTGCGCGGGGCGCGGCCGGTCTGCCGCGGGTCTGCCGCGGGTCTGCCGCGTGTTTGCCGCGTGTTTGCCGATCAACTGCCTGAATCTTCCGATTTCTTCCGATTGCCATGCTTGCTACCGATTCCGATCCGATCATCGCCATTGCCACCGCTGCCGGCCGGGGCGGGATCGGTGTCGTCCGCGTATCGTTCGGGCGCAGCGGCGAGGCGGCGGCGCTGCCGCTGATCGACGCGCTATGCGGGCAGCGGCTCGCGCCGCGACACGCGAGTTACGTGCCGTTTCTCGACGAACACGGCGCGCCGCTCGACCGCGGCATCGCGCTGTATTTCCCGGCGCCGCATTCGTACACGGGCGAGCACGTGCTCGAACTGCAGGGCCACGGCGGGCCGATCGTGATGCAGCTTCTGCTGCAGCGCTGCCTCGACGCGGGGCGCGGCTTCGGGCTGCGGCTCGCGGAGCCGGGCGAGTTCACGCGGCGCGCGTTCCTGAACGACAAGCTCGATCTCGCGCAGGCCGAGGCGGTGGCCGACCTGATCGAGGCAAGCACCGAGGCGGCCGCGCGCTCGGCCGGGCGTTCGCTCGACGGCGCGTTTTCGCGGCAGATCCACGTGCTCGTCGACGACGTGATCACGCTGCGGATGCTGGTCGAGGCGACGCTGGATTTTCCGGAAGAGGAAATCGACTTTCTCGAGGCGGCGGATGCGCGCGGCAAGCTCGCGCGGATTCGCGAGCAGCTCGCGCACGTGCTCGGCGATGCGCGGCAGGGCGCGCTGCTGCGTGAAGGGTTGTCGGTGGTGCTCGCGGGGCAGCCGAACGTCGGCAAGTCGTCGCTGCTGAACGCGCTCGCGGGCGCGGAGCTCGCGATCGTCACGCCGATCGCCGGCACGACGCGCGACAAGGTCGCGCAGACGATCCAGGTCGAAGGGATTCCGCTGCACATCATCGATACGGCGGGCTTGCGTGAAACCGAGGACGAGGTCGAGCGGATCGGCATCGCGCGCACGTGGAGCGAGATCGAGCGCGCGGACGTCGTGCTGCATCTGCTCGATTCGCGCGGCGGGATGACGGCTGACGATGAGTCGATCGCCGCGCGGTTCCCGGCGGGCGTGCCGGTCGTGCGCGTACTGAACAAGACGGACCTGACCGGCGTGCCGGCATCGGTCGAGCATCCGGCGGTGGAGGGGGATCTCACCGAGGTTCATCTGTCCGCGAAGCGCGGGGATGGGATCGACCTGCTGCGTGGCGAACTGTTGCGGATCGCGGGTTGGCAGGCTGGTGCGGAAGGCGTGTATCTGGCGCGCGAGCGGCATCTGATCGCATTGCGTGCGGCGCAGGAACATCTGGCGCAAGCGGCCGATCACGCGGAACAGCGCGCGCAGTCGCTCGATCTGTTCGCGGAAGAGCTGCGGCTCGCGCAGGAGCAGCTCAATTCGATTACCGGGGAATTCACGTCGGACGATCTGCTGGGGGTGATTTTCAGCAGGTTCTGTATCGGGAAGTAAGTGGTCAGCAGGATGTTCACGCTCGCTGACAATTGCGGGAGTCGTGCATCGAGGTCAAAGGCTTGATCGCGGCTGCCAAGTGGCGTTTCAACACCGCAGAGTGATCACGAGTACCGCCACGCGTGGACTGGCAACAACGTTAGAATGAGACACATGGACCTTACCGGAATCGGCCTCTATACGCTCAAGGAAGCGGAACGGCTCACTGGCGCTGAAGCGCGTGAAGTGAGCCGATGGCTGTTCGGCTATACGTTCAAGGATGGAAGTAGTCCACCTCTCTGGACGACGCAGCTCGCCGAGCTTGATGAGAAGGTCATTGGGTTTCGCGATCTGCTGGAGTTGAGGGTTGTAAAAGCCTTCCGCAACCACAACGTGTCGCTCCGGGTCATCCGTGCCGCAATCGAGAACGCGAAGGCGATCTTCGGGACTGCCTATCCTTTCACCGCGAATCGGTTCCTCACTGATGGGCAGACCATCTTCTACGAGGCGTTGCAACAACACGGCGAAACTGAGCTTACCGATCTCGTCAGACGTCAGCTCGTGTTCGAGCATATCGTGCGGCCTGAACTCTATGCCGGCATCGAGTTTACTGCCGATGGGCAGGCAAAGCGCTGGTTCCCTCTGAAACGAAGCAGTGCCGTCGTTCTGGATCCGGAGATTTCGTTCGGGAAGCCGGTGCTTGCCGAATATGGTGTGAGAACCGATCTCGTTGTCGAGACGTACAGGGTTGAGAAAAGCAAGAAGATGGCTGCCTCACTGTACGGCATTCCGATGTCTGCTGTTGATGCGGCCATCCGCTATGAGCGGCTGGTTGCATGAAGTATTTCTTCGACAACAATCTCTCGTTACACCTCGCTCACGCCGTCGGGGAGCTGTGTAAGGTCGAAGATTCTGTCGATGCGGTCATCCATCTCCGCGACAAGTTTGCGGCTAACGCGAAGGATCACGACTGGATTAGCGCTCTTGCATCCGAAGGGCATTGGGTTGTGCTTTCTCAGGACGGACTGCGAAAGAATGACCTTGAGCGGAAGGCGCTCCGTGAGTCAGGATTGATCGTATTTGTGCTGCATCGTCAGTGGTCCGAGCGGCGTCACTGGGACAAAGCACAAAATCTGATCAAGTGGTGGCCCTCCGTAATGGAGCAAAGCCGGCGCATCAAAGGTGGTGCGGCGTTTCGCATCCCTTGGCGATATGGAGGCGGACAGTTTGAGCAAATCAAGCTGTAGTGCTGTCGACATCGGGCAAGTCCAAAGAAAGATGGACGAGCGCCCGCGGCGCGCGAGCGGCTCTTGTATCTGCCCGTCTACTGCCCTCGCCATCGAGCGTGTTTGATTGAGGCATTCCCAAGCGTGTCCACCACGCTCAATCCCAATCGTGATGATGATGGTGGTAATACCCGCCGCCACCGTAGTAGCCGTCATACGGCGCGATGACACAGCCGCTCAACAACGCGGCCACACCGGCAATCAACAACAGGGTTTTCATGGCGCTCACCTGCCCAGGTTTTCAAGGTGAGCCCAGCATATCGAGTGCCCCATGCGGCGGCTGTAAGTAATCGTTTCTCTACACCGCATTGCGTAACGGCGCATTATTCCGGTCAAAACGCCCGATCGACCGTGCGCTTCACACCGTCACGATGCGGTTGCGTCCCGCATCCTTCGCACGATACAGCGCGGCATCGGCCGCTTCGATCAGCGCATCCGGCATCGACAATTCGTCGGGCGACACGGTTGCACAGCCGACGCTGACGGACACGCGCCCGGCCGGCGCATGCGTCGGCAGATTGAGCCGCAGCACCGCCTCGCGCGCTTCTTCCGCGACGAGCCGCGCGCCGCGCGCGCCCGTATTCGGCAGCACGATCGCGAACTCCTCGCCGCCGTAGCGCGCGACGAGATCCGCGGGCCTGCGCACGACGGCCGTCAGCGCGCTCGCGACCGCGATCAGGCACGCATCGCCCTTCACGTGGCCGAACGCGTCGTTGTACGCCTTGAAGTGGTCGACGTCGACCATCAGCAGCGACAGCGGCTCGCCTTGCCGCCGTGCCTGCAGGAACAGCAGGTGGAAGTGATCGTTGAAGTGGCTGCGGTTGTAGACGCCCGTCAGGCCGTCGCGGGCGGACGAGCGGATCAGCGTCGCGTGCGCTTCGGACAGGCGCTGATACAGCATCGTCACTTCCCACGCGAGCACGCAGACGAGCACGCCGGGCGTGAACATGCTGAACACGCGCGCGAGATACCAGCCGACCGTGAAGCGGTTCGTGCTCAGCAGGTTCAGCGTCGTGTCGGTGAGGCACGCGAGCACGGCGATCGCGAGCCACAGGTCGAGCGTCGTGCGCAGCCGCCCGGTGACGAGAACGGCAACAAGCGCGATCGCGTTGAGCGTCCAGACGACGAGCACGATCGGGTTGACCGGGATCACCGCCGCCGCGCCGGGCGAACCGAACGCAGGCGGCAGGTGCACGTTCAGCACGAGCACGCACAGCAGCGCGGCGGCGGCAGCGGGGCCGCCGACGAACGCGATCGTCCACCAGTGCGTGCGCTGCGCCGTGATCGGCGAGCCGACCATGCACTTGCGCGCAAAGAGGGCGAGCATCACGAAGCACGGGAAGCCCCCATGCCAGAAGATCCACATCCACGCGGCGCTCTGCGGCAGCGCGCCGAACAGGCCATGCGGCGCGAAGACGCCGGGAAACGTCAGCAGCTGCAACGCGACGGCGAGCGCGGTGAACGCATAGGCGCCGCCGAGCGCACCGAGCACCGGCTGGCGCGTGACGGTGAATTGCGCGCCGAGGAAGAACGCCGCGATGCTGGCGGTGCTGAACACGGTCAGCGCGCACATCGGCATGAACGGTTCGACCGCGGGCAGTGCAACATTCGCTTGCGGTGCGGCGATGCCGAGCGCCAGCAGGATCACGAGCGCCGCCAGTGCGCCAAACCAGAGCTGACGACGTGTGGTGTGCTGGATCAGGATGCCTTCCATGAGGTCTCCGAGGCGCTCGTCCGAAAGCGCCCGGTCGGGATGCCGGGCGACGCGTATCCCGATCGCCGCGCGACCGGTGCGGCCCGATCCTATCGCGTTATGGATGCGCGCTCAAATCCCGAGCCCGGGCCCGTAGTTGCCGGCGACCCAGCGCGTGACCGCGTCGATGTCCGCGTAGTCCTGTTCGGGCAGCCCGTCGAGCATCGTCAGCACTTCGTTGCTTGCACCCGCATCGCGCGCAGCATCGACGATCGTATCCTTGTTCGCGGGATAGCGGACGGCAGCGAGCACGTCCGCGATCTGCAGGTCGATCGTTTCGTGCGGGATGTCCGGCTTCCGGGGGGAATGGGTGTCGTTCACGTCAGCGCCTCTCAATCGGATCGAAGCGGATCGAAACGGGCCGCGCGTCATCGTCGGGCGAGCGTGCCCGGCAAGGCCGTGGACGGTGGCGCGCACCGGCCGTCATTGCGCGCCGCGGCCGGTGCGCAATCCCGCATCCCGTCGCCGCAAGCGCTTCAATGCTCCCGCCGTACGCGGCGCCACGGATGCTTCCAGTCGATGTGCGGTGCATTCTCGTCGCGCGGATGCTGACGCCGGTGTTCCTGCCAAAGTTCATCGGAAAACAGCACGGCCACGATCACGAGCGGCAGCACCAGAAACACACCGAGTATGACTTGCTCGATCACGATTGCCTCCATGACGGTGGCAGGAACCCTCTTCCCATTCTAGGCTCTCAACTTCGCCCACGTTCATTTTCTTGCTGCGCGTGCGGGGTGCAATCGGGACGCCGCCCGACCGGGTCGTCCCGCGCCCCGCCGCGCCCGACGCGAGGACCCTTACGATGCAACTACAAAACGATATGAACACGCTCGCACTGCGGCCGCTCGAGCGCCAGGACCTGCGTTTCGTCCACGAGCTGAACAACAATGCGAAGATCATGCGCTACTGGTTCGAGGAGCCTTACGAAACCTTTGCCGAGTTGTCGCAGCTGTATGACCGTCACGTGCACGACCAGCGCGAGCGCCGCTTCGTCGCGGCCGATTCGCAAGGCGAGCTGGTCGGCCTCGTCGAGCTGATCGAGCTCGACTACATCCACCGCCGCGGCGAATTCCAGATCATCATCGCGCCGCAGTGCCAGGGCCGCGGCTATGCGGGGCAGGCGACGCGCCTCGCGGTCGAATACGCGTTCAAGGTGCTGAACATGCGCAAGCTGTACCTGATCGTCGATACGTCGAATGCGGCGGCGATCCACATTTATGAAAAATGCGGGTTCCAGCACGAAGCGGAATTGATCGAGGAATTCTTCGGCAACGGCACGTATCACAACGCGTACCGGATGTGCCTGTTCCAGCGCGATTATTTCGAGCGGCAGCGCTCGGCCTGACAGGTTGCGGCGCGCCATTCGGCGGGGTCGGGCACTCGTCGGAAAATACGGGTAAATGCCGGGTATTCGGGCACCTGGCATTTTTCTTGTATGCGCTTAATGCCGTGCCGCATTGCAGTAAATGCGATGTCGTTACGGGTGACTTTATGTGCGATGCATCAAAACAACCCGGCTCAAGAAATGGATTATCCAAACCGTTCAGCCGATACCGTGACATTTCGGTGTAAGCCTTGCCGGACAAGGCTTTGCGACGGCCGCGTCACGCCGATGTGCCACGCGCGGGTTTTTTCAGCAGGTGCGACAGGGTGCTGAAAGATGCGGTGCGCAGGGTGCGACAATTCGCCGCTATTGCGATCGCACAACAAATGTGCTTGATATCGCTTGTCGGTCTCCTAGATTGAAAAACGCGGGTTCACGATCACCTTTAAGCACATAGCTAACCCCAGCCTGGTGCCCGCGAGCATGGAGACAGAATATGATGAAGCGAACCGGTGTTTGTCTTGCGCTCGTCGGCGCCTTTGCCGTGGTGTCCATCGCCCAGGCCGGCGGCGATTCGGCTGTGCAGCCGAAGCAGGAAATCCAGATGACGAAGAACGCATGGGGCTGTCTGTCGAAAGATAATCTGGATTCCGTACTGAATCACGAGCGTGACGGTCAGTCGCAGGCGAAGCAGCAGTACTTCGACGACTTCCGTTGCCTGTCGGTGCCGGAAGGCCAGCGGTTCCGCGTGGTGTCGGTCGAGCAGGGCGACGTGCAGTTCGTCAGCGCCGACAACAGCGACCAGCAAGGCCTCTGGACCGATTCCCGCTTCGTCAAGCAGTAACGCGCCGTCGCAGGACGGGCGCATGCGCGTGCCGGCATGAGCCGGCGGCGCGAACCGAACACGGCCCGGCCGCCTGCCGGGCCGTTCCGCTGTGCGCGTCACGCGGTTCACGCCAGGCTTTCGGTATCATCACGGCCCGACCTGAACCGATGCCCGCCCGGGCACTTTCCGCATGGCGCTCAAATCCACGATCTACAAAGCTGAACTGCAAATCGCCGACATGGATCGGCATTACTACGCCGACCACGCGCTGACGGTCGCGCGCCATCCGTCGGAAACCGACGAGCGGATGATGGTGCGGATCGCCGCGTTCGCGCTGTTCGCGCACGAGCGGCTCGAGTTCTGCAAGGGGCTGTCGGACACCGACGAGCCCGATCTCTGGCAGAAGGACCTGACCGACGCGATCGACGTGTGGATCGAGGTCGGCCAGCCCGACGAGCGGCGCATCTCGAAGGCGGCGGGCCGCGCCGCGCAGGTGACGGTGATCGCGTATGGCGGCAGGACCTCGGATATCTGGTGGCAAGGGGTGCGCAGCAAGGTCGAGCGGCTGCGCAACGTGCAGGTGCTGTCGCTCGCCGACGGCGTCGCGGCGGCGCTCGGGCGCCTCGCCGAACGCACGATGCGCCTGCAGTGCACGGTGCAGGACGGCGCCGCGTGGATCTCGAGCGCCGATCACGATCCGGTCGCCGTCGAATGGACCGTCCTCAAGGCGCGCGCGGACGCGTGACGCGCGCACTGGCCGCGCTCATCCGACCGCGGCCGGCGGCCCCTTGAATTCCAGCATGTTTCCTTCGGGATCGAACAGGTAGATCGACGGGCCGTAGCCGTCGGCGCCGTAGCGCTCCTCGACGCCGCCCGGCCGTGCGCCGTGCGCGCTCAGGTGCGCGGCGAGCGCGTGCGGATCGAACGGCTCGACGCGCAGGCACAGGTGATCGAGATTGCGCCCCGCGCCGGGCGGGCCGCTGTCGGGCCGGTCGATCTTGCCGCCGACGGCGAGCAGGTCGATCAGCGCATCGCCGGCGCGCAACTGCACGAGGCCGAGATCGGGTTGTTCCTTTTCCACGTGGCAGCCGACGGCGTCGCAGTAAAAGCGCGTCATCGCGGCCATGTCGGTCACGCGCAGCACGACGTGATCGATCGCGCGGATGGTGGGTTTCATGGACGAACGCTCCTTCGCAGGCAGGGTTCATCGAGTGTAGACCACGGCGGCCGCGCAAACGCGGCACAATCGACGGGCGAAAAAAAAGCCCGTTCACGCGGAACGGGCTTAATCCATATCAGGAGGAGACATGGAGGAGACAGTTCCAACTATACACACGGCTATGGTGCGACGCAATATTATTTGTGTAAAAAATCGTCAGGACGGCGATTTGTCGCACCCGCACTGCAACATAAACGTGGCGGTACGATGACTGTCGGGCCATCGCCCGGCCGTTCGGACGGGTTTTTGATGTGTCCCTGCCTGGCGGCGCGAATCACAGAGCAAGATTCAGGGCGCGACGGTGTGTGCCGCTCGCTAGAGTAGGCACCATCTACACTGACAGTGCGAGGTTCCGATGAAAACCGCCTATCCGACCGACGACGTCCGCTGGGATGCCGTGACCGCCCGCGATCCGCAGGCGGACGGCGCGTTCTTCTATGCGGTGCGCACGACCGGCGTGTTCTGCCGCCCGAGCTGCGCGTCGCGCCTGCCGCGGCGCGAACACGTCGCGTTCTTCGACGATCCGGCTGCCGCGCGCGCAGCCGGGTTCCGGCCCTGCAAGCGCTGCCAGCCCGAGGGGCTGCCGCGCGAACTCGACATCGTCAATCGCGCGTGTGCGGTGCTCGACGCGCACGCCGAGCGGCTCACGCTGCAGCAGTTGAGCGACGCGGTTCATGTGAGCCCGTTCCACCTGCAGCGGCTCTTCAAGCGCGTGGTGGGCGTGTCGCCGCGCCAGTACCAGGCCGCGCAGCGCGGCGCCGCGCTGCGGGAGGCGCTGCAAAGCGGGCAGCCGGTCACGCAGGCGGCCGTCGATGCGGGCTTCAATTCGCCGTCACGGCTCTATGCGTCGGTGCCGCGCGAACTGGGGATGGCGCCGTCCGCGTTCCGCCGCCAGGGCGCCGGGCTGCGGATCGACTACGCGACCGCGCCGACGTCGCTCGGCACGGTGCTCGTCGCCGCGACCGCGCAGGGGATCTGCCGGATCGCGTTCGGCGACGAGCCTGCGTCGCTCGTCGCCGCGCTGACGGACGCGTTCGGGCGCGCCGAGCTGGTCGAATCGCCGGCACGGCTCGCGCCGTTCGTCCAGCAGATCGGCGCGTATCTGGACGGCACGCGTCGCACGTTCGAGCTGCCGCTCGACATTGCGCCGACGGCGTTCCAGCAGCGCGTGTGGGAAGCGTTGACCCACATTCCGTACGGCGAGACGCGCAGCTATTCCGACATCGCCGAAGCGCTCGGTTCGCCGCGCGCGGTGCGGGCGGTCGCGTCTGCCTGCGCGTCGAATCCGGTTGCGCTCGCGATCCCGTGCCACCGTGTCGTGCAGAAGGGCGGCGCGCTCGCCGGCTACCGCTGGGGCGTGCGCCGCAAGGCGACGCTGCTCGCGGCCGAGGCGCACCATGCGCACGACGATGAAACCGCCGTCGCCATTGCGGAGGACAACGCAGCTTGAGCGTCACGATCACAACGACAACGTCGGCCGGCAACGCCGCGCCGACGACCGCGCAGCTCGAGCTGCGCTTCAAGGCGCCCTACGACTGGGCGCGCGTGCTGCGCTTCTTCAGCGGGCGCGCGATTCCCGGTGTCGAACAGGTCGCGGACGGCGTGTATCGCCGGATCGTCGACCTGCATGGTGCGGCGGGCCGGCTCACCGTCGAGCGCCATCCGCGCAGGCATTGCCTCGTCGCAACCGTCGACGGCCCGGCGGCGCGCCACGTCGACGACGCGTTCGCGATGCGGCTCGCGTCGATGTTCGACCTGCGCGCGGATCCGGCCGCGATCGGCGGCGGGCTCGCGCGCGACCCGTGGTTCGCGCCGCTCGTCGCGGCCGCGCCGGGGCTGCGCGTGCCGGGCGCGTGGTCGGGCTTCGAGCTCGCGGTGCGCGCGATCGTCGGCCAGCAGGTCAGCGTGAAGGCGGCGACGACGATCGTCGGGCGGCTCGTCGAGCGCGCGGGCGAGCGCGTCGTGCATGGCGACGGCGACGATGACGGCGCGCCCGCGTGGCGATTCCCGACGCCCGACGCGCTCGCCGCGTGCGACCTTGCGCGGATCGGGATGCCCGGCAAGCGGGCCGCGGCGCTGACGGGGGTGGCGCGCGCGGTCGCGGCGGGCGACGTGCCGGTCGATCCCGCGGATGCCGACCTTGCGACGCTGCGGCAGGCGTGGCTCGACCTGCCCGGGATCGGTCCGTGGACAGTCGAATACATCGCGATGCGCGCGTGGCGCGATCCGGACGCGTGGCCCGCGTCCGATCTCGTGCTGATGCAGTCGATCGCCGCGCGCGATCCGTCGCTCGACCGGCTCGCGAGCCAGAAGCGCCGCACCGACGGCTGGCGTCCGTGGCGCGCGTATGCGGCGCTTCATCTGTGGAACGAGGTGGCCGATCGCGCGGGCGCCGCGCGCGGCGGGTAGGGCCGTGGCAGTGCGGTGGTGGTGCAGTGGTGCTGGGGTGGTGGTGCGGTGGTGTTGCGCCGATCGTGCGGCCCGTCGCATGGATCGGGTTGCACCGTTCGCCGGCCGGCGTGATTCGTCATCCAGCAGACGAATTGCCCTTCGAATCTCCGTTTGAATTCCTCGTTTTAGCCCGTTCCATGGCGTCTGCGCGGCCCCCGCGCGACGTTGCCGCGGACGTTCCGCAGCAGCGGCAGCCGTGCCTTCACCGGGCCCGCCCGGGGCGCCGCGGCGCGCGCGCCCCCGCCCGAAGCCACCTCAAGCGCGTGTTCCGGCGAGATGTTAAAGTGCCCGCTACCAACGAAGCGACCAACAATCCAGCCGGCCGCGCGTGGCGTTCCGCGCGCGCCGTGCCCGCACTTGCGCATCCATGTCGAACACCATGACCATCCGCCAGACCGATTTGTTGCTGGATCGCCTCGACGCGCTGAGCACCGGCCCGACGCGGCAGCATCTGCCCGACGGCCTGCGCGGCATCGAAAGGGAAAGCCTGCGCGTGACACGCGACGGGATGATCGCGTTCACGCCGCATCCGCGTGCGCTCGGTTCGGCGCTCACGCATCCGTCGATGACGACGGACTATTCGGAAGCGCTGCTCGAACTGATCACGCCGGCCGAACCCGACGCCGCGCTCACGCTCGAACGCCTCGACGAGCTGCATCGCTACGTGTATGCATCGCTCGGCGACGAGATGCTGTGGAACGAATCGATGCCGGGCCTGTTGCCCGCCGACGACCAGATTCCGATCGCCGACTACGGCACGTCGAACATCGGCCGGCTGAAGACGGTATACCGGCGCGGCCTCGCGTATCGCTACGGCCGCACGATGCAGTGCATCGCCGGCATCCACTACAACTACTCGCTGCACGAAGAGGTGTGGCGGCGCCTGCACGCGGAAGAGGGCTCGACCGCGACGCTCGTCGACTACCAGTCCGAGCGCTATCTCGCGCAGATCCGCAACTTCCGCCGCACGAGCTGGCTGCTGATGTACCTGTTCGGCGCATCGCCCGCGCTCGACACGAAATTCCTGCGCGGCCGGCCGCACGGGCTCGACACGTTCGATGCCGACACGCTGTACCGGCCGTATGCGACGAGCCTGCGGATGAGCGATCTCGGCTACTCGAACACGACCGCGCAGGCGGCGCTCCAGGCCGACTACAACACGCTGCAGGGCTATCTCGACGCGCTGTCGAAGGCCGTGAGCGAGCCGTACCCGCCGTACGAGGCGATCGGCACGCATCGCGACGGCGAGTGGATCCAGATCAACACGAACGTGCTGCAGATCGAGAACGAGTTCTACTCGACGATCCGGCCGAAGCGCGTCACGTATTCGGGCGAGCGGCCGCTGCATGCGCTCGCGTCGCGCGGCGTGCAGTACATCGAAGTGCGCTGCCTCGACATCGATCCGTTCGCGCCGACCGGCATCGCGCTCGAGACCGCGCGTTTTATCGACGCGTATCTGCTCGTGTGCGCGCTCGATGCGAGCGCGCCGCTCGATGGCGACGGGTACCGGGAAGCGAACGCGAACTTCGGCAGCGTGACGATGGAAGGGCGCAAGCCGGGCCTGATGCTGTCGCGCGACGGCAGCCCGGTCGCGATGCACGCGTGGGCGGACGAGCTGATGGCGAAGATCGAAGCCGTCGGCCGCCGCCTCGACGAGATTCGCGGCGGCGACGAGCATGCGCGCGCGATCGCCGCGCAGCGCGAGAAGCTCGCCGATCCGGAACGCACGCCATCCGCGCGCGTACTGCGCACGATGCGCGACAACCAGCAGTCGTTCCTCGCGTTCGCGCGCGCGCAAAGCGACGCGCATGCCGCGCATTTCCGCGCGCGGCCGCTCGGCGAAGCCGACACGCGCGCGGCGGCGGCGCTCGCCGAGCGCTCGCTCGCCGAGCAGGCCGAACTGGAAGCGAAGGAGGCCGGCTCGTTCGACGCGTTCGTCGCGGCCTATCGCGCTTACACGTTGAACCGCTTCAGCGTCTGACGACGGAACAGGCGGCCGCACGCATCGGCGTGCGGACCGTCGATGTCCGATGCGGACGGCGGCTGCAGGCGGCGCGCAACAGGCGCTGCGTGTGCGGCGGCCGGCGCGCGTGGAAGCCGACGGCATCGCCCGGCGGCACCGCGGCCGTCATGTTGCCGATGTGGTTCATCGCATGCCCGCGTCAGTGATGCGCGTACGTATTGCGGCTGTTGAGACCATTGCGACTATCGCGATCGATCGCCGGCACGTGGCCCGGCTTCCCGGACTCGACGACGGCGTTGCCGTCGCTGCCGTAACCGGCGGCATCGGCGCGCGCCTGCGCGACCTGCTTCACCATCGCCTGCATGTTCTGCGGATAGTCTGGGCTGCTGACCATGCTCGGCCGGTAGCCGGCGGCCTGCATGTCGGCCAGTTCCTGGCGGACTTCGGCGCGCGTCAGCGGTTGTGACGCCGGTTGCGCATGGGCTGCGACGGCCGTGCCGATCAGGACACAGGCCCAGGCCGCACGAATCATCGTCTTCATTTCGTACTCTCCGTAGGCGTTCCGGTGTCGCGCCGTCGTCGGCGCGAACGGAACCAATGCGGCCAGTCTAGGCTTCGGTCGCCGAACGAAACATCCCGCTGCCGGAGAGGCACCTTTGTCCGCCGTGCAAGATTGCAGCGGTGCATGGCCGGATGCGGCAGCGCGATGCGCGCTGGTGCGGGGCCGCGCGCCTCGGGCTTGTCCCTCCTTGTAGAAGCGCCACGCGCCTCCTAACCTTTTTAAGTGACCGATCCATTGGTGCGGCGACGTCGTTGCGTGCGCAAGCGCCCGGCACACTCAGGAGACACGATGAATCCCACCGCCGCTCTACCCGCCGGCATCGTCTTCTCGCAGCCGCTGACGCCGGTCGGCCATTCACTGTTGCTGTCGTTCCTCGTCGCGGCGATCCCGATCGCGGTCGCGCTGATCGCGCTCGGCGTGCTGCGCCGCCCCGCGTGGCAGGCATCGCTCGCGGGGCTGATCGCCGGGATCGCGGTCGCGGTCGGCGCGTGGGGGATGCCGGTCGGTCTCGCGCTCGACGCGGTCGCCGCCGGCATGGCGCTCGCGCTGATCCCCGTGATGTGGATCGTCTTCAACGCCTTGCTGCTGTACAACATCGCGGTGAAGTCGGGCCGCTTCGAAGACTTCCGGCAATGGATGCTCGACCATCTGCCTGACGACCGTCGCCTCGTGCTGCTCGTCGTCGCGTTCTCGTTCGGCTGTCTGCTCGAGGGGATCTCCGGATTCGGCACGCCGGTCGCGATCACGAGCGCACTGCTGATCGCGCTCGGGTTCCCGGCGATCGAGGCGCTCACGTACACGCTGCTGTTCAACACCGCGCCGGTCGCGTTCGGCGCGCTCGGCGTGCCGATCACCGTGCTCGGCGCGGTCACGTCGCTGCCGCCCGCGACGCTCGGCGCGATGGTCGGCCGCCAGTTGCCGTTCTTCGCGCTGCTGCTGCCGTTCTACGTAGTCGGCGCATACGGCGGCGTGCGATCGATCGCGCGCCTGTGGCCCGCGCTGCTCGTGTCGGGCGGCAGCTTCGCGCTCGCGCAGTTCGTCACGTCGAACTTCCTCGGCTATCAGCTCACCGACGTGCTGTCGTCGCTGACCTCGCTGATCGTCACGATCGGCTTCCTGCACGTGTGGAAGCCGCAGCCCGATCCGCAGTTCGCGGTTGCGCGCGCAACGCCTGCGAACAATGGCGGCGCTCGCATCGGCTACGGCGGCTGGCTGCCGTGGCTCGTCGTGTCGGTGATCGTGATCGTCTGGGTGCGCGCGAACATCGCGGCGATCGGCGACGTGAAGATCCCGTGGCCGGGCCTGCACAACGCGGTGTTCGTCACGCTGTACCACAAGCCGTATGCGGCGATCTGGGACTTCCAGCCGCTCGGCACGGGCACCGCGATCCTGCTGTCGGCGATCATCACCGCCGCATGGACGCGCACCGGGCCCGGCGACTTTTTCGGCTGCGTCGCAAAGACGTGGCGGCAGACGCGCATCGCGATCGTGACGGTGATGATGATCGTCGGCCTCGGCTACCTGCTGAACTACTCGGGAATCAGCTACACGCTCGGCACGGGCGTCGCGTCGACGGGCGCGCTGTTCCCGCTCGTGTCGGCGTCGCTCGGCTGGGTCGCCGTGTTCCTGTCCGGCAGCGACACGTCGGGCAACGCGCTGTTCGGCAACCTGCAGGTGGTTGCCGCGCGGCAGCTCGGCCTCGATCCGGTGCTGATGGCCGCGACCAACTCGTCGGGCGGCGTGATGGGCAAGATGATCTCGCCGCAGAACATCGCGACCGGCGTGTCGACGACCGACCTGAAGGGGCAGGAGGGTGTCGTGTTCGCGCGCACGTTCTGGCACAGCGTGATCCTCACGCTGCTGCTCGGCGTGCTCGTGTTCCTGCAGCAGCACGTGTTCACGTGGATGATTCCGGCGCTGCCGAAGTGAATCTGGGAGAGCGTGCGAGGGCGTGCGTCCTTGTTACGCCGTGCGGTTGACCGTCACCCGCGCTCAGCGAGCAGTCGCAGTCCTCGCCGCGCCATACGGTTGACTGCCACCCGCATTCAGCGCGCAGTCGCGCGGCGCGTGTTCCGTTCGACGAGGGCCTCGCCGCGCACCGGCACGATGCACGCGAGAAACGCGGCGATCGCGGGGCTGTGGCGGCGCGCCTTCAGGTAGTACACGTATTCGTCGATCGTCGTGTCGACGCCGCGCAGCGCGACGATCCGCAGGTCCGGATGACGTTCGGCCTCGCCGCGCGGAAACAGGCTGCCGCCCACGCCGTGCAGGATCGCCTCGCGGATCGCTTCACGGCTGCCGATCTCCGCGACGGATACCGGCGCGACGCCGGCCGCCGCGAGGATCTCCTCGGTGCAGCGGCGCGTGACCGAGCCTTCCTCGCGAATCAGCAGCCGCACGTCGGCGAGCTGCCGCGCATCGACCGCGTCGAAGCGCGCGAGCGGATGGCTGCGATGCACGACGAGCACGAGCGGATCGGTCGAGATCACCTGCCGCTCGATCCCGTCCGCGTCGTTGCGCTGCGACGAGACCGCGAGATCGATGCGGAATTCGTGCAGCGCCTGCAGCATTTCCTCGGAATTGCCGATCCGGCACGTGAGCGCGATCGACGGATGCGCGTTCGAGAAGCGCCCGACGGCGTCCATGATGTAGTACGGCCCCGTCGCGCCAATGCGCAGCTGGCCTTCGAACAGGCCGCCGACGTTGCGCAGCATGATGTCGGCCTGCGCTTCGAGTGCGATCATCTTCTCGATCAGCGGCAGCAGCTCGATGCCGGTCTCGGTGACTTCGAGCCGGCGGCCGCTGCGATAGAACAGCTCGACACCGTACACCTGCTCGACCTGCTTGATTTGCGCGGCGATGGTCGGCTGGCTCACGCCCAGATGCCGCGCCGCGCGCGTGATGCTGCCCTGCCGGACGGTCGCGTGGAACGCCTTCAGCTGATCGAACACGGCTCCGCCTCTTCCGTCGCTGCTTTCCTCTTCATGCGCGTCAGCGTAGCGCGTGCCTGTGTCGGCCCGATGAAACGCGCGTCGTGCGCCGCTTCGAAAAAAAGCTGGGGATGACCGCAAGAAACCTGCTGGAACCGGTCACGTCCGGGACACGCCGGTGCGGACTAATAACGGCAACGCACCGAGCCGCCGGCCCGCTCCGCCGGCTTCCTGTTTCAATACCGACACAACAAGGATCTCCTCCCCATGTCTTCGACCAACAGACGCGATTTCCTGCGCCTCGCCGCCCAGTCGGCGGGCGCGATGGCCGCCTACGCGGGCTTCCCGCCCGCGATCCGCAAGGCGCTGGCGATGCCGGCCGCGTCGCGCACCGGCACGATCCAGGACGTCGAGCACGTCGTGATCTTCATGCAGGAAAACCGCTCGTTCGACCATTACTTCGGCGGGCTGCGCGGCGTGCGCGGCTTCAACGACCCGCGCCCGCACCTGCTGCCGAACGGCGCGCCGGTGTGGCAGCAGCCGCCCGCGTCGGTGTTCACGAAGAACTATCATTCGCGCGGCCTCGACCCGTCCGCGCCGTACGTGCTGCCGTTCTACCTCGACCCGAAGCAGACGACCGAATTCCAGCCGGGCACCAACCACGGCTGGAGCAGCGGCCACCTCGCGTGGAACAACGGCCAGTGGAACCAGTGGGTGAACCAGAAGCAGGACGTGCTGACGATGGGCTACCTGAAGCGCCAGGACCTCACGTATCACTACGCGCTCGCCGACGCGTTCACGATCTGCGACGCGTACTTCTGCTCCGCGCATGCGGACACCGCGCCGAACCGCATCTACCTGTGGACCGGCACGATCGACCCGCGCAACATCTACGGGACGCCGCCGAACGGCCCCGGCATCGGCGAGCGCGACGACGTCAACGGCTACACGTGGACGACCTATGCGGAGCGCCTCGAGAACGCGAACATCAGCTGGAAGGTGTACCAGGGCGGCACGGGCATCCCGGGCGACCCGACCGACAACTACACCGACAACTCGCTGATGTTCTTCAAGCGCTTCCAGGTGAAGGAAGGCGCGAGCGGCCCGCTCGTCGACAAGGGCGCGTCGGACCACACGCTCGCGGAGCTGAAGGCCGACGTGCAGGCGAACCGGCTGCCGCAGGTGTCGTGGGTCGTCGCGCCGTACAAGTACAGCGAGCACCCGCAGGCATCGCCGACCGACGGCGCGTTCTACATCAACATGGTGCTCGAGGCGCTGACGTCGAACCCGGACGTGTGGGCGAAGACCGTGTTCATCCTGAACTACGACGAGAACGACGGGCTGTTCGACCACGTCGTGCCGCCGGTGCCGCCCGTCACGAGCGGCGTGAACGGCCAGGGCGTCGTGTCGTCGAACCTGCTGTCGAATCTCGGCGACGAACTGCTCGACCTGAACAAGTATCCGCACGAGATGAGCCCGCTGGTGCCGCGCGCGGACCCGGGCGGGATCCAGCCGATCGGCCTCGGGCCGCGCGTGCCGCTGATCATCATCTCGCCGTGGACGAAGGGCGGCTGGGTGTGCTCGGAGACGTTCGACCACACGTCGGTGCTGCGCTTCCTCGAAGCGCGCTTCGGCGTGAAGGAGCCGAACATCAGCGCATGGCGCCGCTCGATCTGCGGCGACCTGACGTCCGCGTTCGATTTCTCCGGCAAGCCCGACACGCGCACGGTGAGCTTCACGGTGCCGCAGCACATCACGACGGCCGGGCAGGCGTACCAGGTGCCTGCGCAGCAGGCGATGCCGGCGCAGGAGGCCGGCACGCGGCCGGCGCGCGCGTTGCCGTACGAAGTGTTCGTGCACGGCCGCGTGAACAGCCATGACGGCAACGTGTGGCTCGATTTCGCGAACACGGGCGACGCGGGCGCGGCGTTCTACGTGTACGACCGCCGCAATCCGTCGAGCCAGCCGCGCCGCTATGCGGTGTCCGCCGGCGACAAGATCGCCGACTGCTGGACCACGTCGGTCGCGCAGGGCGACTATCACCTCGCGGTGTACGGCCCGAACGGCTATCTGTGCGAGTTCCAGGGCAACACGACGCTCGCGATGGACGGCCATCACGCGAACCCGGAAGCGAAGGTCGGCTACGACGTGCGCAACCGCCACGTGTACCTGCAGCTGCGCAACAGCGGCAGCGCGGCGTGCCGTGTGGTCGTCGACAATGCGTACAGCCATGCGCACGCGCGGAGCTACACGCTCGCGCCGGGCGAGCGCGTCGAGGATCACTTCGAGCTCAGCTCGAGCCACGGCTGGTACGACCTGACCATCGTCGCGACGACGACGGGCGGCGCGAGCGACAAGGTCGTGCGCCGCTTCGCCGGGCACGTCGAGACGGGCCGGCCGAGCCAGAGCGACCCGGGGCCGTTGAAGGGCTGATAGCCGGACGGGCGGGCACCGCGATGCCGGTGGCAGGATCATGCCGGCATCGCCTCGTTGGATTGGTGTTTGGAAACTGAAAACTGTTGACAATGTGTCGGGCCGAGGGTATACAAGGATCATTCGCCGATATGGCGCCCTCGTTTTCCACCGCAGCCCAGCTGCCTGCCCGACCATGACTGCCCCGAACGCGCTCAACGCCATCGAACTCCTGCAGAGCCAGTCACTTGCGATGATCGTCCAGGACATGCTCGAACGCGCGATCGTGTCCGGCGAATATGCGCCCGGCGAGAAGCTCAACGAAGTCGATATCGCGACGAAGCTGAACGTGTCGCGCGGCCCGGTGCGCGAGGCGTTCCGTGCGCTCGAGCAGGCGGGCCTGTTGCGCAACGAGAAGAACCGCGGCGTGACGGTGCGCGTCGTGCCGCTGCGCGAAGCCGAGGAAATCTACGAAGTGCGCGCGATGCTCGACGAGTCGGTCGCACGCGCGCTCGCGAAGCGCATCTCGCCCGACACGCTGAAGGTGCTGAAGGGCATCATCCAGTCGATGAAGGAAGCTGCGAAGACGCACGATGTCACGCGCTACACCGAGCTCAACGTGCAGTTCCACGACGCGATGGTCGTCGGCGTCGGCAACACGCACCTGACCGATACGTATCGCCGCCTCGTGCGGCAGCTCGGGTTGCTGCGGCAGGCCGCGATCGAGGCCGAGCAGGATGCGCTGTCGGTGTCGGCGTCCGAGCATGAGAAGATCGTTCAGGCGCTCGCGAGCGGCGACGACGAGAAGGCGGTCGCGCTCGTGCGCGAGCACGTCGCGCACGGTCTCGCGCGGATGCGCCGCACGCACGAGCAGGGCTTGCCGGCGGCCGGCAAGGCCGCGAAGCAGAAGGCGGAGCGGGTGTGAATCGCGCGTGAAGGATGCGGTTCTTCCGGCTGCTGCACGCATGCCGGGAACATGAGAAAGGGCGCTGCAAAGCGCCCTTTTTTGCGTTCAGCGCGGTGCGGCAGGGGGCAGGGTGAGTACGCGATCGCCGCACCGGCCCGCTTTCATCGACGCGACCCGGCGCAACGCCGTGTCACATGCGCGGCCCGTGCGCTTACGCCTTGTCCGCTTTCCCTGCCGCGCTCGCGAGCTTCGACAGCCACGTATCGACGATCGACGGCTGCCGGTTCGCGTCCTCCGCGCGCTCCTTGCGGCGGATCGCGTTGCGCACGACATGCGAGCCGACATAACGGAGCGGCTCCGGCGGGAAATGGCCGAGCGGCCCCTGCGTGAGCGGGCTGCGCGTCCACGCGTTGTCGAGATCGAGCACGAGCGACGACAGGATCTGCCCGCCCATGTAGGTCGGTCCTACGCCGTTGCCCGAATAGCCGAATCCGTAGAACACGTTCGGTGCACCGTCGAGGCGGCCGAAGAACGGAAAGCCCGTCACCGAGCGGTCCGACGGGCCGTTCCAGCTTGCGGTGATCGGCACGTCGGCGAGCGACGGGAAGAATTCGCGCAGGCTCTGCGTGAGCTGCGCCTCGTACGGCGAGCGCTGGTCGAACACCGGCGCGATGCGCCCGCGCCACGAGAACGTGTTGCCGCCCTTGCCGAGCATCAGCCGGCCGTCGGGCGTGCTGCGGTAGTAGTACACGAAGATCCGCGAATCGAGCACCGACACGCCGTCGACGAGCCCCGTCTTCGCGAGCAGGTCCGGGCACTTCTCGGTGATGATCATGTCGCTCGACACCACCGCGATCGTGCGCGCGAACTGCGGGAACCGGCTCGCCATCCACGCGTTGATCGCGAACACGAGCTTGCCCGCGGTGACGCTGCCGGCCGGCGTGCGCACGACGACCTGCGGCCCCGGCGTGAAGTCGAGCATCGGCGTGCGTTCGTGGATGCGGATCCCCATCGCGAGCGCGACACGGCGCAGCCCGCGCACGAGCTTGCCCGGATGGACGGTGGCGGCGATCGGCGAATACACGCCATCGAGATTGCGCGCCGACCCCGAGCGGCGCGCGACTTCCGCCGGCGGCAGCGGTTCGTAGCTGTGGATGCCGCACGCGGCGAGCGCGTCGAGCACGGGCGCGAGCGTACCGACCTGCGCGCGCGACGTCGCCGTGTACAGCGTGCCGTCGAGCCGCAGTTCCGCGTCGATGCCGTGTTCGCCGCAGAAGTCGGCGATGTGCTGCACCGCCGCTTCGGACGCCTTGACGAGCCGCACCGCCTCGGCCTCGCCGAACAGGCGCCGCAGCGTCAGGAATTTCGCGGACCACGTGAGCAGGCAGCCGCCGTTGCGGCCGCTCGCGCCTGCGCCGCACAGGTCGCCTTCGAGTATCACGATGTCGAGCGCGGGGTTCTGCTGCTTGGCCTGGATCGCGGTCCAGAGCCCCGTGAAACCGCCGCCGACGATGCAGACGTCGGCTTTCGCCGCGCGTTGCAGCGCGGGGGCGAGATCGCCGTCGTTGAAGAGCGCTTGTTCGATCCAGAAGGGACGCATCACGTGTTTCGCATGAAAGGAAAGGTGGCCGTGTCGCGCACGGCCGAGTCAATCGGGGGCAGGGCCGCGCATCGGTCGTGATGCACGGCCCGGCGGATCACGCCGCGGCTTCGGCGGACACCCGCCGCACGCCCATCGCCCGCAGCGTGTCGGCGATCGCGGCGACGGCGCCCGGAATGCCCGCCTCGCCGAAATGCCCGATGCAGCCGATGCGGAACGTCTCGACCTGCGTCAGCTTGCCCGGATACAGAATGTAGCCGCGCTTTTTGACCTCCTGATAAAACGTCTTGAAGTCGTAGTTCGGATCGTCCGGCGCGTGGAACGTGACGATGATCGGCGCCTGCACCGACGCATCGAGGAACGGGCGGAAGCCGAGCGCCGTCATCCCGTCGATCAGCGCGCGATAGTTGCGCACGTAGCGGCCGCCGCGCGCGGCGAGCCCGCCTTCGTCGAGGTACTGCGTGAGCGCAGCATCGAGCGCCGCGACGACATGCGTCGGCGGCGTGAAGCGCCATTGCGTCGTACGCTGCATGTACGTCCACTGGTCGTACAGGTCCATGCTGAGCGAATGGCTGTTGCCTTCGCAGCGTTCGAGCGTGCTGCGCTTCACGATCACGAAGCCCATTCCCGGCACGCCTTCGAGGCACTTGCCGGACGCGGCGATCACCGCGTCGAACGGCGTCGTGCGCGCGTCGATGTCGATCGCGCCGAACGAGCTCATCGCGTCGACGATCAGGCCTCGCCCATGCTTCGCGACGACCTTCGCGATGTCGTCGAGCGGATTCAGCACGCCGGTGCCCGTCTCGCAATGCACGAGCGCGACATGCGTGATGCCGGGATCGGCGGCCAGCGCGCGGTCGACGTCGGCCGGATCGACGCGCTGCTCCTCCGTGTAGTCGATCGTCGTCAGCTTGCGGCCGAGCACGCGGCAGATCTTCGCGATGCGCTGGCAGTACGCGCCGTTGTTCGGCACGAGCACGTGGCCGTCGCGCCGTACGAGCGTGCCGATCGCCGCTTCGACCGAGAACGTGCCGCTGCCTTGCAGCGGCACGCATTCGTGCGTGCCTTCGCCGTGCACGATCTGCAGGATGCGTTCGCGCAGGCGTGCGGTGATCGCGTTGAAGTCGCTGTCCCACGACCCCCAGTCGCGCAGCATCGCTTCGCGCGTGCGGTCGGAAGTCGTCAACGGGCCGGGGGTGAGCAGGATGGGTTGAGCAGCGAGCGTCATGGTGTCTCCTTGATGAAGTCGGGACGTCACGTGAATTCAGTGGGGATCAGCGGCGATGCGGGTTGCGCCACGCCTGCGTGCGACGCAGCAGGCCGTGCGACACGCACGCGAACAGCAGGCATGCGCACGACGACGTTGCGAGCACGAGCGTCGCCATCGCGGCGGCCGGGCCGATCTGGCCGGCGTCGTCGAGGTTCAGGATCGCGACCGACGCGGGCTGCGTGTCCGGCGAATACAGGAACGCGACCGCCGACACGGTCGTCATCCCGTTCACGAACAGGTAGCGCGCGATCAGCAGGATCGCGGGCAGGCACACGGGCACGGTCACGCGCATGAAGGTCTTGTAGAACGGCACCTTCAGCGATGCCGACACGGCCTCGAACTCGCTGTCGATCTGGCGCAGCGCGGTGACCGCGGTCAGGTGGCTCGACGAGTAGTAGTGGACCACCGTGACGATCGCGAGCAGCGCGAGCGACCCGTACAGCCCGTTCAGCGGATTGCCGGGTGCGTTGAACAGGAAGATGTAGCTGATGCCGAGCACGAGCCCGGGCACGCCCATCGGCAGGATCGCGCACAGGCTGATGAAGCCGCGCAGCCAGCGCGCGCCGCGGGTCTTCTCGATCAGGTAGGCGCCGCCGAACACGACGATCGTGCCGCCGATCGCGACCGTTGCCGCCATCCGCAGGCTGTTCTTGTACGCGTCGAAGATGCCGGCCGCGATCAGCCCCATCTGGTAGTGCTGCAGTCCGAGGCTCATCTGGTACGGCCAGAACTTCACGAACGACGCGAACACCGAGATGCCGACCACCGCGACGAAGAACGCGCAGACGACGGCGCAGTACGCGAGCATCGCGAGATCGAAGCCGCGCGACGGCTTCGGCTGGTACGGCGTCGAGCGCGCGCCGAGCTGCGACTGCTGGCGGCGGCGGATGAAGAAGTCGATGCCGAACGCGATCAGCGCGGGGAACAGCAGCATCAGACTCACGACCGCGCTGCGGTTGAAGTCCTGCAGGCCGATGATCAGCTTGTAGATGTCGGTCGACAGCACGTTGTACGAACCGCCGATCACGACGGGCACGCCGAAGTCGTTGATGCACATCGTGAACGCCACCATCGTCGCGCTGATGAGCCCGTACTTCGCGCCGGGCAGCGTGATCGTGAAGAACTTGCGCGTGCGGCTCGTGCCCATCGCTTCGGCGGCCTCGTAGAGCCGGCCGTCCGCAAGCGACAGCGCGGTGACGAGGATCATCAGCACGTGCGGGAACGATGCGTAGACCATGCTCGCGACGATGCCCGGCAGCCCGTAGATCGAATGGCCGTGCAGCAGCGGCTTCAGCAGCCCCGCGTTGCCGAACCAGTAGATGAACGACACGGCGGACAGCAGCGTCGGCGCGAGCAGCGGCAACAGCGCGATCGTACGCGCCGCGTTCTTCAGCGGCATGCACGAGCGCGTCAGCGCATACGCGAACGTGAACGCCATCGGCACGACGATCGACGTGACGAGCGTGCCGACCGTCAGCGAATGGAGCATCGAGCGCAGCACGCCGCTGTCCTCGAGATACGTGACGAAGTTGTGCAGGCCGACGAAATGCCCGTCCGCGTCGACGAAGCATTTCTGTACGACGAGCGCGAGCGGCAGCAGCAGGAACAGCGACAGCAGCGCGGCCATCGCCAGCAGCGCGAGCTGCGCGACGCGGTCGTGCCAGTGAGTGATCTGCCGCACGTCGGCAGGGGCGGTTGCGCCGCGGCGGCGCTCGGAAAGCACGGCGCTCATTGCAGTCGCTCCTTGGCGGACGAGAACACGCAGACATGCTCGCGGTCGAGCGCGAGATCGAAACGCGCGCCTTCGCACAGGCCGGTACGGTCGACTTCATGGAACGACAGGTCGGCGACCACCTCCTGGCCGTCGAGCCCGTCGATGCGGAAGCTGACGCGGCAGAACGCGCCGAGGAACTCGAGCTTCTCGACGCGGCCACTCAACAGGTTGTCCGGCGCATCGCCCGGCACGCGAATGCGGAGGTCCTCCGGCCGCACGTAGACCGACACCGTCGAACCCTGCGCAGGACGCGCGTTGCCGCGGCGGTAATCGAGCCCGATGCCGCCCGCGCGCAGCGACCCGTCGTGCATCACCTCGGCCGGAATCGTGTTGACCTTGCCGATGAAGTCCGCGACGAACGGCGACGCCGGCTGCCGGTAGATTTCGAGCGGCGTGCCGATCTGCTCGATCACGCCGTGGTTCATCACGACGATGCGGTCGGCCATCGACAGCGCCTCTTCCTGGTCGTGCGTGACCATGATCGTCGTCACGCCGAGCTGCTGCTGCAACGTGCGGATCTCCTGGCGCAGCCGCACGCGCACGCGCGCATCGAGCGCGGACAGCGGCTCGTCGAGCAGCAGCAGGCCCGGCGACGTCGCGAGCGCGCGCGCGAGCGCGATGCGCTGCTGCTGGCCGCCGGACAGCTGGCTCGGATGCTTGCGATGGCTGTCGGGCAACCCGACCAGCGCGAGCAGCGTATGCACGCGCTCGTGGATCGCGTCGCGCTTCATCTTGCGGTTGACGAGACCGTACGCGACGTTGTCGTAGACGGTGAGGTTCGGAAACAGCGCGTACGACTGGAACACGATCCCGTAGTCGCGCAGCTGCGGCGGCAGCCGCGAGATGTCGCGGCCGTCCTGCATGATGTGGCCGGCGCTCTGCGATTCGAGCCCGGCGATGATGCGCAGCAAGGTGGTTTTCCCGCAGCCGGACGGCCCCAGGAAGCAGATCATTTCGCCCTTCATCACGCTCAGGTTGATGTCCCTGAGCACCTGCGTGTCGTTGTACCGCTTCTCGATGCGTTCTACGCTCAGATAAGGTGCCATGCGCGCCTCCACGCTGCGGGCGGCCCGAGGGCCGGATTCGACGGTTGCAAGGTGGCGCGAGGCGGCATCCATGGCCGCCCCGCCGCCGTTCGTGGCCTTACTGCTGCGCCTTCGCCCCGTAGCGCTTCTGCCAGGTATCGAGGATCGACTGCCGGTTTTTCGCGGACCACGTGAAGTCGTTCTTCACGAGCAGGTCCGCGTAGTTGTCCGGAATGCCGGACAGCTTCTTCGCAACACCCGGATACGCGACGATCGCCCACCATTGCGCGGTGATCGCGTTCGCGTCCTTGCTCGCCATGAAGTCGGCGAGCTTCTTCGCGGCGTCGGGCTGCTTCGTCGTCTTCATGATCCCGGTCGCTTCCATGTCCCAACCGAGCCCTTCCTTCGGGAAGATCAGGTCGATCGGCGCGCCCTGCGCCTGCAGCTCGTGGCCGCGGAACTCGAACGAGATGCCGATCGGGAATTCGCCGGTGCCGGCGAGCGTGCACGGCTTCGAGCCCGAGTGCACGTATTGCGCGACGTTCTTGTCGAGCGCGTCCATGAACTTCCAGCCACGGTCGTCGCCGAAGGTCTGCAGCCACGCGGTCACGTCGAGGTAGCCGGTGCCGGACGACACGGGGCTCGGCATTACGATCGCACCCTTGTAGATCGGCTTCGTCAGGTCCTCCCACGACGTCGGCTTCGGAATGTTCTTCGCCTGCGCGGCGACGCGGTTGTAGCAGATCGTCGCGCCCCACACGTCCATGCCGACCCAGTGCGGCGGCGTGTTCGCGTCGCTGTACTTGCGCGTGAGCTGGTCGAAGCCCTTCGGCTGATACGGCATCAGCATCCCCTGCAGGTCGAGCAGCGTGAGGCTCGACGCGGCGAGGCCGAGCACGACGTCCGCGCGCGGGTTGTTCTTCTCGGCGATCAGCTTCGCGGTGACCGAGCCGGTCGAGTCGCGCACCCAGCGGATCTCGATGTCGGGGTTCGCCTTCTCGAAGGCGTCCTTGTAGGGCTTCATCGCCTCGTCTTCGAGCGCGGTGTAGACGAGCAGCGACGTCTTCGCGTGCGCCGCGGGGGCGACACCCAGCGCGACCGACGCAGCCGACATGACGACCGCACAACGGGCCGCGCCCGCCGCCCACGCCTTGAAACGCTTGCTTACCGGCACTTCGTTCATCTTCAGACCCCTTGACTGTGGCGCCGCGGCACGCGGCGGATGAGTGGTGACCAGCCCTCTCTCTGCTACGACACTTTGCTTTCTGTTCTCTGCATGTTGTTGACAATCTACAAATCATCAATTTTAATGTCAAGCATGGAAATCACCATGGCGGCGCGCCGCGGGCGCCGACGGCTCAACCCCTCAGAACTGAAAGGACTGTCATGACCGAAACGCCTGTTTCCGTAGAAGTGAACGGCCGCCGCTACAACTGGATGAGCAGGCCAGTAGTGGTCGTGTGCGTCGATGGCTGCGCATACGAATACCTGGAGCTGGCCGCCGAGGCCGGCGTCGCACCGTTCCTGCGCACGCTGCTGAAGCCCGGCACCGCGCTGAAGGGCGAGTGCGTGGTGCCGAGTTTCACGAACCCGAACAACCTGTCGATCGTGACGGGCGTGCCGCCTTCGGTACACGGTATCAGCGGCAATTATTTTTACGATCGCGAAAGCGGCGCCGAAGTGCTGATGAACGACCCGAAGTACCTCGTCGCGCCGACCGTGCTCGCGACGTTTGCCGACCAGGGCGCGCGCGTCGCGGTGGTGACCGCGAAGGACAAGCTGCGCCGCCTGCTCGGCAAGGGGCTGAAGGGCATCTGCTTCTCGTCGGAGAAGGCCGACGAGGCGACCGTCGACGAGAACGGCATCGACAACGTGCTCGAGCTGGTCGGCAAGCCGGTGCCGAGCGTGTACAGCGCGGAGCTGTCGGAGTTCGTGTTCGCCGCGGGCGTGCGTCTGCTGGAGACGCGCCCGATCGACCTGATGTACCTGTCGACCACCGACTACGTGCAGCACAAGTGCGCACCGGGCACGCCCGGCGCGAACGCGTTCTACCAGATGATGGACAAGTACCTGAAGCGGCTCGACGAGCTCGGCGCGATCGTCGCGATCACGGCCGACCACGGGATGAACGCGAAGCATGACGACACGACCGGCGAGCCGAACGTGATCTACCTGCAGGAGCTGTTCGACGACTGGCTCGGCCACGACGCCGCGCGCGTGATCCTGCCGATCACCGATCCGTACGTCGTGCACCACGGCGCGCTCGGTTCGTTCGCGACCGTCTACGTGCCGGATTCGGCCGATCTTGACGCGCTGCGCGCGCGGCTCGCCGCCGTCGACGGCATCGAGGTCGTGCTGACGGGCGCCGAAGGCTGCGCACGTTTCGAGCTGCCGCCGGCGCGGATGGGCGACCTGATCGTGATCTCGAAGCAGCACGTGGTGCTCGGCACGCGGCGCATCAAGCACGACCTGTCGGGGCTCGACGTGCCCCTGCGCTCGCACGGGGGGATTTCCGAGCAGATCGTGCCGCTGATCTTCAGCAAGCCGGTCGCCGCCGACGTGACCGGCCGCACGCGGCTGCGCAACTTCGACATCATCGATATCGCGCTCAATCATCTTCAGTGATCCGAACGAATCCGTAAGGGGCTCATTCATGAATGCCATTGCAGCATCGACGGCCGTCAACGAGATCCGCCACGAGGCGTTGCGGATCGACGGCGAACAGATCCGCCGCGATCGAGTGATCGAGGTGCGCAATCCGTACGACGGCTCGCTCGTCGGCACCGTGCCGAAGGCGACGCTCGACGACGTGCGGCGCGCCTTCGCGGTTGCGCGCGCCTACCGGCCGACGCTGACGCGGCACGACCGCGCGGCGATCCTGCGCCGCGCAGCCGACATCGTGCGGGCGCGCACCGCCGAGATCGCGCGGCTGATCACCGCCGAGGCCGGGCTGTGCATCAAGGACTCGACGTACGAGGCCGGCCGCGTCGCCGACGTGCTGACGTTCGGCGCGGGCGAAGTGCTGAAGGACGACGGTCAGATCTTTTCGTGCGATCTGACGCCGCACGGCAAGAAGCGCCGCGTGTACACGCAGCGCGAGCCGCTGCTCGGCGTGATCTCGGCGATCACGCCGTTCAACCATCCGATGAACCAGGTCGCGCACAAGGTCGTGCCGTCGGTCGCGACCAACAACCGGCTCGTCGTGAAGCCGTCGGAGAAGGTGCCGCTGTCGTGCTACCTGTTCGCGGACATCCTGTATGAAGCGGGGTTGCCGCCGAAGATGCTGCAGGTGATCACCGGCGACCCGAAGGAGATCGCCGACGAGCTGATCACGAACCCCGCGATCGACCTGATCACGTTCACGGGCGGTGTGTCGATCGGCAAGTCGATTGCTGCGCGCATGGGCTACCGGCGCGCGGTGCTCGAGCTCGGCGGCAACGATCCGATCATCGTGATGGAGGACGCGGACCTCGACGAGGCGAGCACGCTCGCGGTGTCGGGTTCGTACAAGAATTCGGGGCAGCGCTGCACGGCGATCAAGCGGATGCTCGTGCACGAAGCGGTGGCCGACCGCTTCACCGAGCTGGTGGTCGAGAAAACGCGCGCATGGTCATACGGCAATCCGGCTGATCCGTCGGTCGACATGGGCACGGTAATCGACGAAGCGGCCGCGCGGTTCTGCGAGCAGCAGGTGAACGATGCGATCGCGCGCGGTGCGCGGCTGCTGGTCGGCAACGTGCGCGACGGTGCGCTGTATTCGCCGACGGTCGTCGATCGTGTGACGCCCGACATGCCGCTCGTGAAGTACGAGACGTTCGGGCCCGTGTCGCCGATCATGCGCTTCAAGGACATCGACGAGGCAATCCGGATGTCGAACAGCACCGACTATGCGCTGTCGTCGTCGATCTGCACGAACCGCTTCGACTCCATTACGCGCTTCATCACCGAGCTGGAGGTGGGCAGCGTGAACGTGCGCGAAGTGCCGGGGTACCGGCTCGAACTGACGCCGTTCGGCGGCGTGAAGGATTCGGGGCTCGGCTACAAGGAAGGCGTGCAGGAAGCGATGAAGAGCTTCACGAATACGAAGACGTATTCGCTGCCGTGGTAAGCGGGAGGTGATGCGAACGCGCCGGCTGTCAGGCCGGCGCGGTTCGTTGATGGGCGGGGGGCATGCGGTTGGGGGCTGCTCATACGCCAGTGCGGCAAGCGCATGCGTTGCGCTGCCGGATACCGCGTCGCCGTTGCGCGCGGATGGATGTCCCCCGGCGATAGGCGGCCGCAATGGCCGCCTGCGCAAAATCAATCGTCGTCGTCGTCGTGATGATGATGGTGCCAGCCGCGATGCCAGCCGTTGTCATGCCATTCGCGGCGGTAGCGGTATCCGCCGTAGTACGGGCCGTAATAGACCGGCGCCGGTTCATACACGACAGGCGGCGGCGGTGCATAGACCACCGGCGGCGGCGCCTCGATCACGGGTCCCGGCACGCCGAGGAACACGCCGATGTCGGCATGCGCGAACGCACTGGCCGACAGGCAGGCGGCGGCCACGCCGACGGCACCGGATAACAGGATTCGTTTCATTTACTTTCACTCCGTTCGCTGCCTTCCAGGCACGCGAGCAACCAGTTCATCCTGACTGAATGGTACGTAGCGCAGGCCGGGCGGGTGATACCGCGTTGTCGCTTGTGTAACAGTCGGTAACGGCGCGGCCGCCGATCGACCCGCGCGCATGCGGCAGTGCCTGCCGATCCGCAAACCGGGCGCCGCGATCGGCGCAATCGCCGACCCCACGTGACCTGCGGCGCGGGCTGCTGGCGGGCGGCCGCGGCGTCCGCCCGTATCCGACCCACGCGCACGCGCTGTCATCGCCGCTTCATTCGCGGCCATTAGTCTGCCGACCATTACGAATTATTACCTCGACGTTGCCATTTCCACCACAATGCCGCCTTTGCGCGGAAACGTTTTCATCCAGCTAACAGGGGTGCCCGTGTACAAGACTCTCCTCCTTTCTGCTGCGGTTGCCGCGACGTTCACCGCGTGCAACAGCGATTCCGTCGATCCCGCCGCGAGGCTTGGCGACACGACGTCGACGTTGCTGTCGACCGGGCAGCGCATCACACCGGCAGCTGCACCCGGCACGACGCCGGTCGTACTGAACCCGGGGCTGACGGACCTGCCGGACTTCGTCGCAGGCCAGCCCGTGTCGGAGGCGCTCAGCCCCGACCGCAAGACGCTGCTCGTGCTGACGAGCGGCTACAACAATGTGGTGGACGCGAGCGGCAAGCTGATCAACGCCGATTCGAACCAGTACGTGTTCGTGTTCGACGTGTCGGGCGGCGCGCCGGTGAAGAAACAGGTGCTGCCGGTGCCGGACACCTATGTCGGCATCGCATTCGCGTCGGATGGCCAGCACTTCTACGTGACGGGCGGCGGCGACGACAACCTGCACGTATTCGCGTTTTCGCAGGGCGCGTGGGGCGAAGCGGGTGCGCCGATCGCGCTGAATCACAAGGGTGGCAACGGTCTGGGCAGCTCGCCGCTCGCGACCGGCGTCGACGTGACAGCGGACGGCAAGCGCGCGGTCGTCGCGAACCGCTATCACGACTCCGTCACGCTGGTCGATCTCGCGGCCGGCGCGGTGCTCGGCGAACGCGACCTGCGGCCGGGCAAGAGCGGCGGCGCGTCCGGTGCGGCGGGCGGCGAATATCCGAACGCGGTTCGCATCGTCGGCAACAAGACTGCTTACGTGTCGAGCGAGCGCGACCGCGAGGTCGTCGTGGTCGACATCTCGACCAATGCGCCGCAGGTCGTCGCGCGCATCCCGGTCAGCGGCAATCCGAACAAGATGGTGCTGAACCGCGCGCAGACGCGCCTCTTCGTCGCGTCCGACAACGCGGACGTCGTGTCGGTGATCGACACGACGGCGAACAAGGTGGTGTCGAGCGTGTCGACCGTCGCGCCGGCCGGGCTCGTCACCGAGATGCAGTATCGCGGTGCGTCGCCGAACGGGCTCGCGCTGTCGCCGGACGAAACCACGCTGTACGTGAGCAACCGCGGCACCAACGACGTCGCGGTCGTGTCGCTGTCCGGCGACACGCCGAAGGTGACCGGGCTGATTCCGACCGGCTGGTACCCGTCCGATGTCGCGGTCGGCGCGAACAACGGGCTCTACGTCGTCTACACGAAGAACATGCCGGGCCCGAATCGCGGCAACTGCCTCGGTTACGGCACGTCGCCGTGCCCCGTGAAGAACTCGCCGGTCGCGCAGGTGCAGAATCAGTACATCGAGCAGCTGAGCAAGGGCGGCTTCATGTGGATGCCCGCGCCGGATGGCACGACGCTCGATCTGCTGACGAAGCAGGTCGCGGACAACAACAGCTTCAACGCGGCGCTGTCCGCGGCCGACGTCGCGACGATGACCGCGCTGCGGCAGAAGATCAAGCACGTGATCTATATCGTCAAGGAGAACCGCACCTACGACCAGATTCTCGGCGATCTGGGCACGGGCAACGGTGATCCTTCGCTCGCCGAATTCCCGAACGCGACGACGCCGAACATGCACGCGCTCGCGAAGACGTTCGTCACGCTCGACAACTTCCATGATTCCGGCGACGTGAGCGGCAACGGCTGGCCGTGGACGACCGGCGCGCGCGAATCCGACGCCGGCGCGAAGATGCTGCCCGTCAATTACTCGAGCAGCCCGCTGCCCAACGGCTCGCGCGGCGGCTCGTACGACTGGGAAGGCGCGAACCGCAACGTCAACGTCGGCCTGGCCGGCGCGCAGCGGCTCGCGGAGAATCCCGCGCTGCCGGCCGACCCGGACCTGCTGCCCGGCAACGCGGACGTGTCCGCGCCGGACGGCCCGTCCGACGCGATCCAGCAGGGCTACATCTGGAACGCCGCGCTGCGCGCGGGCCTCACGGTGCGCAATTACGGCTTCTTCATCGATCTCGCGCGCTACAGCGGCGCCAACGCGATTCCCCGCGACCGCGCGCCGTTCGTCGACAACACGCTGCAGGCCTATGCGACGAGCCCTGCGCTGGTCGATCGCACCGATCAGTTCTTCCGCGGCTACGACAATGCGTACCCCGATCTTTACCGCGAGCTGGAATGGGAGCGCGAGTTCAACGGCTTCGTCACGAATGGCCAGTTGCCGTCGCTGACGCTGCTGCGCCTGCCGCACGACCACACCGGCGCGTACAAGGCGGCGATCGACGGCGTCAACACGCCGGAGCTGCAGCTCGCCGACAACGACTATGCGGTCGGCCGCGTCGCTCAGGCGGTCTCGAACAGCCCGTATGCATCGAACACGCTGATCTTCGTCGTCGAGGACGACGCGCAGGACGGGCCCGACCACGTCGATGCGCACCGCAGCACCGCGTTCGTGATCGGGCCGTACGTGAAGCAGAACGCCGTCGTCAGCACGCACTACACGACGGTCAACATGATCCGCACGATCACCGAGGTGCTGGGCCTCGATCACCTCGGCCTGTTCGATGCGACGCAAGGGCCGATGACCGACGTGTTCGACCTGGGTCAGCCGAAGTGGACGTACAAGGCGGTCGCGTCGGGGTTGCTCGCGAACACGCAGCTGCCGATTCCGGCGGGCGACATCAAGACCGCCGCGCTGAAGCCGACGCACGGGGTGAGTTACTGGGCGGCGGTGACGCGCGGGATGGATTTCTCGGTCGAGGACCGGGTCGATGCGGTCGCGTACAACAAGGTGCTGTGGAAGGGGTTGATGGGAGGGAAGGCGTATCCGGTGCGGGTGGGGGATGCGTCGCCGGCGCGGCGGCATGAACGTGACGACGACGATGCGCCGGCGGCAGGCAAGCGCGTAACGAAGGGCTGAAGCGGGTGCGGCCTGCCGGCACCGATCGCCGCGGTGGGGGCGCGGTGTCGCGCGTCGGTCAGGATGACAGCTACAGAAATGAAAAAGGCCGGTCAGCTTTTGCTGGACCGGCCATTTTTTTCTGGTGGGGCGTGACTGACTCGGCTATGCCGGTTATCCGAAGGATCAATGGGAGGAAATCGCTCGTCGCACTGAGATTCCGCCGGCGCCGGTTGCGGCCTAGCGCATCAAGTGATCTACACACGTGCGTGGGCATCGGTACCGGGCGGCAGGCCGGCCATATGCTTACCAGAATTTTGGGGACTGGGGCGGCCCGCCAATTGCTCCCACTCTATACGCCGAAGAACTTGAGGATGCCGACGAGGAGCGTGTAGGCCCCGATGCATCCGCCTAATGTGAAGGCGCCGCGTTCGAAATTGGTCATGGGTATCTCCGCGCAAGGTGTGGAGATGCCATTTAACCTTGTCAAAAATAAAAACGAAAGAAATATGAAAGCTATTTGTTTGGTGGTGCTCGGCGAGGGCGACATTTTGGCCTGCAACTGAACCGCCGCGCCGATGCAGTGAAGGCATGGGGGCGGCGGCTCGGTACGCCTGAACTGCCGGTGCGCCAGGCGACCATGCCGCACGCGCTCGGGCCACCGGCAAGATGCGACAGAACCCGCGCAAGAACCTAAACTGCTCATAGAAGCCGGTTCTGACTCGGACACCGTCCGAATCCGTCGCCGATCGAGGTGACACCATGAGCACGCGCAGGATTTGCGAGCTGATACTGATGTTGGCGGCCTTGGGCGCCAGCGGTACGGCCATTGCCCACGGAGGCGGAGGGGGCTGGGGGGGCGGCGGTTACTACCACGGCGGAGGCGGCTACCACGGTGGCGGTTACTACCATGGTGGCGGTTACTACCACGGTGGCTACTACCGCGGGTATTACCATGGCCGCGGTTGCTGCGGCTGGTCCGTCGGGTTCGCCTGGGGCCCCGGCTGGGGATACGGTTATCCCTATCCGTATTACGGCTACCCTTATCCCTATTACCCCTACTGGCCGGCTGCATCAGTTCCATATGCCCCGTATGCCCCGTATGCCGAGCCGACCCAATACACTGAATCAGGGCCGGGCGAGCAGCCCGGCGCGGGCACGGCGCCGCCTGCGGACTATTGGTACTACTGCGCGCAGTCTGCCCGCTACTACCCCTATGTCAGAACTTGCCCGGGCGGCTGGCAAAAAGTGCCGCCCCGGCCGCCTGGCAACTGAGCGTGCCGGGCCTTCTCCGCGCAGTTCGCAATCGTCATTCGCGTTGCATCGGCGGATGCGCGCAATTTCGATGGGACATTGACCCGTACTTGTTTGTTGTGCGGTCTGGCGGCGCTTGCGGCAAGCGCGTGCGAGTGCGAAGCAACATTGCTCTTTGGCAGAGCATCGCCTACATGCAGGCTTGGGTCATTGGGGAATCAACGCAGCAGCGTTGACGATCGGTTGGCAGGCGGAAAAGAAAAAAGGGCTTAGCATCGCTGCTAAGCCCTTGAATTCTTTGGTGGGGCGTGAGTGACTCGAACACTCGACCTACGGATTAAGAGTCCGCTGCTCTACCAACTGAGCTAACGCCCCCAACAGAAGTGAAATTATGCACGGCTTTTTCGGGGCGCGCAAGCCCTTTCTGCGAATTTCTCAAAAATATTTCGTCATCGCCGTGCAACGAAGCCGGCGAGTCCGCGAGCGATCGCAGTCGCCGCGCTCCCGGTATGATGACGACCACACCTGTTGCGCGGCGGTCGCGCAACATTTCCTGGACATTCGAAGATGGACGAAAACGCAGTCCGCGAATTGCTGGACCGGTTGCTGGCCCCGTGGGTCCGCTCGCTCGGTCTGGTCCCCGTTTCGATCGCCGACGACAGCGTCACGCTGCGCTTGCCTTTTTCCGGTGAATTCCGCCACTCCGGCGGCGGCATCTGCGGCCAGGTGTTCACGGCCGCCGCCGATACCGCGATGGTCGTGGCGATCTCGGTCGCGCTCGGCGAATTCCGCCCGATGACGACCGTGTCGCTGAACACGAACTTCATGCGCCCGGTGCGCAAGGGCGACGTGCTCGTCACCGCGCGCGTGCTGCGGATGGGCCGCAACCTGGTGTTCGGTGAGGTCGAGCTGTACGACGAGGAGGGCAACATGGCCGTCCACGCGACGTCGACCTACGCGCTCGTCGGCTGAGCGGCGCGATGTTCGACCAGATCGTGTTCGCGGGCGGCGGCAACCGCTGCTGGTGGCAGGCGGGCTTCTGGGACGTCGTGCAGCCCGCGCTCGCGCTGCGGCCGCGCGTGATCGCCGGCATTTCGGCCGGCGCCGCGACGGCCTGCATGCTGTATACGCGCGACGCGGCGTGGGTGATGCGCTATTACGAAGCGGCGCTGCGCCACAACCGGAAGAACGCGTACTGGGGCAACCTGTTCGGCCGCGAGCCGGTGTTTCCGCACTACCGGATCTACCGGCAGGCGCTGCTCGACATCTACGGCGAGCCGTTCGCGAAACTCGCCGACGCGCCCGAGATCCGCATCGGCGTGTCGCACGTGCCGCGCTGGCTCGGCGCGCGCAGCGCGGTCGCGGCGGGCCTCGTCGCGTACAACATCGAGAAGTACGTGCGCAAGACGCTGCATCCGACGCTCGGGCGCAAGCTCGGCTTCCGGCCGGAATTCATGCGCGCGCAGGCGTGCACGCGGGTCGAGGAGCTGGCCGACCTGATCCTGCAGTCGTCGTGCACGCCGCCGTTCACGCCGGTCCTGCGCCGCAACGGGCGGCCGGTGCTCGACGGCGGGATGGTCGACAACGTGCCGGTCGATGCGCTCGACGCGTCGCCGGGGCAGGTGCTGGTGCTCGTCACCCGGCTGTACCCGCGGCCGCAGATGTTTACGGTCGCGCATGGCGACCAGCAGCGCCTGTATGTGCAGCCGTCGAGCAAGGTGCCGATCTCGAGCTGGGACTACACGAGCCCGTTGCAGATGCGGCACGCGTACGACCTCGGCCGGCGCGACGGCGAGCATTTCCTCACCCGCGTTGCGGCAATGACGGGCGGCCGGGTGGTCGCCTGACGGCAACGGACGGCCGCGGCAAGCGCGGCCGGGCTGACGGTCAGCGCTTGCGGATCGGTGTCAGCGCTTCCGGGTTGACGACGTTCGACGTGTCGCCCTGGTCGAACGCGAGGATATTCCTGAACGCCGCGCTGAAGTACAGCTCGTAGCTTTCGCGCTCGACATAGCCGATGTGCGGCGTGCAGATCACGTTCTCCATCCGCAGCAGGCCGTAGCCCTGCAGGATCGGCTCGCTCTCGAACACGTCGATCGCGACCATCCCCGGCCGATTGTGCGACAGCGCGTTGACGAGCGCGTTCTCCTCGAACAGTTCGGCGCGGCTCGTGTTGACGAGCAGCGACGTCGGCTTCATGCGCATCAGGTCGTCCTGCTTGACGATCCCGCGGGTGTCGTCGTGCAGGCGCAGGTGCAGCGACAGCACGTCGCTCTGCTCGAACAGCGCCTCGCGGCTGTCGGCCGCGGTGTAGCCGTCCGCGCGCGCCGCCTCGAGCGAGTGCTCGCGGCCCCAGACCAGCACGTTCATCCCGAATGCCTTGCCGTAGCCGGCGACGAGCCGGCCGATCTTCCCGTACCCCCAGATGCCGAGGGTCTGGCCGCGCAGCACCTGGCCGAGGCCGAAGTTCGGCGGCATCGCGGACGTCTTCAGGCCCGACTGCTGCCAGGCGCCCTGCTTCAGGTTCGCGACGTACTGCGGAATCCGGCGCTGGGCGGCCATGATCAGCGCCCAGGTCAGTTCAGCGGGCGCGATCGGCGAGCCCGAGCCTTCGAGCACGGAGATGCCGCGTTCGGTACAGGCGTCGAGATCGATGTGGGTCCCGATGCGGCCGGTCTGGCTGATCATGCGCAGGTGCGGCAACTTGGAGAGCAGTTGCGACGAGATCGGGGTGCGTTCGCGAATCAGCACGAGCGCTTCGACTTCCGCCAGGCGGCTCGCGAGCTGTCCCAGGCCGCGTACCGTGTTGTTGAAGACCTTCACGTCGTGGTCGGCGAGCATCTGGAAGCAGTTCAGCTTGCGGACGGCGTCCTGGTAGTCGTCGAGGATGGCAATTTTCATGGTGAGCGGGAGTCGCGCGTTGAATCAGGGGCAGTGACGGCGCGTTGCGCACCGCCCCCGCCCGGCCGGGGCCGACATGATGCTATGCAGAACGGCCGCGTGGTGTCTTTTTAACAGGTTGTTACGCCCTGCCGCAATTGGCGCCAAGCCTGCCCCTGCGCCGGTTTCGAGGTCAGGCCCCATGCGATGCTGTGTCGCATCAAACACGTCCTTGCTGAATCCGCCGCTTCGCAGACGAGGTTCACCCAATTGTTGCTCCAATCAGAATAATCAGATCATCCGTCCGCGTAACCCGAGGAAGTTTGACTATTTTTATCGGAGTTTGGGGGCTTGGTGAGCAACTCTGCATCGATTCCGCTGTCGTAGGAGAATTACGCATTTGCTTCATCTTTTTGTAGCGGTAACAGCGGCAGGAGTCGTTTATGGATCATTTGCAGTCGATGCGAGTGTTCGTCAAGGTTGCGGATCTCGGCAGTTTCGCGCGGGCCGCGAGTGCAATGGATATCTCCAACGCGGTTGCGACACGTCACGTCGCCGATCTGGAAGGCCGTCTCGGCACGCGGTTGCTCAATCGCACCACGCGCAGCCTCTCGCTGACGGAGTCCGGCCAGGTCTATCTGGAGCGCGCGCGCCAGATCCTCGATGAGCTCGAGGATGTCGAGCAGATGGTCGTCGCGCGCAATCACGAGCCGGTCGGCACGCTGCGCATCGTTGCGCCGGTCGTGTTCGGCCTGCACAACCTCGCGCCCGTCCTGCAGTCCTACACCGAGCAGTTCCCGAAAGTCGTGCCGGATCTGACGCTGGTCGACCGGCAGGTCGATCTCGTCGAGGAAGGCTTCGACGTCGGCATCGTGGTCACGCGCCAGATGCGCAGCGCGAGCATCGTCACGCGGCGCCTCACGACCGGCTGCATGACCGTCTGCGCGACGCCGAGCTATCTGGAGAAGCACGGCGTGCCGACCCATCCGGAACAGCTCGCGGAACACCCGAGCCTGAGCCTGCCGACCGAATACTGGGGCGACGAGCGCGTGTTTACGGGCCCGGACGGGGAAGTGCGGGTGCGGCCGACCAACGTGATCGTCGCGAACAACACCGCGATGCTGCGTCAGTTCGCGCTGCTCGGCATGGGCGTTGCGATCCTGCCGAGCTACCTGATCGGCAACGATATCGCGCGCGGCGCGCTCGTGCGGCTGCTGCCCGATTTCCGGCTGCCGCAGGTCGAGATCAACATCGCGTACCCGAGCCGGCGCCATCTGCCGGCCAAGGTGCGGACCTTCATCGACCACCTCGTCGAGCATTTCAGCCATTCGACCGATGCGATGATGGGCGAGCAATGGGCGGCGCAGGGCGTCGCGGCCGCACCGATCGGCGTCGAGGCGCGCACCGAGCGGCCGGAAGCGGCTGACCCGAAGCTGTCGCCGCGCCTGCCGCGTTCGCCGCGCACGCGCGTCGCGGTGCCGTCGCCGCTGTAACGCGGCGCAGGGCGGGGCGGTCCGGAACCGCCCGCGCAATAAAAAACGCGGATCGAGCAATCGATCCGCGTTTTTTTTGTGGACGGCCCGGCGCTGCGCGCCGGGCTGGCGCTCGAAGGCGTTACGAGCCGGTCTTGCGCGTCGTCGTCTTGCGTGCGGCGGTCTTGCGAGCCGGCGCCGGTTTCTCTTCTGCGCCTTCCGTCACCGTTTCCGCTTCCTTCGTCGCCGATTTTGCCGTCTTCTTCGCGGCGGCCGCCTTCGGCTCCTTCTTCTCGAACTCGAAGCCGATCTTGCCGTCCGGCTGCTTCACGAGATACGCCTTGAAATTGCGGCCGGTGCGCGACGACTTGAAGTTCGGCAGCAGGTCCGTGCGGCCGTCGGCAAGCAGCTTGCCCATCTGCTCGCGGGTGATTTCCTGCTGCAGAATCACCTTGCCGGAGCGGAAATCGCAGGTCTTCGGGTTCGCGACCGAGTGCTCGCACACGTAGCTCATCCCGTGCTCGAACACGCGGCCCTTGCACTTCGGACACGCGCCGACCGGCTCCTGCGCGGAGAAGTCCGGCGCTTCGCCTTCCTCGCCGCCCTGATCCTGGCCGAAATCGAACTCGAGCTTGTAGTTCTTCGTCTCGTCGTCGAACGACAGCTTCAGGATCGCCGAGAACGGCCGACCCATCTTGCTGCGGAAACCGGACAGCGGGCCGATTTCCTTCTTCTGCAGCAGCTCCTCGACTTCTGCGATTTCGAACTGCCGGCTGCCCGGGATCTTCGAGATCGAGAACTCGCACTTCGTGCACGCGAAGCGGCGGTAGTTTTCCTTCACCTGGCCGCCGCAGTTCGGGCACGGCGTCTCGAGCGTCGCGTAATCGCCGGGGATCGTATCGGAATCGTATTCCTTCGCGCGCTTGACGATCTGCTGCGTCATGCGGGCGATTTCCTGCATGAACGTGTCGCGCGCGAGGTTGCCGCGTTCCATCTGCGACAGCTTGTATTCCCATTCGCCGGTGAGCTCCGGCGCGGTCAGTTCCTTCACGCCGAGCCCGCGCAGCAGCGTCATCAGCTGGAATGCCTTCGCGGTCGGGATCAGCTCGCGGCCTTCGCGCACGAGATATTTCTCGCCGAGCAGCCCTTCGATGATCGCCGCGCGCGTGGCCGGCGTGCCGAGCCCCTTCGCGGCCATCGCCTCGCGCAGCTCGTCGTCCTCGACCAGCTTGCCCGCGCCTTCCATCGCCGACAGCAGCGTCGCTTCCGAATAGCGCGCGGGCGGCTTGGTCACGAGTGCCTGTGCGGCGATCTCGTCGGTCTTGACCTTCTCGTTCTTCTGCACCGGCACGAGGTTCGCATCGGCGCCTTCGGCGTCGCGGCCGTACACCTGCAGCCAGCCCGGCTCGACGAGCACCTTGCCCTCGGTCTTGAAGGAATGGCCGACGACTTCGGTGATCCGCGTCGTGACCTTGTATTCCGCAGCCGGGAAGAACACCGCGAGGAAGCGCTTCACGACCATGTCGTAGAGCTTCTGCTCGGGCTCGGACAGCGATTTCGGCGCCTGCAGCGTCGGGATGATCGCGAAGTGGTCGCTGATCTTCGAGTTGTCGAAGATGCGCTTGTTCGGCTTCACCCAGCCCTTGTCGAGCACCTGCTTCGCGTGCGGCAGGTAGTTGTGGCTCTCCTTGAGCATCTCGAGCGTCGACTTGACGGTCGCGATGTAGTCTTCCGGCAGCGCGCGCGCGTCGGTACGCGGGTAGGTCAGCACCTTGTGCTTTTCATACAGCGCCTGCGCGAGGCCGAGCGTGTTCTTCGCGGAGAAGCCGAAGCGGCTGTTCGCTTCGCGCTGCAGGCTCGTCAGGTCGAACAGCAGCGGCGACAGCTGCGTCGACGGCTTCGATTCCTCGGTGACCGTGCCGATCTGGTCGCGGCAGGCCGCGACGATCGTTTCCGCGGCGGGCAGGCTCCAGAGCCGCGAGTCGCGCTTTTCCGGATCGAACTCGTCGCGCTTGAATTTCGGGTCGAACCACTTGCCTTCGTAGAAGCCGCCTGCGCACGCGAACTGCGCCTTGACTTCCCAGTAGTCGCGCGGAACGAATCGGCGGATTTTCTCTTCACGTTCGACGACGATGGACAGCGTTGGCGTCTGTACGCGGCCGACCGTCGTCAGGAAGAAGCCGCCGCCCTTGCTGTTGAACGCCGTCATCGCGCGGGTGCCGTTGATCCCGACGAGCCAGTCCGCTTCCGAGCGGCAGCGGGCGGCATCCGCGAGCGGCTGCATGTCCGAATCGCTGCGCAGGTGCGCGAAGCCGTCGCGAATCGCCTGCGGGGTCATCGATTGCAGCCACAGGCGCTGGACAGGCTGCTTTGCCTTCGCGTGCTGGACGATCAGGCGGAAGATCAGCTCACCCTCGCGTCCTGCGTCGCATGCGTTGATCAGGTGATCGACGTCCTTGCGCTTCATCAGCTTGGTCAGCACCTTGAGGCGCGACTCGCTCTTCGCAATCGGATTCAGGTCGAAATGCGGCGGAATGACGGGCAGATGCGCGAAGCTCCACTTGCCGCGCTTGACCTCGTATTCCTCCGGGGCAGCGATTTCCAGCAGGTGGCCGACAGCGGACGACAGGACGTACTCGTCGCTCTCGTAGTATTCGTCATGCTTGGTAAAGCCACCCAAAGCGCGCGCGATGTCGTTCGCGACAGAAGGCTTTTCCGCAATGATCAGAGCTTTGGACATGACTGGTGTATGTTGGTAGACCGGTTTGCCGGTTGTGGGTCCCTTTTACGACCGCTTTATAGCACACGGCGCCGTGACGGCGGCTCGGCATGCAAAAAGCGGCTCATCATAGAGGGGGGCCGTGACGGCGGCAAGCGCCCGGCGCGGCCGGCCGCGCTTTTGCACGAAAAACCGCGGCGCCGGCATGCGGCTCACGCCTCGACGTTCAGGATGTTGCGCAATTTTGGTGCATGCGGCACGCCCGGCAGCGCGGTCAGGTCGGACAGCATCCGGTCGACGATGGCCGCGTGCGGCAGCACCGTGCCGAAGAAGCGTGCGGCGTGGGCATCCTCGATCAGGATCGTGGGGAAATTCTCGACATCGAGGTCGTCGAGCTGGTCGGCGTGCGTTTCGATGTCGATCCACGCGAAGCACATGTCGGGGTGCGCGTCGGCGAGCTGGTCGAAGGCCGTACGGTAGTCGCGGCACGTGCCGCACCACTCGGCGCACAGGCAGGCGACGAGCAGCGTGTCGGGATGGCGGAGCCGCTCGGCGATCCGATCCGCATCGGTGTCGAGATTCAGCACAGGCATGGGTTTCCTTGCAGGTCGGCGGGCGGCGCGGCCGCCCCTATGCGCCGGAATGTAGCACGCCGCGCGCGGGCGGGGTGGCCGCCGCGTCGAGCCGCGCGAACCGGCCGCCCGGCAGGCTCGCGACGCGGCCGGCCAGTTCGAGCGCGAGGAGGGCCCGGTGGAGCGCGTCGTCGGACAGCCCGCTGTGCTCGGCGAGCCATTCGTAGGTAACGGGGCCATACCCGAGTGTAGCGAGGACGGCTCGCTCGGCTGTGCTGCAGGTCGACGGCGCCGCGGGCGTCGTGGTTCCGTCGTGCACGCCTGCGTTTTCATCTGTCGTCGAGGTCATGTCGGATCCCGTGCAGGGATTCTCATGTGCACCTGTGCCACTCCCAGTCCCAGCGTCAGCGCCAACGCCGACACCGACACCGACGCCGACATTCCGGCAACTCGACCCACCATCCGACCCCGCACTTATGCCGCCGCAATCACCCGCATCGACGAATGAAGCAGCGACTGAACCGGGGTTTGCGCCAGCAGCCGCTTCCACGTGACCCGGTGCGCGACGCGACCATTCGCTCAGCCCGTATTCCTCCAGGACATCCTCGGGCGTCGCGGTGAGCTTCGCGCCGTCGCGGATCAGCGCATGACAACCCTGAGCGAGCGGCGCATGGATCGAACCCGGCACCGCAAACACGTCGCGCCCCATTTCGTTCGCGAGCCGCGCGGTAATCAGCGAACCGGAGCGCGGCGCCGCCTCGACGACGAGCGCGCCGCTCGCCAGCGCGGCGATCAGCCGGTTGCGCTGCGGGAAGTGCCACGCACGGGCCGGCGTGCCGAGCGGCCATTCCGACACGATGGCGCCGTGCGCGGCGATCTCGTGCGCGAGCGGGCGATGCCGCGCCGGATAGACGAGGTCAGCGCCGGTGCCGATCACCGCGATCGTGCCCGACCGGCCGTCCAGCCCGCCCCGGTGCGCGGCGCCGTCGATGCCGAGTGCGAGGCCGGAAATGATCGCGAGCCCGGCGTCGGACAGCGTGCGCGCGAAGCGCGTCGCATCGGCAAGCCCTTGCGGCGTCGCGTGGCGGCTGCCGACGATCGCGATGCTGCGCGCGTGCAGCAGGGCAACGCGGCCCTTTACATATAGCAGCGGCGGCGGATCGTGCAGGTCGAGGAGCCGCGGCGGGTAGGCCGGATCGCCGAGCGTGACGATGCCGTTGCCCGGCGCGTCCAGCCACGCGAGCGTCGCATCGGTGCGCGCGTCGAGATCGCCTCGCATGCCGGCACGCACGGCCTGCGCCGTCGCCGCGCTGCTCGCCGCGGCGATCGCATCGTCCGGTGCGTCGAGCAGCCCGGCCGGAGAACCGAACGTATCGAGCAATGCGCGCAGCGCGGCGGGTGTCAGGCCGGGCGTGTCCGCGATCCGGAGCCATGCACGCAGCTCGGCGCTGCTCAGCGCTTGCGGCGACATGAATGCTCCGTCGAACGCAGCGGCCAGCGGGCCGCGTGTCGCCATGTTAAAATTTTCATCATCCGAAATAATTCAAGAGGCCGCGCGCGCAGGCGTGCGGCTGGTTGCAGGAGGCGCGATCCGCGAGCGTTGATTCGCCGCGTTTCCGCCTCATCTTCATTGCATCCCGGCGGCTCCGCCAGCTGGCCGGATGGCCGGCGCAACGCGCCGCTCTACCGATTACCGAACACCATGGCTTTGCTCAACATCCTTCACTACCCCGACAAGCGGCTGCACAAGGTCGCCAAGCCGGTCGACAAGGTCGACGACCGGATCCGCAAGCTCGTCGCCGACATGGCCGAGACGATGTACGCCGCACCAGGCATCGGCCTCGCCGCCACGCAGGTCGACGTGCACGAGCGCGTGATCGTGATCGACATTTCCGAAGACAAGAACGAGCTGCGCGCCTTCATCAATCCCGAGCTCGTGTGGTCGAGCGACGTGAAGCAGGTCTACGAGGAAGGGTGCCTGTCGGTGCCGGGCATTTATGACGAAGTCGAGCGTCCGGACCACGTGCGCGTGCGCGCGCTCAATGAAAAGGGCGAGACGTTCGAGCTCGATTGCGAAGGCCTGCTCGCCGTGTGCATCCAGCACGAGATGGATCACCTGATGGGCCGCGTGTTCGTCGAATACCTGTCGCCGCTCAAGCAGACCCGCATCAAGACGAAGATGAAGAAACTCGAACGCGCGATGTGACGCGCGTTCGCCCTGCCTGATCCCGACCGTAGTCATGACACATACGTTGCGCGTCATTTTTGCCGGCACGCCGGAATTCGCCGCGGCCGCACTCGCCGCGATCCACGAGGCCGGATTTCCGGTGCCGCTCGTCCTCACGCAGCCGGACCGCCCCGCCGGGCGCGGGATGAAGCTGCAGGCGAGCGCCGTGAAGCGCTATGCCGTCGAGCATGGCATGCCCGTCGCCCAGCCGCCGTCGCTGCGCCGCGCCGGCAAGTATCCGGCCGAGGCGGCCGAAGCGATCGAGCTGCTGCGCGCGACCCCGCACGACGTGATGGTGGTCGCCGCATACGGCCTGCTGCTGCCGCAGGAGGTGCTCGACATCCCGCGTCACGGCTGCATCAATATCCATGCGTCGCTGCTGCCGCGCTGGCGCGGCGCTGCGCCGATCCATCGCGCGATCGAGGCGGGCGACGCCGAGACGGGCGTCACGCTGATGCAGATGGATGCCGGGCTCGACACCGGCGCGATGCTGGAAGATGCGCGCCTCGCGATCGCGCCCGACGACACGACCGCCACGCTGCACGACAGGCTTGCCGCTGAGGGCGCACGGCTCATCGTCGACGCGCTGGCGCAGCTCGAGCGCACCGGCAGCCTGCCGTCGACGCCCCAGCCGGCCGACGGCGTGACCTATGCGGAAAAGATCGGCAAGCACGAGGCCGCGCTCGACTGGCGCAAGCCCGCGGACGTGCTGGCGCGCCAGGTGCGCGCGTTCGACCCGTTCCCGGGCGGCGTCGCGACGCTCGACGGCGCGGCGCTGAAGCTGTGGGCGGCGGAGCCCGTGGCGGCGCGCGGCGCGATCGCCGACGCGGCGCCCGGCACGATCGTCGACGCGGGGCAGGATGGTGTGGTCGTTGCGTGCGGCGCGGGCGCGTTGCGCGTGACCCAGCTGCAGAAGCCGGGCGGCAAGCGGCTGCCGGCGCGCGAGTTCCTGGCCGGCTCGCCGCTCGCCGCAGGGCAGCGATTCACGCTTTCCGACGCATCCTGACCGTGATTTGACGTGGCCTGCCGCCGGCGCACAATCGGCCGAACGGCCGAGTCGCGCCGCACGGCGCTCGCGCGTAGAATTTCTGTGCGCTTCCCCGGTTCCGAGGTTCCCATGCTTGGCATCACCCATTTCGGCTTCTTTCTCCTCGCGGTTTTCCTGCTGAACGTCACGCCGGGGCCCGACACCGCGTACATCGTCGGCCGCAGCGTCGCGCAAGGGCGCGGCGCGGGGCTGATGTCCGCGCTCGGCATCTCCGCCGGCTGCTGCGTGCACGCGCTCGCCTGTGCGTTCGGCCTGACCGCGCTGCTGGCGGCGTCCGCCGCGGCGTTCACGGTGATCAAGCTGGTGGGCGCGGCCTACCTGATCTATCTGGGCGTGCGGATGATCTTCGCGAAGCAGGGTGCCGGGGCCGATGCTGCGCCGGCTGCGCCCGCGGTGGCCGCGAAGCCGTTGCGCCAGCTGTTCATGCAGGGCTTCTGGACCAACGTGCTGAATCCGAAGGTCGTGCTGTTCTTCGTGTCGTTCTTCCCGCAGTTCGTGTCCGCCGACAGCGCGCACAAGGCGCTGGCGTTCCTGACCCTCGGCGGGGTGTTCGTCGTGATGAGCACGCTGTGGAACAGCATGCTGGCGTGGGTCGCGGGCAGCGTGACGCGCCGTTTTTCCGGCAAGCCGGGCGTCAAGAAATGGCTCGACCGGACGGTCGGCAGTGCGTTCGTCGGCCTGGGTCTCCGGCTTGCAACGTCGCAGCGTTGAAATTGAATTTTTCCGACGCGCACTTATCTAACAGATCGCTTACAATTTTCTGCCGTGCCGGGTTGAGGCAGCCGGCGGGAGTCGCATTCGGATAAGGAGTCGACGTATGTTCAATTGGGTCAAAACGGCGATGCTGATGGCCGCGATCACGGCCCTGTTCATCGTGATCGGCGGGATGATCGGCGGATCGCGTGGCATGACGATCGCGCTGCTGTTCGCGCTCGGCATGAATTTCTTCTCTTACTGGTTCTCCGACAAGATGGTGCTGCGCATGTACAACGCGCAGGAAGTCGACGAGAACACGGCGCCGCAGTTCTACCGGATGGTGCGCGAGCTGGCGACGCGCGCGAACCTGCCGATGCCGCGCGTCTACCTGATCAACGAGGACGCGCCGAACGCGTTCGCGACGGGCCGCAACCCCGATCACGCGGCCGTCGCGGCGACGACAGGCATCCTGCGCGTGCTGTCGGAGCGCGAGATGCGCGGCGTGATGGCGCACGAGCTTGCCCACGTGAAGCACCGCGACATCCTGATCTCGACGATCACCGCGACGATGGCGGGTGCGATCTCGGCGCTCGCGAACTTCGCGATGTTCTTCGGCGGGCGCGACGAGAACGGCCGTCCGGCCAACCCGATCGCCGGCATCGCGGTCGCGCTGCTCGCGCCGATCGCGGGCGCGCTGATCCAGATGGCGATCTCGCGGGCACGCGAATTCGAGGCGGATCGCGGCGGCGCGCAGATTTCCGGCGATCCGCAGGCGCTCGCGTCGGCGCTCGACAAGATCCATCGCTACGCGGCGGGCATTCCGTTCCCGGCGGCCGAGGAGCATCCGGCCACCGCGCAGATGATGATCATGAACCCGCTGCACGGCGGCGGCCTGCAGAACCTGTTCTCGACGCACCCGGCCACCGAGGAGCGCATCGCGCGCCTGATGGAAATGGCGCGCACGGGCCGCTTCGACTAAGTCCCCCTGTCGTACCGTGCGTGGTCGTCACCGTCGCGCACGCTCGACCCACCCCGCATGCTTCGTGCTGCGGGGTGTTCTGTTTGTGCGTCTCGAAAAGAGGGGCGCATGACCGCGCGCTACAATGCCCGGTTTGGGATCGGGGCGCCCATGTGCCAGCCCCGACGCCCGCCGTTTGCCGACGTTTCTCCGATGACACGAACCCGCTCCTCCGCCAAACCTTCCTCCAGCCGCCCGGTCCGCCTGTCCGCGTTGCACGTCGCGCCCGATTCGCTCGCCTTTGCGCTCGATGCGGCCGCACAGGCGGTCGACGCAGTGCGCCGCGGCACCGCGCTGCCGGCGGCGCTGGCAGCGGTGTTCGCGGGCATGGCGTCCGGCGCGCAGGCGCTTGCACGCGGTGCGACGCAGGACGTCGCGTACCGGACGATGCGGCGCCTCGGCAGCGCCGACTGGTTGATCGGCCGGCTCGTCAGCAAGGCGCCGCCCGCGCAGGTTCATGCGGTGCTCGCGTGCGCGATCGCGCTGCTGCTCGACGATGCCGACACGGCTGCGTACCCGCCGTTCACCGTCGTCGACCAGGCCGTGACTACGATCGGCGCGCGCCGCGAGTTCGTGTTCGCGAAAGGGATGGTCAACGCGGTGCTGCGGCGGTTCCTGCGGGAACGCGACACACTCGTCGCGGCGATGCAGGACGATCCGGTCGCGCGCTGGAATTACCGTGCATGGTGGGCCGACGCGGTGAAGGCCGCCTGGCCCGACGACTGGCGGGCGATGCTCGCGGCCGGCGATCGTCCGGGTCCGCTCACGTTGCGCGTGAACGCGCGCCGCACGACGGTCGACGCGTATCTCGACACGTTGCGTGCGCACGGCATCGATGCGGCCGCAATCGGCAAGCATGCGGTGCGGCTCGCGTCCGCGCTGCCGGTCGACCGCATTCCGGGCTTCGCCGACGGCGTCGTGTCCGTGCAGGATGCCGGCGCGCAGCTCGCCGCCGAATGGCTCGGCGCGGCCGACGGCATGCGTGTGCTCGACGCGTGTGCGGCGCCCGGCGGCAAGACCGGGCACATTCTCGAGCTGGCCGACGCGGAGGTGGTCGCGCTCGAAAGCGACGCGGCCCGCGCGGCGCGCATCGGCGAGAATCTCGCGCGCCTGTCGCTCGTTGCGGACGTGCGCGTCGGCGATGCAGGCGCACCCGGCGACTGGCACGACGGCCGGCCGTTCGACCGCATCCTCGCCGACGTGCCGTGCTCCGCATCCGGCATCGTGCGCCGTCACCCCGACATCCGCTGGCTGCGCCGCGCGGCCGACATCCCGGCGCTCGTCGCCGAGCAGCGCCGCATCCTGTCGGCGTTGTGGCCGCTCGTGAAACCGGGCGGCGAATTGCTTTACGTCACGTGCTCGATCTTCCCGGAAGAAGGCGAGCAGCAGGCGCGCTGGTTTGAAGCCGCCTGTGAAGATGCGGTACGATTGGACGCGCCCGGCCAGCTGCTGCCGCGCGCCGTCCAGGGCGGGGCGCAGGGCGGTTCGGTCGCGAGCGCACTCGACCCGACCACCGATCACGACGGATTTTTCTACGCGCGGTTTCAGAAACGGTGACGATCAAACGCCTCATTCCACTCCGGCTCGCGACCGTGCTGATGGTCGCGCTGACGCTGTGCCTGGCTGTCGCGAGGCCGGCGCACGCGCAGTCGATCGCCGTACAGCGCGCATCGCTGCAAGCCGACGGCAGCGGCTGGAGTCTCGACGCCCGCTTCGACTTCGAGCTGAACGCGAACCTCGAGGACGCCGTCAACAAAGGCATTCCGCTTTACTTCACGACCGACTTCGAACTGAGCCGCGCGCGCTGGTACTGGTTCGACGAGCAGCCGGTGGCGGTGTCGCAGACGATCCGCCTGTCGTTCCAGCCGCTCACGCGCGAATACCGCGTGTCGACGGGCGGGCTGCAGCTCGGCTTCGCGACGCTGAAGGATGCGCTCGCGGTCGTCAGGCACATCACGTCGTGGCACGTGATCGACCGGAATCAGGTGCACCAGGGCGAGAGCTATACGGCCTCGGTGCGAATGCAGCTCGACACGGCGCTGATGCCGAAGCCGTTCCAGGTCGACGCGGTCAACAACCGCGACTGGTCGCTCGGCTCGGACTGGAAGCGCTTTACCTTCACGGTGGCCGAACGTGCTAAATAGAGTGCGCCGCGCGACCAGCGGGAAGAGCCTCCTCGTTCGCGTGATCGTGTCGACGGTCGCGATCACCGCGCTGTTGCTGCTCGTGCTGCTCGCGGCCGCGAGCGCGAACACGGAATTCTTCGATCGCTACTACTCGTGGCTGTACGCGGCGAACATCATCGTCGCGCTCGTGTTCCTGCTGGTCGTGGTCGGCCTGATCGGGATGATCGTGCTGCGCCTGAGGAAGGGCAAGTTCGGCACGCGGCTGCTCGCGAAGCTCGCGGTGTTCTTCGCGCTCGTCGGCGTGGTGCCGGGCGGGATCATCTACGTCGTCTCGTACCAGTTCGTGTCGCGCAGCATCGAATCGTGGTTCGACGTGAACGTCGAGACCGCGCTGACGGCCGGCCTCAATCTCGGCCGCGGGATGCTCGATGCATCGCTGTCCGACCTGCAGACGAAGGCGCGGCTGATGTCCGACCAGCTCGCGAGCGCCGATACGAACACGAACGGCACGACGCTCACACTGCTGCGCCTGCGCGACCAGTTCGGCGTGCAGGACGCGACGATCGTCGAGCCCGGCCGCAGCGGTTCGGGCGCCGCGCCCGATCTTCACATCGTCGCGCAGGCGTCCGGCAATTTCGCGGCGCTGATTCCCGACGACCTGCCGACCCCGCTGATGCTGAGCCAGGCGCGCGAGCACGGCGTGTACGCGGCGATCGAAGGCGAGGTCGACGGCGATCCGCATGCGCACGGCGCGAAGGGCGCGCTGCGCTTGCGCGTGATCCGCGTGATCCCCGATGCGACCACATCGATGCTGCAGCCGGCCGAGCGTTTCCTGCAGCTCACGCAGCCGGTGCCGCCGACGCTCGCGCACAACGCGGACGCGGTGCAGCGCGCGTATCGCGAATACCAGGAGAAGGCGCTCGGCCGCACGGGTCTGCGCAAGATGTACATCGGCACGCTGACGCTCGCGCTGTTCCTCGCGACCTTCATCGCGATGATGCTTGCGCTCGCGCTCGGCCAGCAGCTCGCGCGGCCGCTGTTCCTGCTCGCGCAGGGCACGAAGGAGGTCGCGGAAGGCGACTACACGCCGAAGCGCGAGATCAAGACGCGCGACGAGCTCGGCTTCCTCACGCAGTCGTTCAACGCGATGACGCGCCAGCTGTCCGAGGCGCGGCTCGCGGTCGAGAAGAACCGCATCGCGCTCGAGCATTCGAAGACGTATCTCGAAAGCATCCTCGCGAACCTGACCGCGGGCGTGTTCGTGCTCGACCGCCAGTTCCGGCTGACGACGGCGAACCGCGGCGCCGAGCGGATCTTCCGGCAGCCGTTCAATGCGCTGATCGGCGCGACGCTCGACCAGGTCGGCGTCGTCGCGGAATTCGGCGCGATGGTGCGCAAGGCGTTCGCCGATCGCGAGGCGGCGTCCGACAACGGCGGCGGCGATCACGGCCACTGGCAGCAGCAGTTCGCGATCGAGGTGCCGGGCGAGGCCGATCCGCTGACGCTGCTCGTGCGCGGCACGCGTCTCGTGTCGACGGCGGAAGGGCAGGCGGACGGGCAGGTGGACGATCCGCAGACGTCCGGTTACGTCGTCGTGTTCGACGACATCTCCGACGTGATCTCGGCCCAGCGTTCGGTCGCATGGGGCGAAGTCGCGCGCCGGCTCGCGCACGAGATCAAGAATCCGCTGACGCCGATCCAGCTGTCGGCCGAGCGGCTGCAGATGAAGCTCACCGACAAGCTCGCGCCGTCCGACGCGGACGTGCTGAAGCGCGGCGCGACGATGATCGTCAACCAGGTCGCGGCGATGAAGCGGATGGTCGACGATTTCCGCGAATATGCGCGCACGCCGCCCACTGTGCTCGCGAACCTGCAGCTCAATGAGCTTGTGAGCGAAGTGCTTGGGCTGTACGGTGTCGGCGAAGGCAAGAGCCCGATCGCGGTCGAGCTCGCGCCGCTGCCGGTGATCCGCGGCGATGCGACGCAACTGCGTCAGGTGATCCACAACCTGCTGCAGAATGCGCAGGATTCGGTTGCGGACGTCGCGCAACCGCGTGTGGTGATCGAAACCAAGACAGTAGAATATGGCGATCCCGACGCCGAGGGCAAAACGCGCGTCGCGGTTCGTCTTGTCGTGTCGGACAACGGGCCGGGCTTTCCGGCACGGATCCTGACCCGCGCGTTCGAGCCTTACGTGACGACGAAGGCGAAGGGCACAGGCCTCGGGTTGGCCACGGTCAAGAAGATCGTCGACGAGCACGGCGCGCGGATCGATCTGCGCAATCGCATGCACGGCGAGACCGTCGAGGGTGCGCAGGTGTCGATCCTGTTCCTGCAGCTGGCGAGCGATGCGCCGGGCGCCGAACCAGGCGCGCAGGGTGGGCCGGCCCCGGCAAAGACAAAAGCAAGTGTGCAGACAAAGGCAGCGTAAATGGCAACCATCCTGGTGGTAGATGATGAAATGGGCATCCGGGAATTGCTCTCGGAGATCCTCAGCGACGAAGGACATGTCGTCGAGGCGGCGGAGAACGCGCAGGCCGCGCGTGAATACCGCCTCGATCAGGCGCCCGATCTCGTGCTGCTCGATATCTGGATGCCCGATACCGACGGCGTGACGCTGCTCAAGGAATGGGCGGCACAGGGCCTGCTGACGATGCCCGTGATCATGATGTCCGGGCACGCGACGATCGACACGGCCGTCGAGGCGACGAAGATCGGCGCGCTCGATTTCCTCGAGAAGCCCATCGCGTTGCAGAAACTGCTGAAGGCGGTCGAGCACGGGCTCGCGCGCGGCGCGGCGCCGGTGACCGTCAACGCGTCGTCGAAGCCGGTCGCGGGCATGGCGTCGGTCGCGTCCTCGGCGGCGCTGCCGACGCTCGGCGACGACATCGCGTCGACGCTCGGCCTCGCGGGGCAGACGGCGGCCATTCCGTTCGACATTCCGTTACGCGAGGCGCGCGATGCATTCGAGCGCGCGTACTTCGAGTATCACCTCGCGCGCGAGAACGGCAGCATGACGCGCGTCGCGGAGAAGACGGGCCTCGAGCGCACGCACCTGTATCGCAAGCTCAAGCAGCTCGGCGTCGAGCTCGGCAAGAAGCCCTCGGAAGGCGCCGTGTAAAAAATTTCACGAAACCTCTTGTGCAGTACCAGATACACCGATATACTCTCATTTCTTCGTTGGCCCGGTAGCTCAGTTGGTAGAGCAGCGGATTGAAAATCCGCGTGTCGATGGTTCGATTCCGTCCCAGGCCACCAGCATTACCGAACCCCAAGGATCGCAAGATTCTTGGGGTTTTTCGTTTGTGGTGGCGCATGCCGCCGGGCGGCATCGGTGGCGGCGTGATAAAATCCGTGTCCGCTCAATGACTTAGCGCATTGCTTCGCGAGCATCGCGAAGCGGCCGGTCCGGTATGCAGCGCGATGCCGCGCGATGGGCGGTATAAGCGTCCCGCCGTCTTCGCGGCGAGCGGCGCTGCCTATACTGGTCGGGCCGGCGCATGCCGGCACGCGTCGGGCCGCCTGGCTGCAGCCGGCCGCCAGCGCGCAGCGCGACGCGAGCCTACACATTCACGGAGTATCACGGTGATTCGGACAGACGCTAAAGACGGCGCGCTCGTGTTGTTTTCCGGCGGGCAGGATTCGGCCACGTGCGTGGCATGGGCGCTCGAGCGTTACCAGACGGTCGAGACCCTCGGCTTCGACTACGGCCAGCGCCATCGCGTCGAGCTGGAGTGCCGCGAAGGCGTGCGCGAAGCGCTGAAGCGCCAGTTTCCCGCGTGGGCGGACCGGCTCGGCGACGATCACATGATCGACCTGTCGGTGCTGGGCGCGATCAGCGATACGGCGATGACGCGCGCGATCGAGATCGAGACGTCGGCGAACGGGCTGCCGAACACGTTCGTGCCGGGCCGCAACCTGCTGTTCATGACGATCGCCGCGGCGATCGCCTACCGCCGCGGGCTGCGCGTGCTGGTCGGCGGGATGTGCGAAACCGACTTCTCCGGTTATCCGGACTGCCGCGACGACACGATGAAGGCGCTGCAGGTCGCGCTGAACCTCGGGATGGACACGCGCATCGTGCTCGAGACGCCGCTGATGTGGCTCGACAAGGCGCAGACCTGGCAACTCGCGGAGCAGCTTGGCGGCCCGGCGCTCGTCGAGCTGATTCGCGTCGAGACGCATACGTGCTATGTCGGCGAGCGCGCCGAGTTGCACGACTGGGGTTTCGGCTGCGGCGAATGCCCGGCCTGCAAGCTGCGCAAGCGCGGCTACGAGGCTTACCTGAAGGGCGAACGGGTGACCGAAGCGCCGCTGTGACGCGTGCGCGCGGCGGCGCACAATGGATGAACTGATCGACAACGCACGGCGCGAGCCGGACCAGGAACGATGACTTACGCGGTCAAGGAAATTTTCTACACGTTGCAGGGCGAGGGCGCGAATGCGGGCCGTCCGGCCGTGTTCTGCCGGTTCGCCGGCTGCAATCTGTGGTCGGGCCGCGAAGAAGACCGCGAAGCAGCGGTGTGCCGCTTCTGCGATACGGACTTCGTCGGCACCGACGGCGAGAACGGCGGCAAGTTCAAGAACGCCGCGGCGCTCGCCGCGAAGGTCGCGAGCCTGTGGCCGGAAGGCGAGGCACACCGCTTCGTCGTCTGCACGGGCGGCGAGCCGATGCTGCAGCTCGACCAGCCGCTCGTCGACGCGCTGCATGCGGAAGGCTTCGAAATTGCGATCGAGACCAACGGTTCGCTGCCGGTGCTCGAAACGATCGACTGGATCTGCGTGAGCCCGAAGGCCGACGCGCCGCTCGTCGTCACGAAGGGCAACGAGCTGAAGGTCGTGATCCCGCAGGACAACCAGCGGCTCGCCGACTACGCGAAGCTCGACTTCGACTATTTCCTCGTCCAGCCGATGGACGGCCCGTCGCGCGACCTCAACACGAAGCTCGCGATCGACTGGTGCAAGCGCCATCCGCAATGGCGCCTGTCGATGCAGACGCACAAATATCTGAACATTCCCTGAGCCACGGCTTTTGACATCGTGCTGATTACCCGAAAACTCGAATTCGACGCGGGCCACCGCATCCCCGATCACCGCAGCCAGTGCAGGAACCTGCACGGCCATCGCTACGTGCTCGAAATCACGCTGCGCGGCGATCTCGTCGATGTCGAGGGCGCGCCCGACCGCGGCATGGTGATGGATTTCGCCGACGTGAAAGCGCTTGCCATGGAGCATCTGGTCGGCAAATGGGATCACGCGTTCCTCGTCTATGCACGCGACGAGGTCGTACGCTCGTTCCTCGAGCAGATGGCCGACCACAAGACCGTCGTGATCGACCGGATCCCGACCGTCGAGAACCTCGCTGCGATCGCGTTCGACATCCTCGCGAACGTCTACGACGCGCACTACGGCGTGAACCTGCGCCTCGAGCGCGTGCGCCTGTACGAAACCCCGAACTGCTGGGCCGACGTCGAGCGCGAGCCCGGCCGCTGATCCGCTGAGCTTCCCTTCGCGGCAGTCCCGCACGCCGGTGCGGGCTGCCCGCCACGGCGCGCCACCGCCGTCATCCGTTCCGGCCCGCCGGCCTGTCCGTTCCCACATTCCGTACGGCGCCGCGCTATGATCGTTGCGTGGCGTCGCGAAATGCGTCCACGCGCCGCGGTCGAGCGGTTTGCGCTGTCAGATCGGCCGCCATCGACCGACTGACGTTCGACGGCCGGGTCCGGCGCCGCCGCCGAACGATTCGACTGCCCGGCGCCGTCCGGCGTCGCGCCCCGCCTGTTGCTTGTCCCTTTCGATTGCCGTTCCGCCAGGAGGCCGTTTCGATGAGCACGCTCACCAATTCCCTCAAACAACGTCTGCACGACGGCGACGACCCGCTGTACGGCCTGTGGCTGACGCTTGCGAGCGACGCCGCCGCCGAGGCGCTCGCGCATGCCGGCTACGACTGGCTCTGCATCGACATGGAGCACGCGCCGAACGACAGCCACGACGTCGCGTCGCAGCTGCGGGCGCTGGCCGCCGCGCACCTGCCGAGCGAGCCGGTCGTGCGCGTGCCGGCGCGCGAGCCGTGGCTCGTGAAGCGCGCGCTCGACGCGGGCGCGCGCACGCTGATGTTCCCGAGCATCGAAAGCGTCGACGACGCCGCGCACGCGGTGCGGCTCACCCGCTACCCGTCGCCGGAATCGCCGGACGGGCAGCGCGGCGTCGCGGGGATGGTGCGTGCGGCGGCATTCGGGATGCGGCGCGATTATCTGCAGACCGCGAATGCGCAGGTCGCGGTGATCGCGCAGATCGAATCGGCGCGCGGCGTCGACGACGTGGAGCGGATTGCGGTGACGCCCGGCATCGACTGCCTGTTCATCGGCCCGGCCGACCTGGCGGCGAGCCTCGGGCACCTCGGCGATATCCGGCATCCGGACGTCGAATCGGCGATGGCGCGTGTGCTCGCGGCGGGCCGGCAGGCGGGTGTCGCGGTCGGCATCTTTGCGGCGGACACGGCGGCCGCGCGCCAATACCGCGAGGCCGGCTACCGGATGATCTCGCTGTCCGCCGACGTGAGCTGGCTGCTGCGCGCGACGCGGCAGGCGCTGCAGGAGGTGCGGTCATGAACGGCATCGACGGTGCGTGCGACGGTGCGTGCGACTGGGCGCGCGCCCATGCAGGCGCGCTGCGTGCAGGCGCCGCGGCACTCGGCCTGTGGGCCGCCTGCGGCCTGGCAGCCGCGCAGAGTTCGCAGAGCGCGCAGAATGCGCCGGGCGCTCGCACGCAGCCGGACGCGGCGCGCGAGACGCAGTCCGCGATCGCCGACTACAACGCGGGCAACTTTCGGGCCGCGCTCGTGCAGTTCCGCGACGCGGCCGAGCGCGGCGACCGTCTCGCGGAATTCAACTACTCGATGATGCTGCTGACGGGCGAGGGCGTGACGGCGAATGTCGACGAGGGCGTGCGCTGGCTGCGGCGCGCGGCAGACGCGAACATGTCGCATGCGCAGTATGTGTACGGCCGGATGCTCGACGACGGCGAGTTCGTCGCGCGCAATCCCGCTGAAGCGCATCGCTGGTTCCTGAAGGCGGCGCGGCAGGGCCACGTGCAGGCCGAGCTGTCGCTCGCGAACCAGTTCCTCGACGGGCGCGGGACGCCGCGCGACAACCGCCAGGCGTTCGTCTGGTACAAGCAGGCCGCCGACGCCGGCGAGCCGACCGCGCAGTACGTGACCGCATCGTTCTACGAGCGCGGCGGCGACGGCGTCGAGCAGAACCTGAACATCGCGCGCGCGTATTACGCGGCGGCGGCCGCGCAGGGCGACGAGACGGCCGGCCTGAAATTCAAGGAGCTGAGCGAGCGCCTGAAGGCGCAGGGCCCGGCGACCGACTCGAGCCCGCACGGGACGCCGCAATGACGACGCAATAACACCGCAATGCGGCGGCACGTACGACGCGCCGCCGCCCGAGACCGATCCCCGGTCAGCTTTTCATCAAGCGTCTCTGCCGGCCGACGCTCATGATCATGCCGATCGCGATGCCGAGCGTCGTGAGCGCAGTGCCGCCGTAGCTCATGAACGGCAGCGGCACGCCGACGACGGGCAGCACGCCGCTCACCATCCCGATATTGACGAACGCATAGACGAAGAACGCGAGCGTGAGCGATCCGGCGAGCAGCCGGCCGAACAGTGTCGCGCCCTGCGCGGCGATGTACAGCCCGCGCGCGATCAGCGCCATGTACAGCGTGAGCAGCACGAGACCGCCGGCCAGGCCCCACTCCTCGGAGAACACCGCGAAGATGAAGTCGGTGTGCTTTTCCGGAATGAACTCGAGGTGCGCCTGCGTGCCCTTCAGGTAGCCCTTGCCGAGCACGCCGCCGGAGCCGATCGCGATCACCGCCTGGATCGTGTGGAAGCCCTTGCCGAGCGGGTCGGAGGTCGGGTCGAGCAGCGTGCAGACGCGATGCTTCTGGTAATCGTGCATCAGCGGCCACTGCACTTCCGGCTGGCAGATCCGCTCCTCGAATACCGCGATCGAGCCGACCGCGATCACGCCGGCGACGAGCACCGGCACGATCAGCTTGAACGACAGGCCCGCGAGGTAGATCACGAAGAAGCCGGCGGCGAACACGAGCAGGCCGGTGCCGAGGTCGGGCTGTTTCGCGATCAGCCCGACCGGCAGCAGCAGGATGCCGAACGCGGCGACGAAGTCGTACCAGCGCACGCCGCCTTCGCGGCGCTGGTAGTACCACGCGAGCATCAGCGGCGTGGCGATCTTCAGGATCTCAGACGGCTGGATCACGACGCCGACGTTCAGCCAGCGCTTCGCGCCCTTCTTGGTCATCCCGAACAGCGCGACCGCGACCAGTAGCGCGACGCCGAACGTATAGAGCGGTACCGCGAAGCGCATCAGCGTCGTCGGCGGGATGTTGGCGATCACCCACATCAGCACGAACGTCAGCAGGATGTTGCGCAACTGGTCCTCGACCCGGCCCGGCATGTCGATGCTCGCGCTGTACAGCGTGACGATGCCGACGCACAGCAGCAGGAACACGATGAGGGCGAGCGGGCGGTCGAAGCCCGCGAACATCTGCTTGATCTTGTCGAGCCAGGCGCGCTTGTCGAATTGCATGCCTTTCTCCGTTAATGAGCGGTGCCGGCGTCCGCCGTCTTCGCGGCGGACGTTGCACGGTTGTCGTCCCGCGGCGCGGCGGCCAGCGGCTGCGCGTCGCTTGCAGGCCGGCGCGGCCGGTGCGGCATGCGCCGGATCGGCGGCAGGCTCGCGGCCACCGGCGCCGCGGCGCTGGCCGCGGATGCGCCCGAGGGTTCCGGCGCCGATGCGGCCGACGCCGCGTCCGCCGCGCTGGCCGCGGTCGGCACGACCGGCTGCGGCAGCGCCTTGAAGCCGGCCGCGACGGTCACGGCCTTCGACGCATCGCCGATCACCGGCGCGTTGATCGGCTCGGTCGCCGACGCGGCGGCGGCGACGGCGGCCACCTCGTTTTCCGGTTTCTGGCGATCGACGAGGTAGAAGTCGAGCACGCGGCGCGCGATCGGCGCGGCCGCCTGCGCCCCCCAGCCGCCGTTCTCGACGATCAGCGCGAGCGCGATCTGCGGATGGTCGACGGGCGCGTACGCGATGAAGAGCGCGTGGTCGCGCAGGTGCTCGGCGAGCAGGTGGCCCTTGTAGTTGCCGCCCTGCAGCGAGAACACCTGCGCGGTGCCGGTCTTGCCGGCGGCGAGGTATGGCGTGCCGCGGAACAGCTTGTACGCGGTGCCGGACGGGTTCTCGATCACGTTCTCCATCCCGCGCTTCACGACGTCGATATCCGACTGCTTGAGCGGGATCACGTCGCTTTCCTTCGGCACCGTCAGGTGGCGCCCGCGCGTGATCGGATCCTCGACTTCCTTCACGAGGTGCGGCTTCATCACGACGCCGTTGTTCGCGAGCGTCGCGGTCGCGTGTGCGAGCTGCAGGATCGTGAACGAGTTGTAGCCCTGGCCGATCCCGAGGCTGATCGTCTCGCCGTCGAACCACTTCTGCTGCGCGGCCTTCTTGAAGGTCTTGCGCTTCCAGTCCGGCGACGGCAGGATGCCGCGCGCCTCGCCCTGGATGTCGATGCCGGTGATCTGGCCGAAGCCGAACGGCTTCATGAAGCTCGCGATCGCGTTCACGCCGAGGTCGCGCGCGAGCATGTAGAAGTAGGTGTCGTTCGACACCATGATCGCCTTGTTCATGTCGACGAAACCCTGGCCCGAGCGCACGTCGTTGCGGAACGTATGGCCGCCGAACGTGAAGTAGCCGGGATCCTGGATGCCCCAGCTCGGCGTGCGCTTGCCGAGCGTCAGGCCCGCGAGCGCCATGAACGGCTTGTAGGTCGAGCCCGGCGGGTAGGTGCCGTGCAGCGGGCGGTTCAGCAGCGGCTTGTCGGGCGAGTTGTTCAGCTCGTCCCAGGTCTGCTGGTCGATGCCGTCGACGAATGAGTTCGGGTCGAAGCTCGGCGACGACACGAACGCAAGCACGTCGCCCGTCTTCGGCTCGATCGCGACGAGCGCGCCGCGCTTGCCGGCGAACGCCTGCTCGGCGACCTGCTGCAGCCCGATGTCGAGCGACAGCACGAGGTTGTTGCCGGGCGTCGCCTGCGTGCGCGACAGCGTGCGCACCGGCCGGCCGCCGGCCGTCACCTCGACTTCCTCGAAGCCGGTCAGGCCGTGCAGCTCGGTCTCGTAGCTCTGCTCGACGCCGATCTTGCCGATGTAGTCGGTGCCCTTGTAGTTGTTCGCGTCGCGGCGGGGATCGTAGTTTTCCTGATCGCTGTCGTTGTCGTCGCTCATCGCGTCGATCTTGTCCTGGTCGCGCTTCGAGATCCGGCCGATGTAGCCGATCACGTGCGCGGCCGTCGTGCCGAGCGGGTACTGGCGGAACAGCCGCGCGCGCACGTCGACGCCGGGGAACTGGAAGCGCTGCGCGGTGAAGCGCGCGACTTCGTCGTCGGTGAGGCGGGTGCGGATCGGCAGGCTCTCGAAGTTCTTCGAGTCTTCCTGCAGCTTCTTGAAGCGGCGGCGGTCGCGCGCGTCGATCTGGACGATCGTCGACAGCTTGTCGATCGTGTTCTCGAGCGTGTCGGTGAGCTTCGACGGCGTGATCTCGAGCGTGTACGCCGAGTAGTTCTTCGCGAGCACGACGCCGTTGCGGTCGGTGATGATGCCGCGGTTCGGCACGATCGGCGCGACCGAGATGCGGTTTTCCTCGGCCTGCAGCGCGTACTTGCCGTGCTGGAACAGCTGCAGGTAGAAGAAACGGCTCGCGATCAGCCCGAAGCAGACGAACACGAACAGGCCCGCCGCCGCGACGCGGAAGCGAAACCTCGAGAGCTGCTGTTGGGTGTCGTTGAATTCGGTCATGCGATTACGGTCGATCGGACCCGCGCGCGGCGAACGCACACGGGCGTGGCGCCTGCCCGTGACGCAGCGCGCGGCGGGTGAACGGGCGGCGGGTGTTCAAGGCTCGATCCAGGCGGCGCGGGCGCGGCTCAGATGGGGCGCGTGTCGTCCGGATCGACCGGACGGCGCTGCGGCATCAGCAGCAGGTGGCTCGCGACGGGCCACAGCGCGGCCTCGACGAAACCGTCGACCAGGTAGCGCCAGCCGGGAAACGCGGCGCCCATCACGAGGCGGATCACGAACGGCACGAGCTGCGCGACGACGAGCAGCGGCGTCACGTACAGCACCTGCACGCCGATCGGCATCCACAGCACGCGGCGGTGGATCGTGATCGCACCGTACGACAGCAGCGTATACGCGAGCGCATGCTCGCCGAGCAGGCCTGCGTCGTGCACGTCCATCAGGATGCCGAGCGCGAACGCGACGCCCATCCCGACCTTGCGCGGCTGGTGGATGTTCCAGAACAGCAGCACGAGCGCGACGAAGTCGGGGATGCCGGGCAGGCGGCCCCACGGCATCAGGTTCAGCAGGAACGCGGCGGCGAGGCTGAAGACGATGAAGTACGGGTTGACCGGCTGCAGGATGTATTGCGGGCGGTTCATCGCTGGGCTCCTGATTGCCCAGCCGCGGGCTTCGCAGGTGCGGCGGCGGGTTTGGCCGGCGCGCCCTTGGCGGCCGGCGCGGGCTTCGCGCCCGGCGGCGCGGCGGCGGCCGGCTGCGCGCCTGCGTCGGCGGCCTTGTCGGCCGGCTTTGCGGCCGCCTTGGCGGCCTTCTTGCCGCCCTTCGCGTTCTTGTCGGTGGCCGGTTCCGGCTCGGCCGGGCGCGGCGGGATGTCGTTCTGGTAATGCAGCACCAGCATCTGCCGCGCGCCGCGCACGGCTGCGACCGGTGCGCAGGTCACGCGTGCGAATGCGGTGTCGGCGAGCTTGTCGACGCGCACGACCTTCGCGACCGGCAGGCCCGGCGGATAGACGCCGTCGAGGCCGCTCGTCACGAGCTCGTCGCCGACGATGACGTCGGAACTCGTCGGCACGAAGCGCAGGTCGAGCGAATCGCCCTTCGGCGTGCCGTAGATCACGCTGCGCAGGCCGGTGCGCAGCACCTGGACCGGAATCGCGAGATCGCGGTCGGTGATCAGCGTGACTTCGGCCTGCAGCGGGAACACGCGCGTGACCTGGCCGACCACGCCGTCTTCGCTGACGACGGGCGCGCCGTTCTGGATGCCTTGCTGCGAGCCTTGCCCGATCACGATCTTCTGCGTGAACGGGTCGGCGGTGTCGTACTGGATCTCGACGGGCGTCGACTGCGTCGCGATGTGCTGGCGCAGCTCGAGCACCGCGCGCAGATGCATGTTCTCCTGCGCGAGCACGGCGGCCTGGTTGGCCTGCGTCGACAGCTGCAGGTTGCGCGCGCGCAATTGCTGGTTGTCGTGGCGCAGCGTCGCGCCGGTCGTGGCGATGTCGGCCGCGCCCATGAACAGGTCGCGCGGCACGAGCGCTGCGCGCTGCAGCGGATACAGCACGGTGCCGAGCACCCCGCGGACGATCTCGAGCGTGTTGAAGCGCGCGTCCGACACGAGCAGTGCGATCGCGACGGCGACGAAGAAGATGAGCCGCGCGAGCGCGGGAGGGCCTTGCTTGAAGAGGGGCGGCGGACTGTATTCCATGGTCGGCGCCGGGCGCATGTGATCGGTTAAATGATGCTCAGACGCGCAAACGGCGCGGCGGTTCGTTCTAAACGAGCGAGCCGGCCACGCCGCGGGTGCGTCATGTCAACGAAACAGCTTAGACGATCACTCGTACGAGAAGATGCTGCCCAGCTTGTCCATGCGCTCGAGCGCCATGCCCGAGCCGCGCACGACGCAGGTGAGCGGATCTTCCGCGACGAGCACCGGCAGGCCGGTTTCTTCCGCGAGCAGGCGGTCGAGGTCGCGCAACAGCGCGCCGCCGCCCGTCAGCATCATCCCGCGTTCCGCGATGTCCGCGCCGAGTTCCGGCGGGGTCTGCTCGAGCGCGATCTTCACCGACGACACGATCTGGTTCAGCGGATCGGTCAGCGCTTCGAGAATTTCGTTGCTGGAGATCGTGAAGCTGCGCGGAATGCCTTCCGACAGGTTCCGGCCCTTCACTTCCATTTCCTTGACTTCGGAGCCCGGGAAGGCGGAGCCGATTTCCTTCTTGATCGCCTCGGCGGTCTGCTCGCCGATCAGCATCCCGTAGTTGCGGCGGATGTAGTTGACGATCGCTTCATCGAACTTGTCGCCGCCGACGCGCACCGAGCCCTTGTAGACGATGCCGCCGAGCGAGATCACGCCGACTTCCGTCGTGCCGCCGCCGATGTCGACGACCATCGAGCCCGTCGCTTCCGACACCGGCAGGCCGGCGCCGATCGCGGCCGCCATCGGCTCCTCGATCAGGTAGACCTGCGATGCGCCTGCACCGTGGGCCGCTTCCTTGATCGCGCGGCGCTCGACCTGGGTCGAGCCGCACGGCACGCAGATGATGATGCGCGGCGACGGCGAGAACATGCGCGACTCGTGGGCCGTCTTGATGAACTGCTTGATCATCTGCTCGGTCACCGTGAAGTCGGCGATCACGCCGTCCTTCATCGGGCGGATCGCCTCGATGTTGCCGGGCACCTTGCCGAGCATCTGCTTGGCTTCCTTGCCGACCGCCTGGATCGTCTTCTTGCCGTTGGGGCCGCCTTCCTGGCGGATCGACACCACGGACGGCTCATCGAGCACGATGCCCTTGCCGCGCATGTAGATCAGGGTGTTTGCGGTGCCGAGGTCGATCGCGAGATCGTTGGAGAAGTAGCTGCGCAAAAAACCGAACATTCAGAATCCTGTTTCGCTCTGGGCCGGCCCTGCATAGCGATCGCCGAGGGCGGGCAGCGGAAAAAATAACAGCCTCGGATCGTGGCGGAAGCGGCCGCCGCGGCGCTCGAAGCTGCGAGTGAAATCTACCGGGAGTCGCACGAAGCTCGCACGGCTTGCCGAAGCGGGGCGAAACGGTGCGGGAAAAGGCTGCCGGGTTTGGGTCGAACGCGTAATGATACCTTATAATTTCGCGGTATTTGAATCGAAACGGACGGTATTTTTGCCGCTTCGTCCCCGATTTTTGAGGGTGGGATCGCACCCTCCAACCCACGCCGCAGCCCCGCATTTCGCGTGCTGCGCCGCCTTGTTTTCCGGTGACCGCATGGCCCTGACCCTGACCGATGTGAAACGCATCGCGCACCTTGCGCGGCTCGAAATGGCCGACGCCGACGCCGAGCATACGCTCGGCCAGCTCAATGAATTCTTCGGCCTCGTCGAGCAGATGCAGGCAGTCGACACCACCGGCATCGCGCCGCTCGCCCACCCGATCGAACAGATCCAGGAAGTCGCGCAGCGCCTGCGCGACGACGCCGTCACGGAAACCGTGAACCGCGACGACAACCAGCAGCCGGCGCCGGCCGTCCAGGACGGCCTCTACCTCGTGCCGAAGGTGATCGAGTAAGCGTTCGACTACAAGCGTGCGCGCCGCTTCATGGCCACTTCGTACCACTTTGCGCCGCACGCGCCCAGGAATTCCCAGGAAAATCACTCAATGCACGCAAAAAGCCTGACCGAACTGCGCGCCGCGCTCGCCGCCAAGGAATGCTCGGCCGTCGAGCTGGCCCAGCACTACCTGAAACGGATCGACGCCGCGCAGGACCTGAACGCGTTCGTCCATGTCGACGCCGATCTCACCCTCGCGCAGGCGAAGGCCGCCGACGCCGAGCTCGCGCGCGGCGCGGCCGGCGCGCTGACCGGCCTGCCGATCGCGCACAAGGACGTGTTCGTCACGCGCGGCTGGCGCTCGACCGCCGGCTCGAAGATGCTCGCGAACTACGCGAGCCCGTTCGACGCGACCGTCGTCGCCCGCCTGTCGGCGGCCGGCATGGTCACGCTCGGCAAGACCAACATGGACGAGTTCGCGATGGGCTCGTCGAACGAGAACTCGGCATTCGGCCCCGTGAAGAACCCGTGGGACACGCGCGCGGTGCCGGGCGGCAGCTCGGGCGGCAGCTCGGCCGCCGTCGCCGCGCGCCTCGCGCCGGCCGCGACCGGCACCGACACGGGCGGCTCGATCCGCCAGCCGGCGTCGTTCGCCGGCGTGACGGGCATCAAGCCGACCTACGGCCGCGTGTCGCGCTACGGGATGATCGCGTTCGCGTCGTCGCTCGACCAGGGCGGCCCGATGGCGCAGAGCGCCGCCGACTGCGCGCTGCTGCTCAACGCGATGGCAGGCTTCGACGAGCGCGACTCGACGAGCCTCGAGCGCGACGACGAGGATTTCACGCGCCACCTCGGCGAGCCGTGGGCGCCCGGCAACGATGCGGCCAGGCCGCTCGCGGGCCTGCGCATCGGCCTGCCGAACGAATACTTCGGCGACGGCCTCGCCGACGACGTGCGCGCGGCGATCGACGCGGCGCTCAAGCAATACGAAGCGCTCGGCGCGACGCTCGTGCCCGTGTCGCTGCCGAAGACCGAGCTGTCGATCCCCGTCTATTACGTGATCGCGCCGGCCGAGGCATCGTCGAACCTGTCGCGCTTCGACGGCGTGCGCTTCGGCCACCGCGCGGCCGAGTACCGCGACCTGCTCGACATGTACAAGAAGTCGCGCGCCGAGGGCTTCGGGCCCGAGGTGAAGCGCCGCATCCTGGTCGGCACCTACGTGCTGTCGCACGGCTACTACGATGCGTATTACCTGCAGGCGCAGAAGATCCGCCGCATCATCGCGCAGGATTTCCAGGAAGCGTTCAAGTCCTGCGACGTGATCATGGGCCCGGCGTCGCCGACGGTCGCATGGGACCTCGGCGCGAAGGGCGACGATCCGGTGCAGATGTATCTCGCGGATATCTACACGCTGTCGGTGAGCCTCGCGGGCCTGCCCGGCATGAGCGTGCCGTGCGGCTTCGGCGCGGGCGCGAACGCGAAGCGCCCGGTCGGCCTGCAGATCATCGGCAACTATTTCAACGAAGCCCGGATGCTGCAGGTCGCCGACGCGTTCCAGCGCGCGACCGATTGGCACAAGCAAGTTCCGGCGGGGGTGGGGAACGAGCCCCCACGCTCACTTTGTTCGCTGCCCCGCGAGGGGGCGCATGCCTCCCTTGAGGCGGCTCGGCGGGAGGCATGAATATGACGCAATGGGAAGTCGTTATCGGTCTCGAGACGCACGCGCAACTGTCGACGGTCTCGAAGATTTTCTCGGGCGCGCCGACGCAGTTCGGCGCGGAGCCGAACACGCAAGCCTGTCCGGTCGACCTCGCGTTGCCGGGCGTGCTGCCGGTGCTGAACCGCGGCGCGGTCGAGCGGGCGATCCGCTTCGGCCTCGCGATCGGCGCGACCGTCGCGCCGCGCAGTGTGTTCGCGCGCAAGAATTATTTCTACCCGGATCTGCCGAAGGGCTATCAGATCAGCCAGTACGAGATTCCGGTCGTGCAGGGCGGCCAGATCACGATCCAGGTGCCGGCGAATGAAAAGGCCGGCAAGGACGCGTATTCGAAGACCGTCAACCTGACCCGCGCGCACCTCGAAGAGGACGCAGGCAAGTCGCTGCACGAAGACTTCGCGGGGATGACGGGCATCGACCTGAACCGCGCGGGCACGCCGCTGCTCGAAATCGTCACCGAGCCGGAAATGCGCAGCGCGGCCGAGGCGGTCGCGTATGCGAAGGCGCTGCACGGCCTCGTCGTGTGGCTCGGCATCTGCGACGGCAACATGCAGGAAGGCTCGTTCCGTTGCGACGCGAACGTGTCGGTGCGCCCGGTCGGCCAGGAGAAGTTCGGCACGCGCGCCGAGATCAAGAACCTGAACTCGTTCCGTTTCCTCGAGGAAGCGATCAACTTCGAAGTGCGCCGCCAGATCGAGCTGATCGAGGACGGCGGCGAAGTCGTGCAGGAAACCCGCCTGTACGACCCGGACAAGCGCGAGACGCGCTCGATGCGCAGCAAGGAAGACGCGCACGACTACCGCTACTTCCCGGATCCGGACCTGATGCCGCTCGTGATCGGCGCCGACTGGGTCGAGCGCGTGCAGGCCGGCATGCCCGAGCTGCCGGCCGCGATGCAGCAGCGCTTCGTCGAGCAGTACGGCGTGTCCGCGTATGACGCGGGCGTGCTGACGTCGGGCAAGGCGATGGCCGCGTACTTCGAGGCGGTGGTCGCGAAGGCCGGCGCAGCGAACGCGAAGATCGCAGCGAACTGGCTGATGGGCGACGTGTCGTCGCAGCTGAACCGCGACGGCATCGAGATCGACGCGAGCCCGGTGTCGGCCGCGCAGCTCGCGCTCGTGCTGCAGCGCATTGCCGACGGCACGATCTCGAACAAGATCGCGAAGGAAATCTTCTCGACGATGTGGGACGAGAAGGCGACCGACGAAGCTGCCGCCGATCGCATCATCGACGCGAAGGGCCTGAAGCAGATCTCCGACACCGGCGCGCTCGAGGCGATCATCGACGAGGTGCTCGCGGCGAACGCGAAATCGGTCGAGGAATTCCGCGCGGGCAAGGAAAAGGCGTTCAATGCGCTGATCGGCCAGGCGATGAAGGCGACGAAGGGCAAGGCAAACCCGCAGCAGGTCAACGAACTGCTGAAGAAGAAGCTCGGGTAAGCGGCGCACGCCTTGAACCGCGCTTGACGACGGGCCGCCGCCGACGCTGTTCGGGGCGGCCCGTTTTAACGGGTGCGCACGCCGCGTGCGCGCCGTCACACGGAGGAACGCATGGCGAAACAACCGTCGCTCGACGACTACCGGGTGCCGTACCACACGCGCGAGAAGGACGCCGCGGCGTTCGCGCTCGACGCGTTCGATCCGTCCGCGAAGCCGTTCTCGTCGGGCTCGAAGGAAACCGACCGCGAACGGCTGTCGGCCGTGTCGACGGAGCTCGACACGCAGCAGGAACGGCTGCACACGCAGCAGAAGAAGCGCGTGCTGCTCGTGCTGCAGGGAATGGACACGAGCGGCAAGGACGGCACCGTGCGCGCGGTGTTCCGCGAGGTCGACCCGCTGGGCCTGCGCGTCGTGTCGTTCAAGGCGCCGACGCCGATCGAGGCTGCGCACGACTTCCTGTGGCGCGTGCACGCGCAGGTGCCGGCGGCCGGCGAGCTCGCGATCTTCAACCGCAGCCACTACGAGGACGTGCTCGTGCCGCGCGTGCTGGGGACGATCGACGACAAGGAGTGCGAACGCCGCTACCGGCAGATCCGCGACTTCGAGACGATGCTCGTCGAGAACGGCACGACGGTCATCAAGTGCTTCCTGCACATCTCGAAGGACGAGCAGCGCGACCGGCTGCAGGCGCGGGTCGACGATCCGAACAAGCACTGGAAGTTCGACATCTCCGATCTCGACGCGCGCAAGCACTGGGATGGGTACCAGGCCGCCTACCGCGACGCGCTCGCCGCGACGTCGGCCGAGCATGCGCCGTGGTACGTGATTCCGGCGAACTCGAAGACGCACCGCAACGTGATGATCGCCGAGCTGCTGCTGCGCACGCTGACCGACATGAAGCTGGAATTCCCGCCGCCGAAGCCCGAGCTCGAAGGCGTGAAGATCAGCTAGGCGCGGCCGGGCACGCGCGCCTGGCCGTGCGCGGCCAACGCGGCGCTGCGCTACGATACGAACCTGAGAACACTGAACGGAACCGACATGATGCGTGTGATTACCGCCAACCTGAACGGCATCCGCTCCGCCGCGAAGAAAGGCTTCTTCGACTGGCTCGGCGAGCAGAACGCCGATTGCGTATGCGTGCAGGAGATCAAGGTCTCGGCCGACGACCTGCCGGCCGAATTCGTCGAGCCGCACGGCTTCAAGAGTTACTTCCACCACGCGGAGAAGAAGGGCTACAGCGGCGCAGGCCTGTACAGCCGCCACGAGCCCGACGACGTGATCATCGGCTTCGGCAGCAGCGAATTCGATTCGGAAGGGCGCTACGTCGAGGCGCGCTACGGCAAGCTGTCGGTCGTGTCGGTGTACGTGCCGTCCGGCTCGAGCGGCGACGAGCGCCAGCAGGCGAAGTACCGCTTCATGGACGAGTTCATGCCGCATCTCGCCAAGCTGAAGAAGAAGCGCGAAGTGATCCTGTGCGGTGACGTGAACATCGTCCACAAGGAAATCGACATCAAGAACTGGAAGAGCAACCAGAAGAACTCGGGCTGCCTGCCGGACGAGCGCGCATGGCTCACGAAGCTGTTCGACGATGTCGGCTACGTGGACGTGTTCCGCACCCTCGATGCGCGTCCCGAGCAGTACACGTGGTGGAGCAACCGCGGCCAGGCGTATGCGAAGAACGTCGGGTGGCGGATCGACTACCAGATCGCGACGCCGGGTGTCGCGAGCACCGCGAAGCAGACGTCGATCTTCCGCGACATCAAGTTCAGCGACCATGCGCCGCTGACGGTCGATTACGACTACAAGTAAGCAGCCGGTCCGCGCGTTGCGCGGGCGCCGGATGCCGTCGGATGCACAAAGGGCCGCGAATGTCGCGGCCCTTTGTGCTTGGCGCGGCAATGGCGTGCACAGCCATCGCCGCACGTCGCCTGATGCTCAGCGCTTCGGCTTGATCGATGCCATGTCGACAACGAACCGGTACTTCACGTCGCTCTTCAGCATCCGTTCGTAAGCGGCGTTGATCTGCTGCATCGGAATCGTTTCGATGTCCGACGTGATGCCGTGCTCCGCGCAGAAGTCGAGCATTTCCTGCGTCTCGGCGATTCCGCCGATCAGCGAGCCCGCGAGGCGGCGGCGCTTGAAGATCAGGTTGAACACCTGCGGCGACGGGTGGTCGTGCTCCGGCGCGCCGACGAGCGTCATCGTGCCGTCGCGCTTCAGCAGGTGCAGGAACGGGTTCAGGTCGTGCTGCGCGGCGACCGTGTTCAGGATGAAGTCGAAGCTGTTCAGGTGCGCGTTCATCTGCGCTTCGTCCTTCGAGATCACCACTTCGTGTGCGCCGAGCCGCTTGCCGTCCTCGACCTTCGACGGCGACGTCGTGAACAGCACGACGTGCGCGCCCATCGCGCGCGCGAGCTTCACGCCCATGTGGCCGAGGCCGCCGAGACCGACGATGCCGACTTTCTTGCCGGGGCCGACGTTCCACTGGCGCAGCGGCGAATAGGTCGTGATTCCCGCGCACAGGAGCGGCGCGGCGCCGGCCGGATCGAGCGTCTCCGGCACGCGCAGCACGAACGCCTCGTCGACGACGAGCTGCGTCGAATAGCCGCCGTACGTGATGTCGCCGGTCACGCGATCCTGGCCGTTGTAGGTGCCGACGAAGCCGTTCTCGCAATACTGCTCGAGCCCTTCCGCGCAGCTCGCGCAGGTGCGGCACGAATCGACGAGGCAGCCGACGCCGACCAGTTCGCCGACCTTGAAGCGCGACACTTGCGCGCCGGTCGCGGTCACGCGGCCGACGATCTCATGGCCGGGCACGACCGGATACATCGTGTTCTTCCATTCGTTGCGGGCCTGGTGCAGGTCCGAGTGGCAGACGCCGCAATAGAGGACCTCGATCTGCACGTCGAGGTCGCGCAGCGCGCGGCGCTGGAATTCGAACGGGGCGAGCGGCGACTGCGCGTCGGTCGCGGCGTAGGCATAGGTTGTGCTCATGCGTGGCTCCTGGTTCGGCAAAAGAGACTGCCGTCGCACCATGTGGCGGTGCGGCGAGACAGGACGCCATCGTAAGGAGCAGGCCGCCACGGTGAAATACCTGAAGATCTCGAAGCTTTGCCTATTCCTCTCGAATTGCCGCCCGGCTGCCGAAAAAACGCTTTCGAAGTGCTACATTGCAAGCCAGTTTCTCTTGCAGCACAGGATTGCGCCGATGAGCTTCCAGCCCCTTTTTGCCGATACCGGTGACCGCGTGCAGCGCCGCATGATCGACCTGCTCGGGCGTCTCGCGCCGAACCAAGGCGATACGCGTGCCGATCTCGAAGGCGTGCGCTTCATTCGCGTGAACCGGCCGGTGCCGCGCATGCCGGTGCTGTACGAGCCGAGCATCGTCGTCGTCTGCCAGGGGCGCAAGCTCGGCTATCTCGGCGAGCAGTCGTTCGTCTACGACGCGCAGCAATATCTGCTGCTGTCGGTGCCGCTGCCGTTCGAATGCGAGACGTTCGCGAGCGCGGACGAGCCGTTTCTCGCCATCTCGATCCGTATCGATCTCGCGGTGGTCGCCGAGCTGTCGATCCTGCTCGACGAGACGCGCGGCGCCGCCGTCAGCGAGCCGCGCGGCGTGTATTCGACCCCGCTCGACACGCCGCTCGCCGATGCGGTGCTGCGGCTGCTCGAGACGCTCGTGTCGCCGCACGACACGCGCGTGCTCGGGCCGTCGATCATGCGCGAGATTGCGTACCGCGTGCTGACCGGCGCGCAGGGCGACGCGATCCGCGCGGCGCTCGTGCAGCGGCATCATTTCGGCCGCGTCGCGAAGGCGCTGACGCGCATCCACGCGGACCCGACCGCCGATCTCGACGTCGATATGCTCGCGCGCGAGGCCGGCATGAGCCTCGCGGTGTTCCACGCGCAGTTCAAGCACGTGACGGCGACATCGCCGATGCAGTACGTGAAGGCCGCGCGCCTCCACCAGGCGCGGCTGATGATGGTGCAGGACGGGGTGGGCGCGGGCACGGCGGCCGCGCGGGTCGGCTACGCGAGCGCGTCGCAGTTCAGCCGCGAGTTCAAGCGGCTGTTCGGCCGCAGCCCCGGCGACGAAGTGCGCTGGATGCGCGAGATGGGGAGCCAGCGATTCGAGGCGCGTACGGCGATCGATCTGTAGGCCGGGACGAAGGGCTGTGCATAGCGCAGCCCGTTCAGCGCCGCACGACCTTGCGTCGCTGCGCGCTGATCCCCGCGTAGTCGGGCAGCGTGTCGACGTGCTTGCCGATCGCTTTCGCGTACAGCGGCATCAGGTCGGGCAGGCGGTTCAGCAGATCCTGCCGGCGCGCGGCGCTGTACGGATGCGCGTAGATGTAGCCCGTCGCCTTGTTCGCACGCGTCGCAACCGCGAGCTTGTCCCACAGCGTGATCGCGGCGCGCGGGTCGAAGCCGGCGCGCGCGGCGATGTCGCCGCCGATCACGTCGGCTTCGGTCTCGTCGGTCGGGTCGTAGCGCAGCGTCTGCAGGCGCTCGCCGAGGTTCAGCGGCTGCGGCAGCGGATCGCCGACGCCGAACAGCGGCGGCAGCGACGCCGCGCGCAGCGAGGTCTGCGACGCTTCGCTGAAATTGCCGCGCGCGTGTTCGCGCAGTGCATGCGCGATGCCGTGCGCGAGCAGCACGCCGAACTCGTCGTCGTTCAGGCGGACACGGTCGAGCATCCCGCCGTAGACGAGGATCTTGCCGCCCGGCAGGCAGGACAGGCGGATGTCGCGCGAGCGGATCGCATTGACTTCCCACGACCACGTCTTGACCCGGTCGTTCCACTTCACCGAATACGGCGCGAGCTTCGCGACGATCGCGCGCAGGCGTTTCACGCGCGGCTGGTTCGCGGGGAGCAGCCGGTTGGCCTGGGCGGCGGCCACCACGATCTGCGCGTATTCGTTCGCGGTCAGCTGCTCGAGCAACGGCGACGGAATCAACGTGCGGAATGCGACCGCCTCGCCGAAGCGAACCTGTTGCGGCGCAGGCGTGTACGCCTTCGCGGACGCGGCGGCGCCGGTCGGCTGGGCCGGCTCGGCGGTGGCGGGCGCGGCCGGTGGTGCGGGCGGCGTGGCTGGCGCGGAGATCGCCTGCGCGGGCAACGCAGGCGGGTTCGGCGCGGCCGACGGCGCCGAGCCGGGCGCGGCCGCCCCCGTGTCGCCCGCGTGCGCGAAACCCGCGCCGAGCGCCGCCGCAGCGATGATGCTCAGCGATGCGCTGCGATGCGCGAGGCGCCGCAGTCGGTCATTGCGCACGGGCGACCCCGTTGTCGCGTGCGTCGCCGTTCCACGGCGCGACCTTGAACAGCAGCAGCATGCCGGGAATGCCGAGCGCGGCGCACAGCAGGAAATAGTTGAACCAGCCCATGTCGGCGACGATGTAGCCGCTCGCGGCGGACGCGAGCGTGCGCGGCACCGACGCGAGGCTCGTGAACAGCGCGAACTGCGTCGCGGTGTAGCGCGGGTCGGTGGTGCTCGCGATGTACGCGGTGAACGCGGCGAGCGTGAGGCCCGTCGAGAACGTTTCGAAGCCGTAGACGGCGGCCATCAGCCCCGGCTGCGCGCCGGCCTTCGCGAGCCACGCGAAGCCGAGCGTCGACACGATCTGCAGGATGCCGAAGATCCACAGCCCGCGCGCGATGCCGATCTTCACGAGCCAGACGCCGCCGATGATGCCGCCCGCGAGGCTCGCCCAGAACGCGGTCGTCTTCGCGATCACGCCGATCTGCGTCTTGTTGAAGCCGATGTCGAGGAAGAACGACGTCGACAGCGTCGTCGCCATCGTATCGCCGAGCTTGAACAGGAAGATGAACGCAATCACGAGCAGCGCGCCGGCCCAGCCGTCGCGCAGGATGAATTCGCGGAACGGCAGGATCACCGCGTCGCGCAGGTTGCGCGGCGGCGCGCCAATCACTTCCGGCTCGCGCACGAGCAGCGTCATCACGATGCCCGGCAGCATGAACGCGCCGGTGAACGCGAACACCCCGCTCCACGGCAGGTGATCGGACAGGATCAGCGACAGCGAGCCCGGGATCAGCGCGGCGATCTTGTAGGCGTTCACGTGCACCGCGTTGCCGAGGCCCTGCTCGGTGTCGCGCAGCAGCTCGCGGCGATACGCGTCGATCACGATGTCCGAGCTCGCGCCGAAGAACGCGACGAGCGTCGTGAGCGCGGCGACCGTCCAGATCGAGTCGCGCGGCGACACGAAGCCGAGCGCGGCGATCGCGCCCGCGACGAGGATCTGCGTGAGCAGCATCCACCCGCGCCGGCGGCCCGGCCGCCAGCCGGGCAGGTGCGGCACGTAGCGGTCCATCAGCGGCGCCCACAGGAACTTCCACGTATACGGGAACTGGATCAGCGCGAACAGGCCGATCGCCTTCAGGTCGACGCCTTCGGAGCGCAGCCAGGCCTGGACGAGATAGACGAGCGTGAAGAGGGGCAGGCCGGACGTGAAGCCGAGAAACACGCAGATCAGCATGTGCGTGTTCAGGAAGGCGCGCCAGCCGGGATGATCCTCGTGAGCGGTGAGTGCGGGCGCCTCGTGTGGCGTTTTGGACATGTACTGGAACTGGGTGGCGTTGGGCGTTAGGGCGGCGGCAGCGCATGCGGCGGCCGGGGCGGCGCAGCGTGTCGGCCGCCCGTACGGCGCGGGCCGGTCGTGACCGGCCGTACCTGACCGGCCGTACCTGACCGGCCGTACCGTTCGTCAACGGCCCCCCGGCTCAGCTGCGCTTGACGCGATAGACAGCAAGACTACCACGCCAGTTCTCGCCCCATCGAATCGGCTGCCCTTCGTGCAGCACGATGCGGTCGAGGATCGTGACGCCGACCTCGGGCGCGAGCGCCTCGAAATCCTTGATCGTCAGCACCCGGACGTTCGGCGTGTTGTGCCACTGGTACGGCAGCGATTTCGACACCGGCATCCGGCCGCGCAGCACCGACAGCCGGTGCGCCCAGTAGCCGAAGTTCGGGAACGACACGATGCATTCGCGCCCGACCCGCGCCGTCTCGCGCAGGATCGCGGCGGTCTGGTGGATCGTCTGCAGCGTCTGCGACAGGATCGCGAAGTCGAAGCTGTGGTCCTCGAACAGGCGCAGGCCGTCCTCGAGGTTCTGCTGGATCACGTTGATGCCGTTCTTCGCGCTCGCGAGCACGCCCGCGTCGTTCAGTTCGATCCCGTAGCCGGTGACGTCCAGTTCCTCCATCAGCAGCGACAGCAGCGAGCCGTCGCCGCAGCCGAGATCGAGCACGGTCGAGCGCGGCTCGACCCAGCGGGCGATCGCGCGGAAGTCCGCGCGTGAGGACAGGGATTTCAGCGCTTGCTGGTTCATGCGCCCACCTCGTTGGCGATTCGTTCGTAATAGGCGCGGATCAGGTTGTGATAGCGCGCGTCGTCGAGCAGGAACGCGTCGTGGCCGTGCGGCGCGTCGATCTCCGCGTAGCTGACCGTGCGCTTGTTGTCGAGCAGCGCCTTGACGATTTCCCGCGAGCGCGCCGGCGCGAAGCGCCAGTCGGTCGAGAAGCTCGCGATCAGGTATTTCGCCTGCGTGTGCGCGAGCGCGGCCGTCAGGTTGCCGTCGAACGCCTTCGCCGGGTCGAAGTAGTCGAGCGCGCGCGTGATCAGCAGATAGGTGTTCGCGTCGAAGTAGTCGGCGAACTTGTCGCCTTGGTAGCGCAGGTACGACTCGACCTCGAACTCGACGTCGAAGCTGAAGTTGTACGCATCGAGCGCACCGTCGGCGCGGCGCAGCGCGCGGCCGAATTTCTCGGCCATGTCGTCGTCGGACAGGTAGGTGATGTGGCCGATCATCCGCGCGACGCGCAAGCCCCGCTTCGGCTTCACGCCGTGCGCGTAGTAGTCGCCGCCGTGGAAGTCGGGGTCGGACAGGATCGCCGAGCGCGCGACTTCGTTGAACGCGATGTTCTGCGCGGACAGCTTCGGCGTCGACGCGATGTCGATGCAGTGCGCGACGCGCTCCGGATACATCAGGCTCCACGCGAGCGCCTGCATCCCGCCGAGGCTGCCGCCCATCACCGCGGCGAAACGCTCGATGCCGAACGCGTCGGCGACGCGTGCCTGCGCATGCACCCAGTCCTCGACGGTGACGACCGGAAAGCGCGCGCCGTACGGCTTGCCGGTGGACGGATCGGTGCTCATCGGGCCGGTCGAGCCGAAGCACGAGCCGAGGTTGTTCACGCCGATCACGAAGAAGCGGTTGGTGTCGAGCGGCTTGCCCGGGCCGACCATGTTGTCCCACCAGCCGGTGCTGCGCGGATCGTCCGCGTAGACGCCGGCGACGTGATGCGACGCGTTGAGCGCGTGGCAGACGAGCACCGCGTTCGAACGTGCGGCGTTGAGCTCGCCGTACGTCTCGACGACGAGCTGATAGTTGCCGATCACGCTGCCGCTTTGCAAGCGCAGCGGTTCGGCGAAATGCATGGTCTGTGGAGCGACGATGCCGATCGATTCCATTCGTTCCGCCTTATGACTGGGCGGCTAAATGGTGTCGGCGATGCGCGGAGTCGAAGATGCGCGGCTGACGACCTCTTTAGCCGCATTTGTAGTGAACCGCCGGGACCAAGACAAACCAAGGCCCCGGCCGGTTCGCGCGCCCGCAATCGAGTCAGCAAATCGGCGCGCTTCCGACCTGCCGCCAAGGTGGCGGCAGTCGGCAGAGTATAGCCGAAGTTCGGCCGGCGGGGCGCAGCGGGCGGCGCGCGGTCGTCCGGGCTGCGTCCGTGCGCGCCGTCGTGGTGTCGGGGCGCCTTTACCACCGGTACTTCGCCGCGAGCTGCCCCTTCACGGTCGCGTAGTCGCCGAAGTCCGTATCGACGCCGATGCTCGCCGACACGCTCACGCGCTTCGTGAGTTGCCCGGTCGCGCCGGCCGCGAGCGCGGCGCGATCGCGCGGCACGCCGTAGTCGAACGTGTTGCGGTCGATCGTCAGCGAGCGCGAGCCGGGGCCGTGCCACCAGTTCGCTTCGACGAACTGCCGCAATTCGCGTCCCGCAGGCATCGCGGTCACGCCGTGCACGCGCACGCCGAGCCGCGCCAGCACGTCGTTCGCGCTTTGCGTGCCGATGCGCCCGGACGGCGCGTCGTGCGCCGATGCGTGGTAGTGCGAATAGACGACCTGCGCCTGCGGCTCGACGAAGAAGCGCGACTCGCCCTGTTCGTAGAACGGCAGCGAATAGCCTGCCTCGACCGAGCCCGTCACCGTGCTCGACCGGTACGAATCGCCGGCGAGGCTGCCGCCGATCGAGTTCTGGTAGGCACCGTACATCCACCACGTATCGACGTACGGCCCCGACAGGATGTCCCGATTGCCGTACCACGTACCGTACAGGCCGACGTTGTAGCCGTCGACGCTGCCGCGCGCGGTCGCCGGCGCTTCGCGCTGCTCGGCCGCGTTCCACAGCGTGCGCGTCGACCAGCTCGTGAAACTGCCGTACATCCCCATCGCACCGAGCCGGAAACTGCCGCCGCGGCCGTCGTCGAAGCGCAGCAGGTCGGCGCCCGCGTGCACGAGGCGGCCGTTGCCGCGCACGCTGCGCTCGCCGCCGGAATGCGACGCGAGTTCACCTTCCGCACGCACCCAGACTGCGCCGTCGAGCGGGCCCGAGCGCGGGCCGTCGCTGCGTAGCGAGCGGCTCTCACGCTGGCGCAGTGTGTGGATCGCCATCGCCGCGGCTGCGTCGGCATTCGCGAGATAGGCGTCCGGCTCCGGTGCGACGGCGGCGGGGTGGGGCGGATCGATGGTTTCCGGATGGGTGGCCGAGTTGTCTTCGCCTGGATCGGGCGCTGGCGGCGGTTCGATGGGTGGCGGCTCGATGGGTGGCGGCTCGATGGGCGGCGGCTCGATGGGCGGCGGTTCGACGGGCGGTGGGTCGACAGGGGGCGGTTCGACAGGTTTCGCGGCGGACACCAGATACCAGTCTTCCGCACGGCCGCCGTTGCCGCCGCGTGCAAGCATGTAGTCGTAGCCGCCCGCGGACAGCGTGCCGAAGCCCTTCCGGTAGCCGTCCGACCCGGCATCGAGCGTGAACGCGGTCGCATCGGTCGTACCGCCGTTGCGGGTCTCGACCAGCGGGATGCCGACCGTCGTCTGCGCGCCGTCGCCACCGGCGCGCCGCACGACGATGGCTGTATCGCCGGACGCGCGGCCACCGTCGATCACGAGCCGGTCGGACGGCGACGCGTCGTCGCCGAGCACGGTGTTGACGACGACGCGGCCGTGACGCGCCGCGTAGTCGCCTGCCACGACGAGCGAACGGAATGTGCCCGGTGACGGCGGCGCGAACGTGATGGCCGAGTCGTTCAGCGACAGCGATCCGATCGTCGAATCGCCCGTCACGTGCCAGTTGCTGCCGCCATCGAGCGACAGCGTGTGCACCGCGTCGCTTGCGCCGCGCCACGTCGAGCCGTTCGACAGCACGACGTTCGTCACCGCGGGCGGCACGTGGCCGTCGTCGTCCGGCAGGTTCGCGATATCGCCGACGGCGCGCGCGTTGCCGTCGAGCGACAGGCTGACGGGCGCGCCGGCCGCAGCATTGACCGCCAGCAGCATGCCGTTGCCGCCCGTCACGTGTGCGCCGTTCTTCAACGCGATCGTCGCGTCGGCAGCCTCGATGGCGCCATGACGCTCGCTCGCGAGCGAACCGCCGTCGACGGTGAGCGAACCGCCGGTGACGACGGCTCCCCATGCGTCGTCGCCTGTGGTGCGCGCGTCCGTGTTGCGCAATTCGACGCGCGCGAGGGAGCCCGCGTAGACGGCTGGGGCGCCGGCGCCATGTGTCGTGAGTGTGCCGTCGCTCAGCGACGCGAGCGAATTCGCGCCAGAAGCAAACAACCCGTACGATCGCTCACCGAAGGTTTCGATGCTGCCGCCCGACAGCGCGACCTGTCCGCCGCGCCGGGCAAGCGCGCCGATCGAGCGGTTGCCGGTCGTCACGACGTCGGTGTCCGTCGCCTGCACCGTCGGCGTCGCCGCGTACTCCATCGACGCGTACAGCCCGTGCGCGCTCGCGCCTTGCGTCAGCACGCGCGTGCGCGCGAGTTCGACATGGCCCGCGCGGCTATCCACGCCGAGCGACATGTCTCCTTCGGTCCGAAGATGCGAGTCCCGTATCGTCGCCGTCGACTGGCCAGGCATGTAGACGGCCGACGCGAGGTCGCCCGTCGTGCCGAGATCCACGCGCTCGAGCGTCGCACCGATGTCGTCATAGCTGAGAAACACGCCGTACGCGGTCGCGCCGGTCGTGCGGACCTGCGCATCCGTCACGTTGATCGAGGAGCCTGGCGCATGGTTGATCATGATGCCGGCCGCGTCGCGGCCGCTCGTGCGGATCGCGCCGCCGGAGACGTCGATCCGGTTTGGGGTACTGCCGTCGTTGCGGCCACCGTTGATATAGAGACCGTGTCCGCTGACGTCTTCGGTGTCGATCGTGACGTCGCGCGCCGATACCGTGCCGCCATACTGGGCCTGAAGGCCGATGCCGAGCATGTTCATCGTACGAATTTCCGCGCCGTCGAGCTCGATGTGCGAGCCGACGCCGTCCGCATAGGCGCCTGCTGCGGCGAAACCCGCCGACGCCAGCCGTACCTTGCCGGCCGTGGTCAGTACGCCGCCGTTGGTCGCGTAGAGCACATGCTGGCCGGAGATCGTCGTTGCATAGTCGCCCGGCGCGACCTCGAGCGCGATCCCGTTCGCGTATTGCGCGCCACCGGCCGTGGCCTCGGCGAGCGGCGCGAGCGGCAGCGCGGCGCCGGCGATCAGCGCGGAATGCACGAGCCGCCGCGGACCGCGCCGGCCATGCGACGATGTGGCGGCCGGACGCGGCGGCGCGATGTCGCCGGACGCGGGCAGCCCGCCGGCGCGTTGTAGCCTGTATCGCATTGCTGCCCCTTCTGAATTTCGCTTGAATAGGCGAAAATAATGAAGAGACGAGATAATTGAAATTGGACGTGTACGAACTTTCGTGCGTGTATGGACCCAACGCCTTTTGCAAGCTTCTTTTTTGTGATGTCGAAACGGTCTGCATGCATGTATCCGGCTTGCCCGATGGGCGATCGCCGAAGCACGCCCGCAGCCTCGATGAGATCCGCGCACCCGGTCCTTAGCAAAATCACGGCTCGCCGCGAGCGGCAGCCGGCACGAAAGACAGGCTTCGGGGTGCTGGTTCAACCTATTTCGTCATCGCTTCGAGAAGCTTCGCAAAACCAGGGTGGGTACCACTCTGCATAAAGAGTTGCGCGACTCGGTCAGGCCGCGGCGTTCGACCGTTGGTAGGGCTCGTCGCCGCTCAGCAGCGCCTGCCCGGGCACCGTCACTGCAGGATCAGCCGGATCTTCGCGTCGGCCTGCTCGCCGGGCGCTTTCGCGAACCCGCTGCGTTCGAAGCGATGCCAGCAGCCGATCACGTAGCTGACGAGCAGGTTCGCGCGCACGGCAGGATCGTAGTCGGCGGGGAGCGGGACCGCGCCCGCCGCGTCCGCGTGCGCGTTGCCGTCGCGGCGCGCGTTCGCTTCCATCACCGCGACGCGCAGGCTCTGCCTGACGGTCGCCTCGACACGCTCGATCATCCGGTCGACGCGCTCGACGAGCCGCTCGTGCTCGCCGACGAGCGCCTCGCCCGTCAGCACGCGCGTCATGCCGGGATTCTTCGCCGCGAAATTGAGCAGCATCAGCGCGATCGCGCGCGCCTGCAGCACGCCGTCGGGCTCCTTCGCGGCGATCTGGTTGATGAGGCCGAAGAACGTGGTTTCGATGAACTCGATCAGGCCGTCGAACATCTGGGCCTTGCTCGCGAAATGGCGGTACAGCGCGGCTTCCGACACGTCGAGCCGGGCCGCGAGCGCGGCCGTCGTGATCTTCTCGCGCTTCGGCGCCTCGAGCATCGCCGCGAGCGTCTGCAGGATCAGCACGCGGCGCTCGCCGGGCTTCGGACGCGCGCGGGTGCGGGTGGGTGTGGCCTGGTCGTCCGTTACCGCTTGGTCCTGCGGGTGAGTCGGCTGCATTTCTGTCGCCCCGATCGAGTGCCCAGTCGCAGCGATTTTAGCGAACGAATGCGCTGATCGACATAATGCGGACGGCCGGTGCTCGGCAGGTGGCCCGGCAGATGGCCGGTGATCCACACGGTGCCGATGCCGAGCCGCTTGTAGCGCTTCAGGTGGCCGCGCGTATCCTCGACGAGGATTGCGTCGGCCAGCCGCGCGTTGGCGGCGCGCAGCGTCCGGCGCAGCATCGTGTGGTCGGGCTTCGCGCGCCACGTGCGGCGGTCGCGCATGTGCTCGATCGCGATCACGCGTTCGAACAGCCGCTCGATGCGCAGCTCGTGCAGCACCGCGCGCGCGTAGTTTTCCGGCGCGTTGGTCAGCACGAACTTGCGGCCCGGCAGCGAGGCGACGATCCGTGCGAGGCCGCGCTCGGCGCGCAGCATCGCGGGCAGGTCCGGGAACGTGTGGACGACGCGCAGGAAGTCGTGCGGATCGATCGGATGATGCCGCGTGAGGCCGAGCAGCGCCGCGCCGTAGCGCTGCGTGTAGCCGGTGCGCAGCCGATCGGCTTCCGCGCGCTCGACCTGGAGCGCGTCGATGATGTATTGCGTCATCGCACGGTTGATCTCCGGGAAGATCGCGTGCGATGCGTGGTGAAGGGTATTGTCGAGGTCGAACAGCCACACCGGGGCGCCGGCGCGGGGCCGGCTGCGCGATACGCGCCGGCGCAGGGCTGCGGCCGGCAGGTCGGGTGCGGCGGTCTTGCGACGGGCGCTCAATGCGAGCGGATCATCGTGCCGAACGGCTGCTCGGTCAGGATCTCGAGCAGCACCGAGTGCTCGATCCGGCCGTCGACGATGTGCACCGACTTCACGCCGCTCTTCGCGGCGTCGAGCGCCGACGCGATCTTCGGCAGCATGCCGCCCGAGATCGTGCCGTCCTCGAACAGCGCGTCGATCTCGCGCGCCGACAGGTCGGTCAGCAGGTTGCCGTCCTTGTCCATCACGCCCGGGATGTTGGTCATCATCAGCAGCTTCTCGGCGTTCAGCACCGTCGCGAGCTTGCCGGCGACCAGGTCGGCGTTGATGTTGTACGACAGGCCGTCTTCGCCGAAGCCGATCGGCGAGATCACCGGGATGAACGCGTCGTCCTGCAGCGCCTTCACGACCGCCGGGTTGATCGCCTCGACCTCGCCGACCTGGCCGATGTCGATGTACTGGCCCGGATTGTCGCGATCCGGCATCAGCAGCTTGCGCGCGTGGATCAGGCCGCCGTCCTTGCCCGTCAGGCCGACCGCGTGGCCGCCGAAGTGGTTGATCAGCATCACGATGTCCTGCTGCACTTCGCCGCCCAGCACCCATTCGACGACTTCCATCGTCTCTTCGTCGGTGACGCGCATGCCCTGGATGAAGGTGCCCTGCTTGCCGATCTTCTTCAACGCCTGGTCGATCTGCGGGCCGCCGCCGTGGACGATCACCGGGTTGATGCCGACCAGCTTCAGCAGGATCACGTCGCGTGCGAAGCCTTGCTTGAGCCGCTCTTCCGTCATCGCGTTGCCGCCGTATTTGATGACCACGGTCTTGCCGTGGTAGCGGCGGATGTACGGCAGCGCCTCCGCGAGGATTTCGGCTTTCAGCGTGGGGGCGATCTGCGAGAGGTCGATGGGCTCGGACATGGCGGCGGCTCTGGCTGGGAACGGTTGAAACACGGCGAATTGTACAGGAGTGGCGCAGCGCAGCATCGGGATTTTGGCCCGGCGGCGCAGGTCCGGCAACAGGCTCGGGGGCTGCGGCGACACGGTTGCGGCAAGCGTACCCGTACGCGGCGGCCGGCGACATCGGCCGGTCGGCCGACGTGCAAAATCCGGCCGCCGCGCTATGCTTGTCGCGTTGGGCGCTGCCGCGCCCGCCGTTGATCGTCGTTCTCGATCGCCACCCTTTATCGCCGCCCGATGACCGACTCCGCCACCGACCGCCGTTCCGAGCCGCGACGCGCGCGCTGTCCGCGTTGCGGACGCAACTTCGATTGCGGCGCGCGCACGCAGCCGTTCGAATGCTGGTGCGCGTCGATGCCCGGACTGCCCGACGGCGCGCAGCCGGCGCTCGGCGCGCGCTGCCTGTGCCCGGAATGCCTGGCCGACGAGACCGCGCGGCGCGTCGCCGGGGCGTCGGGTTAGCGCGGACCGGCCGGGATGAAGCCCGGCGCGTCCATGGTCTGGCCCTCTGCTGGAGGCACCGTCGGCTAAACGGGTAAACTGCGCGGATGCAACGAATCACTACCACCGGCCGCGTCAACCTGAGCCACCTGTTCTGGCTGCGCAACCTTGCGATCATCGGCCAGCTCGTGACGATCGGCGTCGTCCAGACCTATTTCGGCGTGCATCTGCCGTTGCCGGCGATGCTGATGGTGATCGCGCTCGAGATCGTCTTCAACGCGCTGACCTGGGTGCGCGTGCTGCGCGCGCGGCCCGAGACCAATTTCGAGCTGCTCGGCCAGCTGTGGGTGGATCTGGGCGCGCTGTCGGCGCTGCTGTTCCTGTCGGGCGGCACGACCAACCCGTTCGTGTCGCTGTACCTGCCATCGCTCGCGATCGCGGCGGCCGTGCTGCCGTGGCACCTGATGATCTGGCTCGCGGCGTTCGCGGTCGCGTGCTATGCGTTGCTCGGCTTCGATTCGGTGCCGCTCAACCTGGACAACCCGGCGAACCTGTTCGACTACTACCGCACCGGGATGTGGGCGAACTTCATGGTGAGCGTCGGCCTGATCGCGTGGTTCGTCGCGCGCATGTCGAATGCGCTGCGCCAGCGCGACGCGGCGCTCGGCGAAGCGCAGCAGCGCCTGCTGCGCGACGAGCGTGCGGTGGCGCTCGGCGTGCAGGCGGCGACCGTCGCGCACGAGATGGGCACGCCGCTGTCGACGATCGCGATGCTGACCGAGGAGTTGCGCGACGCCGCGCGCGCCGACGCGGGGCTCGCCCGCTACGAGGCCGACCTGAAGGTGCTGGACGAACAGATGATGCTGTGCACGTCGGCGCTCGCGCGACTGCGCAGCCGCGCGAGCGCGCCGGCGAACCGCCAGCCGGTCGACGACTGGCTCGACACGTTTGTCGAGCACTGGCGCCTGCGGCATCCGCACGTGCAGTTCGAGCTGCTCGGCGCACGGCCCGCGGGCGTCGCGCTCGACGATACCGTCGCGGCGGGCCAGATCCTGACGATCCTGCTCGACAACGCCGCGCGCGCGAGCCCGCAGCGCGTGACGCTCGCCGCGAAGGTCGCGCATGGCGGCACGGCGGACGAAATCGAATTCGAAGTATGCGACGATGGCCCGGGCATTCCGGCCGCGTTGCGTGAGTCGCTCGGCGCGATGCCGGTCGACAGCACGCAGGGCGGGCACGGGGTCGGCCTGTACCTGGCGTTCAGCGCGGCGGCGCGGCTCGGCGGCGTGATCGAGCTGTCCGACGTGACGCCGCGTCCCGCGGGCCATGCGGCCGGGCGTCCGAACGGCGCGAACGGGACGGCGGCCGGCCGCCCCGCCGGCGCTTCCGTCGGTCGCGGCACGCGGGCCGTGCTGCGCCTGCCGGTCGCGCGCCATGCGGCGTCGCCCGCCGCCACCCCCAACACGTAGACGGAGAAACCACATGAGCGACAACAATTTCCTGGTGATCGACGATAACGAGGTGTTTGCGGGCACGCTCGCACGCGGCCTCGAACGCCGCGGCTATGCGGTCCAGCAGGCGCATGACAAGGAGACGGCGCTCAAGCTCGCCGCCGGCGCCAAGTTCCAGTTCATCACCGTCGACCTGCATCTCGGCGAGGATTCGGGCCTGAGCCTGATCGCGCCGCTCTGCGACCTGCAGCCGGACGCGCGGATCCTCGTGCTGACGGGCTATGCGAGCATCGCGACCGCCGTGCAGGCGGTGAAGGAGGGGGCCGACAACTATCTCGCGAAGCCCGCGAACATCGAATCGATCCTGGCCGCGCTGCAGACCAATGCGAGCGAGGTGCAGGCGGACGAGGCGCTCGAGAATCCGGTCGTGCTGTCGGTCGACCGGCTCGAATGGGAGCACATCCAGCGCGTGCTCGCGGAAAACAACAACAACATCTCGGCAACCGCGCGCGCGCTGAACATGCATCGCCGCACGCTGCAGCGCAAGCTCGCGAAGAAGCCGGTGCGCCAGTAAGCTCGGGCCGGCTGCCCGCGCCGGCCGCCCGCGCATAAAAAAACGGGCGGGCCCGAAGGCGCCGCCCGTTCTTGCTGCGGACTGCGTGCGCGTTACAGCACGTAGCGCGACAGGTCCTCGTCCTGCGCCACCTCGCCGAGCGCACGGTCGACGTACTTCGCGTCGATCGACACGCGCTCGCCGGCGTGGTTGCCGGCCGCGAACGACACTTCCTCGAGCAGCTTCTCGATCACCGTATAGAGACGCCGCGCACCGATGTTCTCGGTCTTCTCGTTGACCGCATATGCGATCTCCGCGAGGCGGCGAATGCCGTCGTCTGCGAACTCGAGCTGCACGTCCTCGGTCGCGAGGAGCGCCTGGTACTGCTTGACGAGGCTCGCGTCGGTCGCGACGAGGATCGCCTCGAAATCCTTCACCGACAGCGAATCGAGCTCGACGCGGATCGGGAAGCGCCCCTGCAGCTCGGGAATCAGGTCGCTCGGCTTCGCGAGGTGGAACGCGCCGCTCGCGATGAACAGGATGTGATCGGTCTTCACCATCCCGTACTTCGTGTTGATCGTCGTGCCTTCGACGAGCGGCAGCAGGTCGCGCTGCACGCCCTGGCGCGACACTTCGCCGCCGCTGCCTTCGTTGTTGCGCGACGTGATCTTGTCGATCTCGTCGAGGAACACGATGCCGTTCTGCTCGACGTTCTGCACGGCCTTCGTCTTCACTTCCTCTTCGTTCAGCATCTTCGCCGCTTCCTCGTCGGTCAGCAGCTTCAGCGCTTCCTTGATCTTCACCTTGCGGCGCTGCTTCTTGCCGCCGCCGAGGTTCGAGAACATCGAGCGGATCTGCTCGGTCATCTCTTCCATCCCGGGCGGCGCCATGATGTCCATGCCGACTGTCGGCTGCTCGAGGTCGAGCTCGATTTCCTTGTCGTCGAGCTGGCCTTCGCGCAGGCGCTTGCGGAACGTCTGGCGCGTCGCGTTGTTGTCGTCGTTCGCGTGGTCGGCGTTCGCGCCGAAGCCCACCGCGCGCGGCTGCGGCAGCAGGATGTCGAGGATGCGGTCCTCGGCCTGGTCGGTCGCCTTGCTCCGTACCTTGCGCATCTCGGCTTCGCGCGTCTGCTTGACCGAGATATCGATCAGGTCGCGCACGATGCTGTCGACGTCGCGACCGACGTAGCCGACTTCGGTGAACTTGGTCGCTTCGATCTTGATGAACGGCGCGTCGGCGAGCTTCGCGAGGCGGCGCGCGATTTCGGTCTTGCCGACGCCCGTCGGCCCGATCATCAGGATGTTCTTCGGCGTGATTTCCGTGCGCAGCGGGTCGGCGACCTGCTGGCGGCGCCAGCGGTTGCGCAGCGCGACGGCGACCGCCTTCTTCGCCTTGTCCTGGCCGATGATGTGCTTGTCGAGTTCCGAGACGATCTCGGCAGGGGTCATGGTGCTCATGTTTCGGTCCTTACTCGATCGTTTCGATGACGCGGTTGTGGTTCGTGTAGATGCACATGTCGCCGGCGATCTCGAGCGATTTCTCGACGATTTCGCGCGGCGACAGCTCCGTGTTCTCGGCGAGCGCGCGGGCCGCGGCCTGCGCGTATGCGCCGCCCGAGCCGATCGCGCAGATGCCTTCTTCCGGATCGAGCACGTCGCCGTTGCCGGTGATGACGAGCGTGGTCGTCGCGTCGGCAGCGATCAGCATCGCCTCGAGGCGGCGCAGCATCCGGTCGGTGCGCCAGTCCTTCGCGAGCTCGACGGCCGCGCGGGTCAGGTTGCCCTGGTGCTTCTCGAGCTTCGCTTCGAAGCGGTCGAGCAGCGAGAACGCGTCGGCGGTGCCGCCCGCGAAGCCGACCAGCACCTGGTTGTTGTAGATCCGCCGCACTTTCCGCGCGCCACCCTTCATGACGATGTTGCCGAGCGTCACCTGGCCGTCGCCGCCGAGCGCGACCTTGTCGCCGCGCCGGACCGAAACGATGGTCGTGCCGTGAAATTGCTCCATCTGCGTTCCTTGAGAAAAACGGGGAAGAGGCGGCGGCGCGCTGCGCCGCCGCGTGAATCGCGGTGTGCCGGGGAGCGGCCCGGCGCGCATTGGATTCATTTTAGGGCGCGCGCCGGGATATCAAGAGGGGGCCGGGAAGCCGGCCGGAAAAACCCGGAAACCGGGCCGGGAAAAACAAAAAGCGCGCGGAAGGCCGCGCGCTTTCGGGAAGCAGCGTGTCTGGGCGGAACGCCGGCTGCTCAGTCGCCGAACAGCTTCTGGCGCAGCTCGCGGCGCTCCTGCGCCTCGAGCGACAGCGTGGCGGTCGGACGCGCGAGCAGGCGCGGAATGCCGATCGGCTCGCCGGTTTCCTCGCACCAGCCGTAGTCGCCGGAATCGATGCGGGCGAGCGACTGCTGGACTTTCTTGAGGAGCTTGCGTTCGCGGTCGCGCGTGCGCAGTTCGAGCGCGTGCTCTTCTTCGATCGTCGCGCGGTCGGCGGGATCGGGCACGATCACCGTCTCGCGGAGGTTCTCGGTCGTCTGGCCGGCGTTGTGGAGAATTTCCGCCTGCAATTGTTCGAGCCGAGCTTTGAAGAAGGCGAGCTGATCCTCATTCATGTAATCCTTGTCGCTCATCTTCAGGATTTCGGCTTCGGTCAAGAGTTTCTTCGTCATCTGCTTGCTTCTTCAATGTGCGGCAAATCACGAGATATTGCCTGCACTTTGGGATTACCCGCAACCGCGCTTGCAATCATTTGCGTTTTGCCGCTGCGGGGCCGAAAGCCTCTGGAAAACCGGTTCTCAAATACCAGGATAGGCCTGGCGTCGATGTGCGCGCGGCGAACCGGTGTACTGCGCGGCAGATCGTATCGGTCGCGGCCGGGTGGCGAACACGCGATCCGGCACGTTTGCGATTCCCTGATGGTCGTTCCGCAAGAACCGGGCCTGTCGTCCGGGCCTGTTGTCCGGACGTTTTGTGGCCGTATTCCAGCGGGCACGTATTGTAACTGAATCGCAAGCCTGCGCCGTATCGGGTCGATCCCCGTCGGCTGCGCCAATATCTAGAAAATATAACGCGCAAACCGCGAAAAAGCGATGACGCCAAAACCCTCGCCGTTTACGGCCCGACACGGCCGCCGGCACCCGGGGGGAACCGGCGGCGAATCGCGTCGCGCCGCGCTGTCAGGCGAGGCAGGCGTCGAGGCCGTCGGTGATCAGGTCCTGCGGCAGATCGACGCCGATGAACACCATCTTGTTGGTCTTCTTCTCGACCGGCAGCCACTTCGCGGCGAGATCGCTGCCCATCATCTGGTGCACGCCCTGGAACACGACCTTGCGGTCGACGCCCTTCATGTACAGCACGCCCTTGTAGCGCAGCATCCGCTCGCCGTAGATCTGCAGGATCCCGCCGAGGAAGTCCTCGAGCTTGTTCGGATCGAACGGGCGGTCGTTGCGGTACACGAACGACTTGATCTTGTCGTCGTGGTGCGCGTGATGGTGATGACCGTGCGCGTGATCGTGGTCGCAATGGCCGTGATCGTGATCGCAGTGCGCGTGGTCGTGATCGTGGTCATGGTCATGGGCGTGATGCGCGTGGTCGTCCTCGGCGAGGAAGTCCGGATCGATCTCGAGCTTCGCATTCAGGTTGAAGCCGCGCAGGTCGAAGATTTCCTTGATGTCCGCGTCGCCGAAGTTGACGAGCTTGATCGCCGCCCTCGGGTTCATGTGCATCAGGCGGTGCTTGAGGTCGGCAACCGTCTGGTCGTCGACGAGGTCCGACTTCGTGACGAACAGGCGGTCGGCGAAGCCGACCTGGCGCTGCACGACCTCGTGCTCGTCGAGCTGCGCGTCGGCGTGCTTCGCGTCGACGAGCGTGATGACCGCGTCGAGCAGGAAGTCGTCGGCGATCTCGCTGTCGATGAAGAAGGTCTGCGCGACCGGGCCCGGGTTCGCGAGGCCGGTCGTCTCGATCACGATGCGGTCGAAGTCGAGCTTGCCTTCGCGCTTTTTCGCGGCCAGGTCGCCGAGCGCGCGGGCCAGGTCGCCGCGGATCGTGCAGCAGATGCAGCCGTTGCTCATCTGGATGATCTGCTCGTTCGTATCCTGCACGAGGATCTCGTTGTCGATGTTCTCCTCGCCGAATTCGTTCTCGATCACGGCGATCTTCATGCCGTGCTGTTCGTTCAGGATGCGCTTGAGCAGCGTCGTCTTGCCGCTGCCGAGGAAGCCGGTGAGGATGGTGACGGGAGTGGCCATGTCGGTCGCCTGTGGTTCGTGAATCGGGGTCAAAGCCGGGATGTGCGTCGCACCCGGCGAGCCGGGCGCACAACCATCCATTGAAACATATCTGTCAAGCCCCCGCCCCTCGTCCAAGCGACGAGCGGGCGAGCTGCGGTTGCCCGCCCATATCGGGGCGATCAGACGATTTGCAACAGCAGGCCCTTCAAATATTCGCCTTCCGGGAATGCGGCGAGCAGCGGGTGATCGACGCCCGCGCCGAGCCGCTTCAGGATCCGCGCGTCGACCTTCGCGTCGGCGGCCGCGCCCGCAACGATCTTCTGGAACAGGTCCATGTCGATCGCGCCCGAGCACGAATAGGTGAACAGCAGGCCGCCCGGACGCAGCAGCCTGAAGCCGCTCAGGTTGATGTCCTTGTACGCGCGCGCGGCGCGATCGACGCTGTCGCGCGTCGGCGCGAACTTCGGCGGATCGAGCACGATCAGGTCGAAGCGCTCGCCTTCGTCGACGAGGCGGCGCAGCGTCTTGAACGCGTCGGCGTCGAGCCAGGTCGCGCGCGCCGGGTCGAAGCCGTTCGCGGTGACGTTCTGCTGCGCGAGCGCGAGCGCATCGCCCGACGAATCGATCGACACGACGCGTTTCGCGCCGCCCTTCAGCGCCGCGAGCGAGAAGCCGCCCGTGTAGCAGAAGCAGTTCAGCACGTCGCGCTCGTGCGCATACTGCGCGACGAGCGCACGGTTGTCGCGCTGGTCGATGTAGAAGCCGGTCTTGTGGCCGTTCGGTACGTCGACGTGGTAGCGCACGCCGTTCTCGTTCGAGATCAGCGTCGCGGGCGGCGCGTCGCCGGCAAGCACGCCGGTCGTCTGCTCGAGGCCTTCCTTGTCGCGGATCGACACGTCCGAGCGCTCGTAGACGTTCGGGCAGCCGGTCGCGCCGACGAGCGCGGCGACGATCGCGTCCTTCCACGCTTCGACGCCCGCGGCCATGAACTGGCAGACGAGCTGGCCGCGCGGCGATGCGGCGCCCGAGTCCTCGACGTAGTGATCGACGATCAGCCCCGGCAGCCCGTCGGCCTCGCCGAACACGAGCCGCACCGCGCCGGTGCCGGCGACCATCGTCTGACGGTGCGCGACCGCGCGCTGCACGCGCCGCTTGAAGAACGCGTGGTCGATCGGCTCGTTCTCGTCGAAGCTCCACACGCGCACGCGGATCTGCGACTGCGGGCTGTACGCGCCGCGCGCGAGGAAGCGGCCGTCGTGCGCGCGCACGACGACGGTCGCGCCGGGTGCGGGCTTGCCGTCGACGCGGTCGATCGCGTTGGCATAGATCCACGGATGACGGCGCAGCAGCGATTTGTCCTTCGACGGTTTGAGTGTGACGGTTTGCATGGCTTGATCGAAATGGGCCGCGTCCCGCGGGGACTTCGTCCGGTCATCGGGCGCGGCAGGTCAGAACGGAAAGCGCGCGTCAGTCGCGCTTCTTCGCGCGCGGGTGCGCGCTGTCGTAAATCTTCGCGAGGTGCTGGAAGTCGAGCGACGTATACACCTGCGTTGCGGCGACGCTCGCATGGCCGAGCAGCTCCTGCACCGCGCGCAGGTCGCCGCTCGATTGCAGCACGTGCGTCGCGAACGAGTGGCGCAGCACGTGCGGGTGGACGTGCGCCGGAATGCCCGCGGTGAGCGCCGCGCGCTTCACGCGTTCGCGCACGACACCCGGCGACATCCGGTTGCCGCGCACCGACAGGAACAGCGGATGCGGGTCGTGCTTCACGAACGCGTCGCGCACCGCGAGCCACGCGTTCAGCGCGTCGATCGCCTTGCGGCCGACCGGCACCTTGCGCTCCTTGTTGCCCTTGCCGCGCACGGTGACTTCGGCTTCCGCGAGGTCGAGCCAGCCGGTCGAGCGGTAGCCGTCTGCCTGTGCGTACGTCACGTCGAGCCCGATCAGCTCGGCAAGGCGCAGGCCGGACGAGTAGAACAGCTCGAGGATCGCGTGGTCGCGGATGCCTTCGGTCGTGGCGGGCAGCGGCGCGTCCATCAGCGCCGCCGCATGGTCGACGGACAGCGCCTTCGGCAGCGTCTTCGCGCGCTTCGGCGCACGCACCGCGGCGACCGGGTTCGCGGGAAGCTCGATGCGCTGCGCGAGCCAGCGATAGAACGCGCGCCACGCGGACAGCCGGTGCGAAATCGAGCGAGCGGACAGGCCGCCCGCGTGCGCGCGGGCGACCGCGCCGCGCATGTCGGTCGCGGTCAGCGCTTCGAGCGCGCGGCCCGCGGCGAGCTTCTTCAGTTCGTCGAGTTCGTGCGTGTACGCGCGCAGCGTGTGATCCGACAGCTTCCTGACGTGCTTCAGGTTCGACAGGTACGCGGCGATCGGATCGTCGGTCATGGGATGCGGCGTGCGGATCAGTGCGGCAGCAGGCGCGTCAGCGCGGCGCTGGCGAGCGTCGCGATCTGCGCGAGGAAGTCGGTCGCCATCCCGTCGTGGAAACGGCGCGGGTCCGGCGAGCCGAGCACGAGCAGCCCGAACGCGGGCGTGTCGGCGCCGGCCTGCGGCGCGCGCAGCGCGAGCAGCGCGACCGATGCGGCCGAGCCGTCGCCGGCCGGGGCCGCGTCGCCGCCGTCCGTCGCGTTCGCGGACGCGGCGATCGCGGGCGCGAGCCACTGGGCGGCCTCGAAGCCCGTGTTCGCGCCGCAGTATGGCGTCGAGAGCCCGTTCGTGAAGAGGCGCACCTCTTCACCGACCTGGCGCGCGAAGTCGGCCTGCGAGTACGTGTCGGCGACGTCCCATACGCGCAGCGCGGTCTGCGGCACGTCGAACACGTCGGCGAGGCCGTCCGCGATCGTGCGCGGCAGTGCGTACGGATCGCGCTCGGCGATCACGCGCGCGGTCCAGCGGCTGAACTTCGCGGACAGGCTGTCGTTCTCGTGGCCGTAGCGCACGAGCTCGGCGAGCCGGCGCTCGAGATGCTTGTTCTTGTCGCGCAGCATCTCCATCTGCCGCTCCTGCAGCGAGATCGCCGCCTTGCCGTGCGGGTTCGCGAGGCGGATCGTGGCCAGCAGTTCGGCGTGCCGTGCGAAGAATTCGGGGTTGGCGAGCAGGTAGTCGGCGACTTCGCGATCGTTCATGGGACGGGAGCGTTCAATCAGGACAATGAATGGGTCAGGCGGCCAGGTCGATCTCGCCTTCGAACACGGTCGTGGCGGGCCCCGCCATCAGCAGCGGGGCGGCCTCGTCGCGCGCGCCGTCCCAGCCGATCGTCAGCGTGCCGCCGTGGGTGTGCACGGTCACCGGCGTGTCGAGCAGGCCGCGCCGGATGCCGGCCGCGACCGCCGCGCACGCGCCGGTGCCGCATGCGAGCGTCTCGCCTGCGCCGCGTTCGTAGACGCGCAGCTTCACTTCGTGGCGCGACACGATCTGCATGAAGCCGGCGTTGACCCGCTGCGGAAAGCGCGCGTGACGTTCGATCAGCGGGCCTTCGGCGAGCACCGGGTACGCTTCGGTGTCGTCGACCACCTGCACCGCGTGCGGGTTGCCCATCGACACGGTCGAGATCCAGCGCGTTGCGCCGTTCACGTCGAGCGGCCACAGCGTGTCGCGGCCGTCCGCGCGGCCGTCGAGGCCCGTCGCGTCGAACGGCACGAGCACCGGCGCGAACACGGGCGCGCCCATGTCGACGACGACCTCGCCGTTGTCCTGCATCGTCAGCGTGATCAGGCCCTTCATCACTTCGACGCGCACGCTGCGCTTGTCGGTGAGGCGCCGGTCGCGCACGAACTTGACGAAGCAGCGCGCGCCGTTGCCGCAGTGTTCGACCTCGCCGCCGTCGCAATTGAAGATCCGGTACTTGAAGTCCGCGCCGTCGACGGTCGGCTTCTCGACGACCAGCAACTGGTCGGCGCCGATCCCGAAGTGGCGGTTGGCGAGCGCGCGCACCTGCGCTTCGGTGAGCGGCGGCAGCGCGCGGGAGTAGCCGTCGAGCACGACGAAGTCGTTGCCCGCGCCGTGCATCTTGGTGAACGAGAGTTTCACTGGTACCGGAATTCCATGGCGAACAAGGGGTCAGCGCGGCGCGGTCGGGGCGGCGTCATGCCGGACGGCCGTTTCGTCGTGCTGATCTCAATCGCGAATGATACATGCAGCCGTCATGGGCGTCCCGTGCGGGCAGGCGTTTCGCGCCCGCTTGCGCAGGTGAACGGGGGCGGCATCTGTCGATCGGTCGACTGGTTGCGTGAGCGGCAGACGGGCAGATTGAGATGGTTCGGCGTGGCGGGCGTCGTCGCGGCGGACGAATCCTGCGACGCGGGTTCGAGCGCAGTGAACGCACGGGATGAACCGGACGCGCGTTTTCGTACCGGTCAAATTGACAACTCAATCAGGCGATTCGTATAGTGTGGCTATACGCTCAGCAGACCATGCCGTCGACATCGCGACTCGAGTGTGGGAGGCCCATGATCAAGTCATGGCAGCACAAGGGGCTGGAAGCGTTTTTCATGAACGGGAGCAAGGCGGGCATTCGGCCCGATCATGCTCCAAGGCTGCGGCGCCAGCTTGCCGGTCTCGACGTGGCGAGCCAGCCGCTCGACATGAACGTGCCCGGCTGGCGCTTCCACGAGCTGGCCGGCGGGCTGGAGGGCCACTACGCGGTGAGCGTCAACGGCAACTGGCGCCTGACGTTCAGGTTCGAAGGGCCCGATGCCGTTCTGGTCGACTACCAGGACTACCACTGAGGTGATTCAACGCCATGACTCGCATGTCCAATCCGCCCCATCCGGGCGAAACGCTGCGCGACGACGTGCTGCCCGCGCTCGGCCTGACCGTGACCGAAGCCGCGGCCCAGCTCGGCGTGACGCGCGCGGCGCTGTCGCGCATCCTGCACGGCCATGCCGGAATCTCGCCGGAAATGGCGCTGCGCCTCGAAGCGTGGCTCGGCGAGGAGAACGGCGGGCGCGCGGATCTCTGGCTCGCGCAGCAGGCCGCGTACGATCTGTGGCAGGCGCGCGCGAAGGGCGCGCCAAACGTGAAGCGCGCGCTGGCGCGCGCCGTCTGACGGCCGTGCCTGCGTCGTGCCGTCGCGCCTTCGTTGCAACGCGCGCGGCCGGCGGTGCGCCGCGGCTCAGTAAAGGCTCGGCTCGCCCGGCGGGCGGGTCTTGAATCGCTTGTGGACCCAGTAATACTGCTCGGGCATCAGCGGAATCTGCTCTTCGAGGAATTCGTTCATCCGGCGCGCGTCGAGATCGTCGTCGCCGGTCGGGTAGTTGTCCCACGGCTTGAATACCTTCAGCCGATAGCCCTTGTAGTTCGGCAGCACCTCGCCGATGAACGGCACGACCTGCGCGTGCCCGACCTGCGCGAAGCGGCCGACGGCCGTCAGCGTGCAGGCCGGCACGCCGAAGAACGGCACGAACGTCGAATTGCGCATCCCGTAGTCCATGTCGGCGCCGAGCATCACCGGCTTGCGATCGCGCAGCCAGCGCAGCACGACGCGCGCACTGTCGGCCCGGCTCGCCAGCTCCGCGCCGAAGCGGCTGCGGCCGGCCTTGGCCGCAGCCTCGATCTCGGGGTTCTTCATCGGCGTGTAGAGCGAGCCGCACATGCGCTCGAGCGCGAGATTGATCGCCATCGAGCCGGCCTCGATGCCGACGAAGTGGAAACCGAGCAGCAGGGTCGGCGGCATGTCGGGATCGGTGAGATCGATCTCGCTGTCGACCGTGAACAGCTTGCGATAGGTCTCCTCCGACGCGAACCATTGGTAGCTGCGCTCGACATAGCTGCGGATCGCATGCCGGAAGTGCTGGCCGGCGACTTCCTCGCGGCGTTCGTCGCTCCAGTCCGGGAAGCAGAGTTTCAGGTTGGTGTGTACGATGCGCTTTCGCCCGCTGGGGATCTGGTAGAGCAGCCAGCCGAGGCCGTCGCCGAGGCGCGCGGTCAGGCCGTACGGCAAGCGCGCGAGCAGCTTCAGGAAGCCGATGGCGAGAAGCGTGCCGAGGCGGCCTAGCATGCGCGGCCTCCGTGAATCCGGTCAGCCGGCACGTTGCAAATGGGGTTGAAAGACAGCGGAAAGTGCGGCACGGGCGGCGCTCTGTGACAATTCTGGAAAGCCGCTATAATACGGGCTTCGCCGAGTTAACTGACAACTTGCGGGGCGAAGCCGGCTGGCGCGATGCGCGCTGCCCGGTACTGGTAATCCGCTAAAGCGTCGCCGCTTCAGGCTGATAGAAGCTGGCTACGTGATACCACCCGTAACCACAAAGGAGCCTGAACAAGTGGCAAACGATTATCTCTTCACGTCCGAATCCGTCTCCGAAGGCCATCCGGACAAGGTCGCGGACCAAATCTCGGACGCGATTCTCGACGCCATCCTCGAGCAGGACAAATACTCCCGCGTTGCCGCCGAAACGCTGTGCAACACGGGTCTCGTCGTTCTGGCCGGTGAAATCACCACGACGGCCAACATCGATTACATCCAGATCGCGCGCGACACGATCAAGCGCATCGGCTACGACAACACCGACTACGGCATCGACTACAAGGGCTGCGCGGTGCTCGTCGCATACGACAAGCAGTCGCCGGACATCGCGCAGGGCGTCGATCGCGCGCATGACGACAACCTCGACCAGGGCGCGGGCGACCAGGGCCTGATGTTCGGTTACGCGTGCGACGAAACGCCGGAACTGATGCCGCTGCCGATCTACCTGTCGCACCGCCTCGTCGAGCGCCAGGCCAGCCTGCGCCGCGACGGCCGCCTGCCCTGGCTGCGCCCGGACGCGAAGTCGCAGGTGACGGTCCGCTACGTCGACGGCAAGCCGGATTCGATCGACACCGTCGTGCTGTCGACCCAGCACGCGCCGGACATCGAACTGTCCGCGCTGCGCGAGGCCGTGATCGAGGAAATCATCAAGCCGACGCTGCCGGCCGACCTGATCAAGGGCGACATCAAGTTCCTCGTGAACCCGACCGGCCGGTTCGTGATCGGCGGCCCGCAGGGCGACTGCGGCCTGACGGGGCGCAAGATCATCGTCGATACGTACGGCGGCGCGGCGCCGCACGGCGGCGGCGCGTTCTCGGGCAAGGATCCGTCGAAGGTCGACCGTTCGGCCGCGTACGCAGGCCGTTACGTTGCGAAGAACATCGTCGCGGCCGGCCTCGCGTCGCGCGCGCTGATCCAGGTGTCGTACGCGATCGGCGTCGCCGAGCCGACCTCGGTGATGGTCAACACTTTCGGCACGGGCCGCGTGTCGGACGCGACGATCACGAAGCTCGTCCGCGAACACTTCGACCTGCGTCCGAAGGGCATCATCAAGATGCTCGACCTGCTGCGCCCGATCTACGAGAAGACGGCGGCCTACGGCCACTTCGGCCGCGAAGAGCCGGAATTCTCGTGGGAAGCGACCGACAAGGCGCTCGCGCTGGCCGAAGCGGCCGGCGTGGAGCCGGCAGTGCGCGTCGCGTAAGCGTTCGCCGCTCGAAACAAAAAACCCCGGCAATGCCGGGGTTTTTTTACGGCCGCAAATGGTAACGCGGGGTCACGCGGGCAGCGCGGGCGCGGCCCGCTGCGCGATCAGCGCGCGGCGAACGCGAACCAGCCGTCGCTGGCCGCCAGCCGCCGCGGGCGGTTGATCCGGCGCTGCGGGCCGCTCGCGCGACGCAGCGCGAGCGCGCGCAGCGACGACGGCTTCTGCAGCAGCGAGCGCAGGCCGGCGCGGCGCACGAACGCCTGCGTGCTCACCATCGAGAAGAACGCGTGGAACCACGCGCGGATGCCGTCGAGCCGGGCGTGCGGCTGCGTCTGCTCGGCGAGCGCCTGCGCACGCGCGCGGTGATGGCGCAGCGGGCGAAGGGGAGCGGACGGCACGACGCGCTTGGCAGCGCGGCTGAGACGGGAAGACAGACGGAATGGCATGTGAACGATGCTTCGCTTGAAATGATGGCGCCCTTGTCGAACGCACTGGTATGTAACGGCCTCGGATGACGCAACGCATGGTACCCAATGTCGCTGCGCGCCGCGCCCGCCAAAACTGACAGGCCGCAACAGGCTACCGGGCTTTCGTGACGGGCAAAAGTCGCGGATAACCCTCGTGCCGCAAGGCAATCGCTGCATACCGCCTGTCGCTGAGGCACGCGCGGCGGCGCACAGTTCCCTTGAGCAGGATCAAATCGCCGGCCTGCAATTCCCTGCGCACGACGTTGGTGCTTCGCGTGCCATCCGGCGCCGTTTTACAATCCAGACGTTCACAAAAAATACACCGAGCGTCCCATGTCTTCTTTGCAGTCGGAATCGATTCGCGCGCAGGTTGCAGAACTGCGCGAACGCGGCTTCGTCGTCGCGCGCGGCCTTGTCGGCGCGGAGCAGTGCGCGACGCTGAAGCGCATCGCCGAGCGCCAGTTGCAGGAAGCGGCGCAGCCGGTCGAGTTCGAGGCCGACCTGCGCTATCCGGGGGCGCCCGAGTCGAAGCATGCGCCCGGCGGTCACACGGTGCGGCGCCTGCTCGACGCGTATGCGCGCGATCCGGCGTTCGCCGAGCGCGCGATCGCGCCGGAAATCGCGGCGTGGATGCGCGAATACTTCGGCGAGCAGCCCGTGCTGTCGCGCGCGCATCACAACTGCATGATGACGAAGCATCCCGCGTACGGCAGCCTCACGGGCTGGCACCGGGATTTTCGCTACTGGGCGTTCGATCGGTCGGACATGGTGTCGGCGTGGCTCGCACTGGGGCCGGAAACGAACGAGAACGGCGCGTTGTGGCTGGTGCCGGGCTCGCATACCGCCGAATTCGGGCCGGAAGCGTTCGACGACGCGAAGTTCTTCCGCAGCGACCTGCCGGAGAACCGGAGGATGATCGACGCGGCGACGTGCCCGCCGCTCAATGCCGGCGACGTCGTGTTCTTCCATTGCAACACGTTGCATTCGGCGGGCCAGAACCGTTCGGATCAGGTGAAGTTCTCGCTCGTGTACACGTATCACGGCGAAAGCAACCGGCCCATTGCGGGCACGCGTTCGGCGGCGAAACCGGAAGTGCGGTTCTAGGATTGCCTGGACAGATCAGATGAATCCGGAAACGGGCGGCTCGGCCGCCCGTTTTGCTTGTTGCGCGGACCGATCGCACCGCGCCGGATCGATGCGTCAGCGCTTGCCGCCCGGCATCGACAGGCCGATCAGGCCGATCAGCGACGCGACGACGCCGCCCGCGATCAGCAGGATCGTCTTCGTGGCCGGCGAACCGGTGAAGAAGCGCGACACGTTGTCGTTGATCGAATGGAACGACTGCCCGCCGAAATACAGCAGCACGACGCCGCCGACGAGCAGCGCAACCGAGATGACCCGGGACATACCAACCTCGCTGAAACGGTGATTCGAGACGCCGCAGTGTAGGCGAGCGGCGCGGCCGCGTCCATCGTCGTGCGCCGGTGCGCCGCGTTCGCTACCATATCCGTCCTGCGCCTCCTTCGCCGCCGCCGCACCCCATGTGCGGCCGGCGCGCTCCATCGACGTCCTGACGGGAATACTCATGGCTTACGAAGCAGCTTCCGAACGTTACGCCGGCATGCAATACCGCACCTGCGGCAAATCCGGGCTCAAACTGCCCGCCCTGTCGCTCGGCCTGTGGCACAACTTCGGCGATACGACGCCGATCGCGACGCAGCGCGAGATCCTGCGTACCGCGTTCGATCTCGGCATCAACCATTTCGACCTCGCGAACAACTACGGGCCGCCGTACGGCAGCGCCGAAATCAACTTCGGCCGGCTGCTGAAAGAGGACTTCAGGCCGTATCGCGACGAACTGCTGATCTCGACGAAGGCCGGCTGGGACATGTGGCCGGGGCCGTATGGCAGCGGCGGCGGTTCGCGCAAGTACGTGCTCGCGAGCCTCGACCAGAGCCTTCGGCGGATGGGGCTCGACTACGTCGACATCTTCTATTCGCACCGCTTCGACGCGCATACGCCGCTCGAGGAAACGGCCGGCGCGCTCGCTTCCGCCGTGCAGCAGGGCAAGGCACTGTACATCGGCATTTCGTCATATTCGGCGGCGAAGACGCGTGAAATGGCCGCGTTGCTGGCCGAATACAAGGTGCCGCTGCTGATCCACCAGCCGTCGTACAACCTGCTGAACCGCTGGGTCGAATCCGAACTGCTCGACACGCTCGACGATATCGGCACCGGCAGCATCGCGTTTACGCCGCTCGCGCAAGGGCTGCTGACGTCGAAGTACCTGAACGGCGTGCCGGCCGACGCGCGCGTGAACAAGCCGGGCGGCGGCTCGCTGAAGGAAGGGCATCTGAGCGCGGAGAACCTCGAGCAAGTGCGCAGGCTCGACGCGATTGCACAGCGGCGCGGGCAAAGCCTTGCGCAGATGGCGCTCGCGTGGGTGCTGCGCAACGGTCGCGTGACGTCCGCGCTGATCGGCGCGAGCCGCGCGGAACAGGTGTGCGAAAACGTCGGGGCGCTGAAGAACCTCGAATTCTCGGCAGAGGAACTCGCGGAGATCGATCGATACGCGACGGAAGGCGGCATCAATCTTTGGGAAAGGCCGTCCACCGATCAGGCGATCTGACCGGAGCGGGATGCGCCGTGCGATGCGGTGTGCGATGGCGCCGCCGCATCACGCCGAGTGACTGTCCGCCGCTGCTGAGCAACGGCGTTGTCGGATGCGTCGCTAGATCAGCGCGGGCAGTCCTTCGACCAGCAGCAACGCGACGCCGACGCCGAGCATCGCGCCGAGCACGCGCAGCACGTTGTGGCGGAAATTGGTCGCACACGGCACGGCACCGAGGAACAGCGCACCGGCGAGCGCCATCGGAATCAGCAGGATGAAGTCACCGATCGTGAAATAGGTGGTCATGCGTGTCTCCCATGTCGATTCGAGGTGGCGCCTGGCAGTTGCTCCGATCCCATGCTTCGTACTCGGGTCCCATGCCAACGCGCACTCGTCTTGATCCGACCCGATTGAAGGAAGGGCGGTCAATTCGAGTATAGGTAACGGCCACGCGTTTTTCGCTATCCGAACCATTAAAAAAGCAGCGGAAAACGCAAGGAAATGCCGATTTCAGGTGCAATCGCGACGATCGCCTTGCGCGTTGCTTTCCCGCTGCTTTCGATGACGCTTGTGCCGCGACCTGTTCGCAGGCTTGGCCGGCGGGCCGCCCGCCGTCGCCGGCCGGCGGCGCGCCCGGTCACCTGTCGTCACGTGCGGTCACGTGCAGTCACGTACGACCGGCGGGTGCGCGAAACACGAGCGCGAGCCCCGCGACGATCGCGCCCATGCCGGCCAGCGCGAGCGGTTCGGGACGGTTGCCGAGCCAGGCAGCATCCATCAGCGCGGTGACGACGGGCACGAGATAGAACAGGCTCGTCACGTTGACGAGATCGCCGCGCTGCATCAGGCGATAGAACAGCAGCTGTGCGATGACCGAGATCACGATGCCGAGCCACAGCAACGGCACCACGAACGCCCACGTCGTATCGAACGCGATCGGCCGGAACGGCACGATCGCCGCGCACAGCGCGAGCCCGATCGCGTTCTGCAACGGCAGCACATCGGCCGGCGCCGAGCGCACGCGCTTCTGCAGCAGCGCACCGGCCGTCAGCGCGACGAGGGCAGTGAGCGCGCAGGCGATTCCCGCAACCGGCATCGCCGTGCCGCCGGTGCCGCGGCAGACGATCAGCGCGAGCCCGGCGAGCGCGAGCCCGAGCCCCGCGATGCGCGCAGGCTGCCAGCGCCGCTCGACGATCGCGAGCGTGAGGATCGGCTGTACGCCGAGGATCGTCGCGAGGATGCCGGGCGCGATCCCGCGTTCGAGCGCGAGCAGATAGAAGATCGAATAGCCTCCCATCAGCAGCAGCCCGGTGACGGCCGCGATGCGCCGCTCACCGCGCGCGGGCAGCCAGCGTCCGCGTGCGGCGGCCAGCGCCAGCAGCACGAGCGACGCGAGCGCGAAGCGCGCGGTGAGGAAGACGAACGCGGATGCATGCCGCAGACCGAGTTCGGCGAAGATCGCCCCGCTGCTCCAGAGCAGCACGAAAAGCGACGTCGCCCCATGCGCGGCGAGCGCGCGTTTGAACGAAACCATGTGAGTCCACCTGTCGAACGGATGAGAACGTTCCATGCGCGCGCGTGCCGCGCCGTGCGTGACGACGCACGAATGGCAGGCAGGCGAATGGAAGCGGAAACCGGAGCCGGCAGTCAGCCGACGCGAGCCGCCGGAGGCGGCGGCGCCGCGCCGACGAGCGGCGGTGCGACAGGGGGAGGAGGCGCCGCAGGATGCGCGCACGCCGCGGGCCGCGCGTCGAGCGGCGGCCGGGATATCGAAACGGTGTGCGTGAACGGAGGCATCGCGGCGGAATGCGGTTGAAAGCGAACGAGCGTCAAAGGTAACGCATGAACGGCGGGCATGGCAACCGTCGGGCCGACGTCGAGTGCCTTGCGTGTTGTGTCATGCAACCTGGGTCATGCCGCCTGTGTCATGCCGCTCGTGTCATGCATCACCCGCGCGTTCGCGCGCGCGCAGCCACAGCGTCGCGATCAGGCCGGCGCCGAGCAGCGCGGCGACGAGGCCGGCGACACCTGGCCAGCCGCTCGTGCTCCAGAATCGGCCGCCGAGCGATCCGACGACGCTGGAGCCGAGGTAGTACGACAGCAGGTAAAGCGCGGCGGCCTGGCCCTTGCCTTGCGTCGCGAGGCGGCCGACCCAGCCGCTCGCGGTCGAATGGCCGGCGAAGAAGCCGAACGTCACGCATGCGATGCCGAGCGCGATCGCGGCGACCGGATGCAGCAGCGTCAGCGCGACGCCCGCCAGCATGATGCAGACGCTCGCGATCAGCACGCGGCCGCGGCCGAGCGCATCCGCGGTGCGGCCGGACCACGGCGACGCGACGACGCCGGCGAGGTAGACGACGAAGATGGCGCCGATCGTCGCCTGGTTCATCGAATAGGGCGGCGCAAGCAGCCGGTAGCCGATGTAGTTGTACAGCGTGACGAAGCCGCCCATCAGGATGAAGGCGAGCGCGAACAGCACCGGCAGTTCGCGGCGGCCGGTGAGGTGCCGCGCGAGCGCCGCGCGATGCTGCGCGAACCCGAGGCCGCGGCTCGGCGTGAAGTGGCGCGACGGCGGCAGCAGCGCGCGGAACGCGAGCGCCGACGCGAGCCCGAGCACGCCGATCGTGCCGACCGCGATGTGCCACGTGAACAGGTCGGCGAGCACGCCTGCGATCACGCGTCCGGACATTCCGCCGATCGCGTTGCCGCCGACGTACAGGCCCATCGCGAGGCCGAGCCCGTCCGGATGCACTTCCTCGGCGAGATACGCCATCCCGACCGCGGGCACGCCGCCGAGCGCGAGCCCGGTGAGCGTGCGCAGCACGAGCATCTGGTGCCAGTGCGGCGCACACGCGGCGACGAGCGTCAGCAGCGACGCGAGCGTCAGCGATGCAGTCATCAGCCGGTGGCGGCTCAGGCCTTCGGAGACGAAGCCCGCGACGAACACGGCGAGCGCGAGCGCGGCGGTCGTGAACGACAGCGCGAGGCTGCTCTGCGCAGGGCTCACGCCGAACGTGTTCGAGAATTCGGGCAACAACGGCTGCACGTAGTAGAGCAGCGAGAACGTCGCAAAGCCCGCGAACAGCAGCGCGAGGCTTGCACGCCAGTAACTGCGCGAGCCGCGTTCGAGATACGTGCCGGAAACGGGTGCGGACAAGGGTGTGGACGAGGGCGAAGGCAAGGGCGTGGACGACACGGAGGGCGTCGTTCCTGGACGAGCGGTCACGCAGAATCTCCAGACAACACGGCGAAGGACCAACGATACGCCGGTTGCGGGATTCGCGTGCGCCGGAGCCGGCCGGCCCGGTTCGGCGGCCGGTCACATTCGACAGGGTATGATGGGGGTGTCGACCGGGCAAGCGCGCGGGCGGCGCAGTGGTTGATTGGAGACATTCGACGAAATCGCGGCACTTTGCCCGCTTCTTCTTCTTTTCGCGCTTCGATAAACCGGGAACAATGAGATACGCGCGACCGCCATGCAAGCGGCGTGCGTGTCGTGCATTTGCCGGCCGTGCGGTGTGGCCGGGTTTCAAGAATCAAGAGTGGGGAAACATCATGCATGTCGGGTCGATTGTCTGCACTACCCATATCGCCGTGCCGAAGGGCGCACGCGGCATCGTCCAGCGCATCCTGGGCGACATGGCGATGGTGACCTGGTACGCGGGCGTACCGGGCGAGTCGAAGGAACTCAACACCGAGCCGTTCTTTCTCGAGGACCTGATCGACACCGGCGAATCCGTGCTGCCGGCCGGCGCGGCGCTGCATTGAGCGGGCCCGCCGCACCCAACGCTCGTCTTTCGGCCCGGCTGGCGGCACAATGCGCGGCATGAACGAAGTCACCACCGCTCCCGCTTCTCCTGCCGGGCCGCCGTTTGCCGGCCTCACGCCCGAATGCGTGCTCGACGCGCTCGACAGCGTGCTGATGCCGGCCGGCCTGCGCACCGACGGGCGCCTGCTCGCCCTCAACAGCTACGAAAACCGCGTCTATCAGGCCGGCATCGAAGACGGTCCGCCGATCGTCGCGAAGTTCTATCGCCCCGCGCGCTGGTCGGACGACGCGATCCTCGAAGAACATGCGTTCGTCGCCGAACTCGCCGCGCGCGAGATTCCGGCGGTGCCGGCGCGCGCATTCGACGGCCGCACGCTGCATGCGTTCGACGGCTTCCGATTCTCGATTTTCGAGCGGCGCGGCGGCCGCGCGCCCGAGCTCGACAATCGCGACACGCTCGAATGGCTCGGCCGCTTCATCGGCCGCATTCATGCGGTCGGCGCGACCGAACCCTATGCGGCCCGGCCCGTGCTCGACATCCGCACGTTCGGCTACGAGCCGCGCGACTACCTGCTCGCGCACGATTTCATTCCGCACGACGTGCGGCCTGCCTATGAAGCGGCGGTCGCACTCGCGCTCGAAGGCGTCGAGGCCGCGTTCGAGCGCGCGGGCGAGCTCCGCCTGTTGCGCACGCATGGCGACTGCCATCCGAGCAACGTGCTATGGACCGATGCGGGGCCGCACTTCGTCGACTTCGACGACAGCCGGATGGCGCCCGCGATCCAGGATCTGTGGCTGCTGCTGCCCGGCGATCGCGCCGGCGCGTCGCGCGCGCTCGCGGATCTGCTCGCCGGCTACGAGGATTTCTGCGAATTCGAGCCGCGCGAACTGCATCTGGTCGAAGCGCTGCGCACGCTGCGGCTGATCCACTACGCGGCGTGGCTCGCGCGGCGCTGGGACGACCCCGCGTTTCCGGCCGCGTTCCCGTGGTTCAACACGCATCGTTACTGGGAAGAGCGCGTGCTCGAGTTGCGCGAGCAGATCGGCGCGATGCAGGAAGGGCCGCTCTGGCCCGTGTGACAGATGCGCGCCGGCACGTGACGACGCGCGCCCGGTGCCGCACGGCACCGTGAGACCTTCGCGATGCGGGCGCGCGGCCCGCGTCGCTCAGAACTTCAGCATCAGCTTGATCAGCGCGGCGAAGCGCTTGCCGTACGGCGGCGCGAGCAGGTTGCGCGCATTCAGGCGCGCCTGCGTGAGCACCGGCTTCATCTTCGAGAACGTCACGAAGCCGTCGTAGCCGTGATACGCGCCCATCCCGCTCGAACCGACGCCGCCGAACGGCAGGCTGCCGCACGCGATGTGCATCAGCGTCTCGTTGACCGACACGCCGCCCGACACCGTTTCGCGCATCACGCGATCGACGGTGCCGCCGTCTTCGTCGAACAGGTACAGCGCGAGCGGGCGCGGCCGCGCATTCACGTAGGCGATCGCTTCGTCGAGCCGTTCGTACGGCACGAGCGGCAGCAGCGGTCCGAAGATTTCTTCCTGCATCAGCTGCGATCCGGCATTCACGTGCGTGAGCGCGCACGGCACGAAGCGGCGCGACGCGGGATCGGACGTTGCGTCGGCAAGCGGATGCACCTCTGCGCCGGCCGCCTGCGCGTCGCTCGCGAGTTGCTGCAGCCGCGCAAAATGGCGATCGGACACGATCGTCGTGTAATCGGCGTTGCGCGCGAAATCCGGGTACATCTTCGCGAGCCGCGCCCGCGCGCGCTCGATGAAGGCCGCTTCCATCCCGCGCGGCAGCAGCACGTAGTCGGGTGCGATGCAGGTCTGGCCGGCGTTCAGCGTCTTGCCCGCGACGATCGCGTCGACAGCCGCATCGAAGCGCGCGTTCGGCCCGACGATCGCGGGCGACTTGCCGCCGAGTTCGAGCGTGACGGGGGTGAGGTTGTCGGCGGCTGCGCGCATCACGTGCCGCCCCACTTGCGTCGAACCGGTGAACAGCAGGTGGTCGAACGGCAGCGAGCTGAACGCGGCGCCGATTTCCGCGTCGCCGTTCACGACTGCCACGTGATCGCGTGAGAAGGTCTTCGCGATCAGCTGCTCGAACAGCGCGGACGTGCGCGGCGTCAGTTCGGACATCTTGACGATTGCGCGGTTGCCGGCCGCGAGCGCGCAGATCAGCGGGCCGGCCGCGAGCAGCACCGGGTAGTTCCACGGCACGACGATCCCGACCACGCCGAGCGGCTGCGGAATCACCTTCGCGCGCGCGGGGCGCAGCCACTTGTTCATCGGCTTGCGGATCGGCTTCATCCAGCGCTTGCCGTGCTTCAGCGCGTCGTCGATCTCTTCCTTCGCCATCCAGATTTCCGACAGCAGCACCTCCTGCTTCGCGCGATGGCCGAAGTCCGCGCTGATCGCGTCGGCAAGCGCGTCGGCGTTGTCGATCAGCATCGTGCGCAGCGCGCGCAGATGTTTCGCGCGCGTGTCCCAGTCGGGATACGGTGCGCGCAGGTACGCGGCGCGCTGGTCGTGCAGCAGCGACGTCAACGCGGCGAATTCGGGCAGGTCGTTCTTCATGGCGTCCTCTCCAGTTGAGCGTGGCGCATCGGCCAGCAGTCAGGCCGCAGGCGCCCGCTCGACGAGCGCGGCGTGGCGGATCGGGTGGGGCGGCGTACCGCCGATCGAAGCGGAATTCCGTACGGCGCAGGCCAGGGTGTCGGCCCGAGGTGTCGATCCGTGAGCGGCCGCTTCGCTGCGTCGGATCGTGTGTCCGATAGCGCGCCGATGGCGTTCGAGCGTCGCATCCGCGCGACGCTTTGCATCGGCGGAAGCAGCGCATGACGCGGCGCCCAACGCGCGTTCGCGCTGCGTTGTATCGCGCAAGACGGCGTGGCGAAACGGTGCGGCAAGCGTCGCTGCGTGCACCGGCGCGCTGCATCGTGGCACGAGCGCGGCCGCGATGCCCGGCCGGTCGGATGCCGCCGCCGGCGCGCGTTCCAAACGCGGGGACGACGCCGGTGCCGTTCGAATCCCGTGCACGGCGCGCATCGCCGCGCATGCGCGCGCGACGGTCGCCGTTTGAAACGAAATGCGGGGCAGGGGTGGCGCGGCCGGAAGACCCGGTCGGCACGCGGCCTGCAGAACGTGTCGCTGCATCAGTGTCTCTCCCATTTCGCGACAGATCGGCTTCTGGCGGCCGGGTGCGTCGCGCCAAGCGAATCCACGCATCTTAAATTTAGTTCACGCGCGCGTTTAGAGGAATCGCTCTTGAATCGGCGCGCCGCGTGCGCGGCGGCCATTCCTACAATGCGCGAACACTAGAAGATCAAAATTCGGGCCGCACGGCCGCGCCGGGCGCCATTCATGACATGAAGGAGACATGCATGCAATACGACTACATCATCGTCGGCGCGGGGTCCGGCGGCGCGAGCCTCGCGGGCCGGCTCGCCGACGCGTGTCCCGACGCGACGATCGCGCTGATCGAGGCGGGCTCGCACACGGAGCGCAACCTGCTCGTCAACATGCCGGTCGGCATCGCGGCGCTCGTGCCGCTCAAGCTCGGCACCAACTACGGCTACGAGACCGTGCCGCAGCCGGGCCTCGGCGGCCGCCGCGGCTACCAGCCGCGCGGGCGCGGGATGGGCGGCTCGAGCGCGATCAACGCGATGATCTACACGCGCGGCCATCCGCGCGACTACGACGAATGGGCCGAACTCGGCGCGACGGGCTGGGGCTGGCAGGACGTGCTGCCGTACTTCCGGCGCGCGGAAGGCAACCAGCGCGGCGCGGACGAATGGCACGGCGCGGACGGCCCGCTCACGGTGTCCGATCTGCGCTTTCGCAATCCGTTCTCCGAACGATTCATCCAGGCCGCGCACGCGGCCGGCTATCCGCTGAACGACGATTTCAACGGCGCGACGCAGGAAGGCGTCGGCTTCTACCAGGTCACGCATCGCGACGGCGCGCGCTGCAGCGTCGCGCGCGCCTACCTGTACGGCCGCAACCGGCCGAACCTGCACGTGATCACGGATGCGACGGTGCTGCGCGTCGGCTTCGACGGCAAGCGCGCGGTCGGTGTCGCGGTGTCGCGCAACGGGCGGGTCGAGACGCTCGGCGCGCGTGCCGAAGTGATCGTGTCGGCCGGCGCGTTCAACTCGCCGCAACTGCTGATGTGCTCGGGCATCGGCCCGGCCGACCAGCTGCGCCGGCATGGCATCGCGGTCGTGCAGGACGCGCCGGACGTCGGCGCGAACCTGATCGACCACATCGACTTCATCATCAACACGCGCGTGAATTCGTCGGAACTGGTCGGCGTCTGCTTGCGCGGGGTCGCGAAGATGACGCCCGCGATCGCGCGCTACTTCTCGAGCCGCACGGGGATGATGACGAGCAACGTCGCGGAGGCGGGCGGCTTCATCAAGAGCGATCCGTCACTCGACCGGCCGGATCTGCAGCTGCATTTCTGCACGGCGCTCGTCGACGATCACAACCGCAAGATGCACTGGGGATTCGGCTATTCGCTGCACGTGTGCGCGCTGCGGCCGTTCAGCCGCGGCACGGTGGCCCTCGCGAGCGGCGATGCGCGCGACGCGCCGCTGATCGATCCGCGCTTCTTCAGCGACACGCGCGATCTCGACCTGCTCGTGCGCGGCGCGCACGCGATGCGCCGCATCCTGTCGCAGGCGCCGCTCGCGTCGCAAGGCGGTCGCGAGCTGTACACGCGGCCGGACCAGACGGACGCCGAACTGCGCGCGACGATCGTCGCGCATGCCGACACGATCTATCACCCGGTCGGCACCTGCCGGATGGGTACGGACGCGCGCGCGGTCGTCGATCCGCAACTGCGCGTGCGCGGTGTCGAAGGCTTGCGCGTCGTGGATGCGTCGGTGATGCCGACGCTGATCGGCGGCAACACGAATGCGCCGTCCGTGATGATCGGCGAGCGCGCGGCGGAGTTCATCGTCGCGGCGCGCAAGGCCGGTGCGCCGCGCGGGCAGGCGGCCGCAGTGCACGGCCGGTGAGCTGCCAATGCTCAGGCAAACGTATCGACGAGGCCGGCGCGGGTCACGGTCGCGCCGGCCGCAGCGGATGGCGCGGCGTCGAGCGGTGCGTCGCCGCCTGACGGTGCGGCGTTCCCGCGCCGCGGCGCTTGTCCGCCGGCGAACGTCTGCTGCGGGTTCTGCTGTTGCGACGCGAAGCCGCCGTCGCTGACGGTCGCGCTGCCGAGACCGAGACCGCCCGCTTCCATCGCGTCGCGCAGCTTCGGCAGCGCGGCTTCGACTGCATCGCGCACCTGCGCGTGCTGCGACACGAACAGCGCATGCGCATGATTGTCGGCGACCCGCAGCACGACCTGCAGCGGGCCGAGGTCCGGCGGATTGAGCGTCAGCTCGGCGCTCTGCTGGTGCGCGTTCGACAGGAACACGACCTTCTGGCTCAACGCGTCCGTCCAGTCCGCGGTGCCGACGTGCGGGGCGAGCACGTTCGCGTTCGCGGCGGCGACGTTGGCGGCCGCCGGCGTCGTCTGCAGCGTGGGCTGGGCGGCGGCCGTCGCGGCGGCGAGCGCGGCGTGGGCCGGATCGGCGACATCCTGCGTCGCCGCGAGCGCGTGCGTCGCGCCGGCTGCCGGATCGGCTTTCGCGGCGGCTTCGGCCTGCAGCGATGGTGCGGCCGGCGTCGGTGTCTGCGCTTGCGCCGGGTTCGCCGCGAGCGTGCCCTTCGCGTCCGCGAGCGTCTTGTCGAAGGTCGGCACCTTCGGCGCCAGCGGCGCTGCGGTGGTCGCCGCAGTCTGCTGCGGCGTTGCCGCGCCACTGGCCGGCAGCGCGACGGCGTTCGTGCCGCCGGTGAGTTTTTCGAGCGCCGCGTGCAGCGCGTCGCGAGGCGATCCCGTTGCGTTCGTGCCGGCGGCCGACGCCGCGTCGCCGGCGTGCGTGAGCGTATCGGCGGACGGCGTGTCCGTTGTGGCCGTCGTGGCGGTGGTGCCCGTCGTGGCCGTGGTGCTGGTGGTGGCCATCGCGATCGCCGCGTTCGCCGCGTCCGTCGTCGCAGCCGTGCCGTCGGGGCGTGCCTGCAACTGCGCCTGCACGGCCGCCGCGGCGGCGAGCGCAGCCGCGTCCGGGTTGACGGTCGCGGTCTTGTCGTCGGACGGGTCGGATGACTTCGTGTCGTCGGCGGCTTTCGACATCGCGGCGGCAGCCACCGCGTGCCGCGACGGTGCAACGGAGGACGGATCGGATGCATTCGCCGCGGCCGACGCGCGCTGCGTCGCGACGGTCTGCTTGAGCGTGCGCGCGAACGGCAGCGGCGCGGCGGTCGCGCCGTTCGACGCGGACGTGTCGGACGCGTCGGTCTTGCGGGCGCCCTTGAGCGCGGAAGCGGCCGTATCGATCAGCGAGCCGAGCAGGGACAGGGAAGGCATGGCGTTCTCTCGTGCGTGTTCAGTGAGCGGCGCTGAGCAATCAAGCAGATTTGGCCGCGTCGGCCCGCATCCGCAGCACCTTCGCGGCATGCTCGTCGGCGTCGCGCTGTTCGCGCTTCGCGTCGCGCTGCGCTTGCTGTGCGACGCCGCGCGCCTGCAGGATCTCGTACGAGCCGACGGTACGCTTCTGCTGCTGCCAGTGCGGGCGTGCCTCGTCGATGCGCGCTTCGGCGGCGGCCAGCACGCGGCGCTGCTGCGCGATCGCCGCGTCGAGCGTGTCGAGGAACGCCTGGAAATTCCGCCAGTTGCCGGCGGGCATCCCCTGCTGCGCGGATTGCGCGAAGCGCGCGTGATACTCGTCGCGGTAGCGCAGCAGCGCGTCGAGCTGGTCCGCGGCCGCGGTGCGGTCGCGCTGCGCGACGCCGAGCTGCCGGGTCGCGTCGTCGAGGTTTTCCTGCGCGCGGTCGAGCAGGATCTGCAGCGGAAAGCCTTGGGCCATCGGTGTCAGCCTCCGTGAATGTCGAACAGCGCATCGAGCCCGGCGAGGCTCGACGCGAACGGTGCGCATTCGCGAAAGCCCTGCTGCAGGAACGACTCGATGCGCGGATAGAGCGCGATCGCGCGATCGAGCTGCGCGTCGCGGCCCGGCGCGTAGGCGCCCACCGCGATCAGGTCTCGGTTGCGCTGGTAGCGCGACAGCATCTGCTTGAACTGGCGCACGCGGTCGAGATGCGGCTCGTCGATCAGCGCGGTCATCGCGCGGCTGATCGACGCCTCGATGTCGATCGCCGGATAGTGGCCGGCTTCCGCGAGCGCGCGCGACAGCACGATGTGGCCGTCGAGGATCGCGCGCGCCGAATCGGCGATCGGGTCCTGCTGGTCGTCGCCTTCGGTCAGCACCGTGTAGAACGCGGTGATCGAGCCGCCGCCTTCCGGCCCGTTGCCGGTGCGCTCGACGAGCGCGGGCAGCTTCGCGAACACCGACGGCGGATAGCCCTTGGTCGCGGGCGGCTCGCCGATCGCGAGTGCGATCTCGCGCTGCGCCATCGCGTAGCGGGTCAGCGAATCCATCAGCAGCAGCACGTGCTTGCCCTGGTCGCGGAAATATTCGGCGAGCGACGTCGCGTATGCGGCGCCCTGCATCCGCAGCAGCGGCGACACGTCGGCCGGCGCCGCGACGACGACCGAGCGCGCGAGGCCGTCCTCGCCGAGAATCTGCTCGATGAATTCCTTCACTTCGCGGCCGCGCTCGCCGATCAGCCCGATCACGATCACCTCGGCGCTCGTGTAGCGCGCCATCGTGCCGAGCAGCACCGACTTGCCGACGCCGGAGCCTGCGAACAGCCCCATCCGCTGGCCGCGGCCGACGGTGAGGAGCGCGTTGATCGCGCGCACGCCGACGTCGAGCACGTGATGGATCGGCTCGCGGTCGAGCGGGTTGATCGACGGTGCGGTGAGCGGCGCGTCGACCTTCGACGTCAGCGGGCCCAGGCCGTCGAGCGGCCGGCCCGATGCGTCGACGACGCGCCCGAGCATGTCCCAGCCGACCGGCAGCCGCTTCGCGCCCGCGAGCGGATCCGCGACCGGCGCGCTTTCGCGCGGCCATACGCGTGCGCCGGGCAGCACGCCCGCGACATCGGTGGTCGGCATCAGGAACAGGCGGTCGCCGGAGAAGCCGACGACTTCCGCCTCCGCATGCGGCAGCGTGCTGCCGGGCGGCAGTTCGATCGTGCATTCGGCGCCGACCGACAGGCGCAGCCCGATCGTTTCGAGCACGAGGCCCGCCGCGCGCGTCAGGCGGCCGCACGGCCGCAGCGGCAGCGCGCGATGGCTGCGCGCGGAAAGCGCGTTCAGGTGCGAACGCCAGTGCGCGAGATGCGGATTGTGCGGCGCGCGCAGCGCGTCGGCTGCGGCGGCCGGCCGCGCGTCGTGCGCGTGGTGAGCGGCTTGTGTGGCTTGTGCGGCTTGCAGGGCTTCGGGGCCGTACGACGCAAGCGCGAGTTCGCGCTCGAGCGGCGTCATCCCGTCGTGCGCGAACGATTCGGGCGTGCGCGTCACCATGCGCTCACCTTGCCGATTGCGGCGGCGACGCGCTGCCAGCGGGTCGGCAGCGTCGCGTCGACTTCGCCGGTGGCCGCGTGCGCGCGGCAGCCGCCGCGCTCGATCGCCGCGTCGGTGCGCACGCTCCAGCCGAGCGCGTCGAGTTCTTCCTGCAGGTACGCCTCGATGACCGGCAGGTCGGCCGGATGCACCGCGAGGGTCGGCGCGCCGGACAGCGCGGGTTCGGCCGCGAGCACGTCGCGCACCGCGGCGACGAGCGCGGCGGGATCGTGCTTCACGTGCTGGCACACGACCTGCTGCGCGATGTCGAGCGCGAGCTGCGTGACGTCCGATGCGAGGTCGTGCTCGGCGGTGGCAATCGCTTCGCGAAACGACGCGGCGAGCGCCGCGAGTTGCGCGGCCTGCGCGCGCGCTTCGGCCTGGCCGGCCTCGAATCCCTGTTGATAGCCTTGCTCGTGGCCGGCCTGGTAGCCGTGCGCCTGGCCTTCGACATGGCCGGTCGACAGGCCCTCCGCATGCGCGGCGTCGCGCACGCGCTGCAGCTCCGCGGCGAGCGCGGCGGCGGCCGCGGCCGCGTCGTCGGGCGGCGGCGGGGGAGGCGGCGGGTCGAACGACGCCATCTCCCAGCGCTGGTACGCGGTCATGCCGCCCGCGCGGTCGCTCGCCGGATCAGACATACGCGTCTTCCGCCTTGCCGCCGAGCACGATCTGGCCGTTCTCGGCGAGGTTGCGCACGATCTGCAGGATGCGGCGCTGCTGCGTCTCGACTTCGGACACGCGCACCGGGCCGCGCGCGTCGAGATCCTCGGCGAGCAGTTCGGCCGCGCGCTGCGACATGTTCGCGAGGAACTTCTGGCGCAGCGCGGGCGGCGCGCCCTTCAGCGCGATGATCAGCGTCTCCGACTCGACTTCCTTGAGCACCATCTGGATCGCGCGGTCCTCGAGGTCGAGCAGGTTCTCGAACACGAACATCTGGTCGACGATCTTCTGCGCGAGCTCCGGATCGTACTGGCGGACGCTCTCGAGCACGCCTTCCTCGTGGATGCTCGTCATGAAGTTCAGGATCTCGGCCGCGGTGCGGATGCCGCCCATCGGCGCGCGCTTCAGGTTGTCGCTGCCGGATAGCAGGCCCGTCAGCACGTCGTCGAGCTCGCGCAGCGCGGCCGGCTGGATGCCGTCGAGCGTCGCGATCCGCAGCAGCACGTCGTTGCGCAGCCGCTCGGTGAAGCACGACGCGATCTCGGACGCCTGGTCGCGGTCGAGGTGCACGAGGATCGTCGCGATGATCTGCGGGTGCTCGTTCTTGATCAGCTCGGCGACCGCGCCCGAATCCATCCACTTCAGGCCTTCGATGCCGCTCGTGTCGCTGCCCTGCAGGATCCGGTCGATCAGCACGCTGGCCTTGTCCTCGCCGAGCGCCTTCGTCAGCACCGAGCGGATGTACTCGTTCGAATCGAGCGACAGCGCGGTGTGCTGCTCGGCTTCCTTCGCGAACTCCTGCAGCACGTCCTCGACCTGCTCGCGCGTGACGTTGCGCAGCGCGGCCATCGCCGCGCCGATCTTCTGCACCTCGCGCGGCGCGAGGAACCTGAATACCTGCGCGGCCTCTTCCTCGCCGATCGACATCAGCAGCAGCGCGCTCTTGGTCAAGCCTTCAGCGTTCATCGGACACCCAGTTTTTCACGACGGTTGCGACGATCTTCGGATCCTGGCGCGCGATCGTGCGCGCGTATTCGAGGTTGCGTTCGTAGCGGTTCTTCTCGCTTTCGAAGCCGAGCAGCAGCGCGTCGGTTTCGTCGGCTTCCTTCTCCGGCGCGGGCAGGCCGTCGAGCATGACCGGATCGTCGGGCGCCGGCAGCGACGGCGCGACCGGCTCCGGCGGCGGGAACGCGCGGCGCATCGCCGGGCGCACGAACATGAAGTAGAGCGCCGCCGCGGCCGCCGCGATGCCGAGCCATTTCGCGGCTTCCTTCGCCATTTCGATCACGTCGGGCTGGCGCCACCACGGCAGGTCGGCGTACGGATCGGTCGCGGTCGAGAACGTGCTGTTGACGACGTTCACCGAATCGCCGCGCTTCGCGTCGTAGCCCATCGCGTCCTTCACGAGCTGCTCGACCTGCGCGAGCTTCGCGGGGGGCAGCGGCTGCATCGTCACGTGGCCCTTCGCATCGGCGACCGGCTGGTAGTTGACGACGACCGCGACCGACAGCCGCTTCACGCTGCCCATCGGCTGCTCGAGGTGGCGGATCGTCTTGTCGAGCTCGTAGTTGGTCGTCTGGTCCTTGCGGTCGCTGACGGGCGTCGCCTGCGGCGCGTTCGGGCCGTTGCCCGCGACGATCGGCGCGGACGCCGGCTGCGGCGGCGTGTTCGACAGCGCACCCGGCACGCCCGATGCGCCGCCTTGCGACAGCTCGGTCGCGGTGCTGGTCTGCTGGCTGCGGATCGCGGCCTGCTGCGGCACGCCGTTCGGGCCGTAGCTTTCCGAGGTCTGCTCGATCTTCGAGAAATCGACGTCGGCGCTCACCTGCGAGCGCGCGTTGCCGGCGCCGAAGATCGGCGCGAGGATCGCGTCGATGCGCTTCTGCGTGTTGCGCTCGACCTGCTGCACGTACTTGAGCTGGCTCGCGTCGAGGCCGGTCGCGGACGCCGGCTGGGTCAGCAGGTTGCCGTCCTGGTCGACGATCGTCACGTTCTTCGCGGGCATGTCGGGCACGCCGGACGAGACCATCCGCGTGATGGCCTGCACCTGGCCTTCGTCGAGCACGCGGCCCGGGTAGAGGTCGACGAACACGGACGCGGTCGGCGCCTCGCGGTCGCGCACGAACACCGACGGCTTCGGGATCGCGAGATGCACGCGCGCGCCGCGCACCGCGTTGATCGATTCGATCGTGCGCTGCAGCTCGCCTTCGAGCGCGCGCTGGTAGTTGACCTGCTCGGCGAACTGGCTGATGCCGAATTTCTGGTTGTCCATCAGCTCGAAGCCGACCGAGCCGCCTTTGGGCAGCCCCATCGCCGCGAGCTTCAGGCGCGTCTCGTGGACCTGGTTCGCCGGCACGAGGATCGCGCCGCCGGCGTCCGCGAACTTGTAGGGAACGTTTGCCTGCTGGAGCGCGGCAATGATCGCACCGCCGTCGCGGTCCGACAGGTTGCTGTACAGCACGCGGTAGTCGGGTGCGCGGCTCCACAGCACGAGCGCGACGATCACCGCGATCGCGAACGCGGCGGCGATCACGAGCGGCAGCTTCGGGTTGCCCTTCATCCGTGCGATGCCGGGAATCCGTTCCGCGAAGCCGCCGATCCCGAAGTCCGCGCCCGCGCCGCCTGCGCCCGGCAGCGCCGCGGCCGCAGCGGCGCCGGGCGCGGGGCTGGCGAGGCCCGTGCGGGCGTCGGGATTGATCAGCGAATTGGCCTGCGAATCCATGCGTCGAGGTTCTCCGGAGCGGGGCGACTGACCCGCTCGGACGAGCGGGCGGACAATGACACGGTGCGATTATCGGGACGCCGCCCGTGATCCGATCGCCCGAAAAGAGCGGGGTTTCCCCCGTACTTTCGGGGCTTTGCCGGACCGTGCGCTGCTAAGCTTTGTTGCGATCCGGCATGGCGACCTGCGCAGCGTGGCGCGCGCGGGCAGCCGGCCACGGCCCCCGCCTTGGCCCATAAAGGCCCTTTATCTCTGGAGACGGCATGACGGCGAACGTGAGCGGAATCGGTTCGGTGTTGCAACAGATGCAGGCGATGGCTGCGCAGGCGTCGGGCGGCGCGGCGAGCCCGGCGGCGGCGCTCGCGGGCTCGGGCGCGGCGACGGCCGGCACGTTCGCGAGCGCGATGAAGGCATCGCTCGACAAGATCAGCGGCGACCAGCAGCGGGCGGCCGGCGAGGCGCAGGCGTTCGAGGTCGGCGCGTCGAACATCTCGCTGAACGACGTGATGGTCGACATGCAGAAGGCCAACATCGGCTTCCAGTTCGGGCTGCAGGTCCGCAACAAGCTCGTGAGCGCGTACAACGACATCATGCAGATGTCGGTGTGACCGGCGGGCGATCCCGGGGCGGGCCATCCCGCGGCGGGCGATCCCGCGGCCTGCCATCCGGGGGCGGGCCATCCCGCGGAGAGCGATCCCGGGGCGGTCCATCCGGTGCCGGGTCATCCCGCAGCCGGCCATCCGGCCGGGCGGCCGTCCGGCGACGGGCGACCGGGAAATCCCCGCCCCGTCTAAAGCTTTTCGTTTCCATTCCGATAACTCCGGGAGATGGCCGCGCCGTGCACCGCACGGGCGGACGCCCCGTATTCAAAGCATCAACAAGGAGAAGCGCATGTTTTCCCCAGGACACGCTGGAGCCAGTGCGTACGCGCGTGTCGGCGTCGAGACGGGGGTGATGGGCGCCTCCCCGCATCGCCTGATCGCGATGCTGTACCAGGGCGCGCGGCAGGCCGTCGCGCTCGCACGCATGCACCTGCAGCAGGGCAACGTGTCCGAGCGGGGCGAAGCGATCGGCAAGGCGATCCGCATCGTCACGAGCGGCCTGCAGACGTCGCTGAACCGGGACGCGGGCGTCGAGATCGCCGAGCGCCTCGATGCGCTGTACGACTACATCGGCAGGCGTCTGCTGGAGGCGAACGCGCAGGCGAGCGACGCGATGCTGGTCGAAGTCGACGGGCTGCTCGCGACGCTCGAGGAAGCATGGACCGGCATCGGACCGGAAGTCGCGCGGATGGCCGCACAACAGGCCTCGGAAACGTCGCGATGAACTGCAAGGCGGAGTACCTCGCACGCTACGAGGCGATCGCGGCCGTGTCCGGCCGCATGTTGCGCGCCGCGCGCAGCGCCGACTGGGCCGCGCTGTCGGCGCTGCAGCAGGAATACCAGCAGCTCGTCGACGGGTTGAAGGACGCCGGGCCGGGCGTCGTGCTCGACGAGTCCGAACTCGGCCACAAGCTCGACCTGATCCGCCGCATCCTCGCCGACGACGCGGCGATCCGCGACCTCGCGTGCCCGGAAATCGCGCGGCTGTCCGCGCTGTTCGAGACGCGGCGCTCGACGAAGGTGCTGACGGATCTGTACCGCGCGCGCAGCTGACCGCGCGGCGCGCCCCCGGAGGTTGTCCGGCATCGCCCGGCGCGTCGCGCCGGGCGCCGTTCGAGGTATTTGCATCGATGTCGCAGAGGTGAGCAGGCCCCGATCATGACCGGTATCGACACCGTAGCCGCCGCGTTGCTGGCAAGCCGTATCGACAGCCTGCTGGCCGACGTCGTGGTGCCGCCCTCCGGCGGCGGCGCGGCGGCGCAGGTCGGCACGCCGGCAGCCGGCGCGTCGCCCGCGCCGGTGCCGACCGCAACCGGCGCCAGCGCGCCGCAGGCGTCCGTGCAGACGGCGCTGTCCGACGTCGCGCTCGCGCTCGATGCGATCTCGCGCTTCGGCGGCGACGCGACGCCGGCCGTCGTCGGACGGCTGCCGCTGCTCGCCGATCCGTCCATCCTGCTCACCGATCCCGCGCCGCCGGCCGGCACGGCGGCGTCCGCACCGCAGGACGCACCGCGCGCGCCGGCGTTGCAGCCCGATCAGGCCATTCCCGCGACCCAGACCGCACGCGATGCGTCCGTCGCGACGCTGCGCGCGTCGCTCGCGCAGGCGGTCGGCGAAAGCGGTCTGTTCTACGAATCCCATCTCGCTCAATGGCTGGCCGGGCAGCGGCCGCTCGCCGCGCTGCTGCGCGAGCCGCAGGCGCGCCTGACCGCGCCGGCGCCCGCCGGCGCGGCCGAGGCGGCCGACGATGCGCTCGACGTGCTGCTCGCCGCGCGCTTGCCGCTGCCTTCGGCGGCGGCCCGGACCGCTGCGCCCGCCATGCCCGCGATGCCCGTGTCATCGGCCGGCACGCCGGCCGCCGCGGCGGCTCATGACTTGCTGTCCGCCAATGCGCTGGCGTCGCGGCTGTCCGCTGCGACGAACCCGCTCCAGGACGCGGCCGATTCCCGCTGGACGCCCGCGCGCGCCGCGCTGGCGGGCGCGGCGCCGGACACGCCGGCTGCGGCGCAGGCGAGCGTGCATCCCGCCGCGGTGCCGCTCGTGCGCCAGCAGCTCGACGTGCTCGCGACCGACCAGTTCCGCTGGATCGGCGAAGCATGGCCGGGCGCGCGGCTCGACTGGACGATCGAGCCCGACGGTTCGGGCGGGCAGGCGGCGCGCGGTGACGACGCGGGCGACGGCATCGCGTGGCGCACGCGCCTGACGCTGACGCTGCCGTCGCTCGGCACCGTCGATGCCGAGCTCGTGCTGAACGGCGCGCAGCTCGTCGCGCGGCTGCGCGCGAACCAGGCGGGCGCCGAGCGTCTGACGCGGCACGAAGCCGCGTTCCGGCAGCGCCTCGAAGCATCGGGGCTGCAGCTCGGCGGGCTGTCGATCCGCGCGGTCGACGGCGCGCCGGACGGGTTCGACGCATTCGCCGCGCAGGCCGCCGCCAGTGCGTACGCGCGCGGCGCCCGCGATGCGGCGGCCGGCGCGCCCCGCGGCGCCGGGCCTGACGACGGCATTCCGCAATGAGCGCGCCGTCCCGCAAGCGCGCGGCCGCGCTCGTCTACGACGCGAAGGGCGGCGACACCGCGCCGCGCGTGATCGCGAAGGGCTACGGCGCGGTCGCCGAGATGATCGTCGCCCGGGCCCGCGATGCGGGGCTCTACGTGCATACCGCGCCGGAGATGGTGTCGCTGCTGATGCAGGTCGATCTCGACGACCGGATTCCGCCGCAGCTCTATCATGCGGTCGCCGAACTGCTCGCGTGGCTGTACGCGCTCGAGCGCGCCGACGGCGGGACCGGCGACACCGGCAACGCGGCCGGCGCCGGGCCGCGCTTTCCCCTGCCGCCGCTGCGCTGAGCGCGGGCTGGCCGGGCCGCGCGTGGCTGCATGCCCCGGATCCCGCGCACCGACAGGAGTTCGACCGTTCGGGCGGGCTGGTTAGCTGACTGGCTGGTGGACTGGCTGGTGGGCGAACGGGCCGACGTCGGCGCCCGCGCCGATCCCGTCATGCACCCCGTGCGGATTGAGTACGGCGGCAATTTGTGTAATGATATCCATTCTCATTTTCATCCCCTGCGGGCGGCACGCGATCCGAGCGTGCCGCCCGTTGTTTTGAACGAATGGAAACCTTCGCGTGAACGCGCCCGAAACAATCGACACGCCGCGCGCCGGCGTTACCGTGCTGCGTCCGGCGGCACGTTCGTTGAACGACGACGAACTGGCCGCGCGCCGGCAGCGCTCGCGCCGCGCGACCTTCATCAAGTGGCTGCGCAAGGTGCACGGCTGGGTGGGGCTGTGGGGCGCGGTGCTCGGGCTGCTGTTCGGCGTGACGGGGGTGCTGCTCAACCATCGCGCGCCGCCGCTCGCGATCCGCACCGGCGAGCCTCAGGTCGAGCAGCTGCAGCTTGCGCTGCCGGATCCCGTGCCCGCGACACCGGCTGCGATGACGAAGTGGCTCGCGCGCGAGCTGCGCTTCGACGGCCGTCCGGGCCGCATGCGCAAGGAGCCGGCCCAGCCCGTCGCGTGGGGCGACAAGCGCGTGATGCAGCCCGAGCACTGGCAGTTCGGCCTGTTCGGGCCGCACCAGAACCTGCAGGCCGAATACTGGGTCGGCAACGGCTACGTGTCGGTGAAGCGCACCAGCAACTCGTTCCTCGCGACGCTGAACAGCCTGCACCGCGGCGTCGGCATGAACCTCGGCTGGGTGCTGCTGATGGATACGATCGCCGGCTCGCTGATCCTGCTGTCGCTGACGGGCATGCTGCTGTGGACCGAGCTGAACAAGCGCCGCACGGTCGGCGTCGTGCTGGTGGCCGGCTCGGTCGCCGCGGCGCTCGTGGCGGGCCTCGCCTAGGGCCTGTTCACGCTGATGACTGGCTTGCGCACGTGCGTTGCCGGCTGCGCCGGCCGGCGCAGTGCCGCACGTCAGATGCCGCAGGCCTCGCCGCCGCGCGCCGCGATTTCGCGCGCGGCCTTCGCGCCTTCGACCTGCAGGATCGTCGGCAGCGACACGTTGTTCTTCGCGGCCGTGACTTCGGCGAGGATCGAGATCGCGATTTCCGGCGGCGTGCGGCTGCCGATGTAGATGCCGGCCGGCCCGTGCAGCCGCGCCAGTTCGGTTTCGTTCAGGTCGAATTCGCGCAGCCGCTCGCGTCGCGCCGCGTTGTTGCGCCGCGAGCCGAGCGCGCCGACATAGAACGCGGACGTCTTCAGCGCTTCCATCAGCGCGAGATCGTCGAGCTTCGGATCGTGCGTGAGCGCGATCACCGCCGAGCGCGCGTCGAGCTTCATCTCGAGCACCGTGTCGTCGGGCATCGTGTGCACGACACGCGTGCCCGGCACGTCCCACGCATCCGTGTATTCCTCGCGCGGATCGCACACCGTTACCTGGTAGTCGAGCCCGACCGCGATCTGGCACAGGTAGCGCGACAGCTGCCCCGCGCCGATCACGAGCATCCGGTAGCGCGGGCCGTGGATCGTCACGAGGCGCTCGCCGTCGAACGCGACGCCGTCGGTCGCCAGCGCGGGCGACAGCGACGCGCGGCCGGTCGCGAGCGTCATCGTGCGCGTGACGAGGCGTCCGGCCTCGACCTCCGCGCACAGCGCGGCGATGCCGCTGTCGCGCGTCAGCGGCTCCAGCACGAGCTGGATCGTGCCGCCGCACGGCAACCCGAAGCGGTGCGCTTCCTCGGCCGTCACGCCGTATTTGACGGCTTCCGGGCGCGCGTCGGCGGCGATCCCGCTCGCATGTACGCGGGCGATCAGGTCGTCCTCGATGCAGCCACCCGACACCGAGCCGACGACGAGCCCGTCGTCGCGCACCGCGAGCATCGCGCCTTCGGGACGCGGCGACGAGCCCCACGTCTTCACGACTGTCACGAGCAGCACGCGGCGGCCTTCTTCGATCCAGCGCGCGCTCGTCTTCAGCACGTCGAGATCCACACTTTCCATCGTCGGTTTCCTGTTGCAGGACGGGCCTGGCGGTCCGTCGTTCGATGGCGGGATTATGAACCGCCCGGCGCAAGCGTGCAGGAGGGGGCGAGCAGGGATGCCGCGACGCGGGAAAGAGGGGAGGAGGAGATGGCGGGCGCGCCATCCGAAGGCGAGACCGGCGGCGGAGCCGGTCGGCGCGCCGCCCCGGCCGGTCCGGGCGAGGTGCGCCGCTGTGTTGCCGGGCGGGTGCATCCGCCCGGCGGTGCGATCCGTCAGAGCGAACCCAGGTACTGCGTCAGGTTGCGAATGTCGTTGTCGTACGCGCTCGGCGAGCCGAGCTCGACGCCGCCGCTACGCACGTAGTACTCGAACGGCACGGAGCGGGTGCCGAAGAACGGCAGGAAATTGTCCGGCTGCAGCGTCGTGCCGTTCAGGCCGATTGCCCAGTTCTTCGACTTGTACACCTCGAGCTCGCGGATCGTCGCGTTGACCGCGTTCGTCTCCGATGCGCGAATCGCGGCGATGTGTTGCGTCAGCGTCTCGATGTTCGCCTGGTATGCGCTCGGCTCGCCGACCGAAACGCCTCGTGCGCGCACGTAGTAGCTGAACGGCAGGTTGCGTTCGGTGAAGAAGGACAGGAAACCATCCGGCGCCAGCGTATCCCCGTTCAGCCCGATCGCCCAGTTCCTGCTCTGATAATCCTTGAGCTCGGCGATTGTCTTATTGGCGGCGTTGATTTCGACCTTCGCCGTGACGTTAACCAATGTATTGCTCATGACAGACCTCTCAGGTTCTTGTTGAACTTCGGACAGGTGCTGCAACATGCCTCCGCATGGAGGCAATTCAATGCAAACGGCCGGATTATCCGATTTGAATCGGGTCGGATGAAAATGGGCTGAATAATTCGTTTCTCGGCGATGCCGGGAATTCCAATTATTGGAAATGAATTTCAATGAAATCAGCCGCATGGTGCCGCGCGACGCGGGCGGTGCCATGCCCGGCCGCGCCAGGCCAGGCGGGTGTGTGCGTGTGGTCGAACTGAATACTAGGTTGGCCGCTTAAAGAGATCAACGTCGGCCGGATAATTATTTTTCGCCATTCATTTTAATTCAGTGAAATTGCATGATGCGTCGATTAATTCAATGCGATGCATCGAATGTGCCGGTATTCGGGAAATCGGCCGGAAAGAATCGAAACCGCCGCGCGGATCGTTGCGGGTTTCGCAGCAATGCGGCGGCGCGATCGGGCGAAGGAGGGGAATCGGGGAAAGGAGGAAGGAGGGGGCGGCGCGGGGCCGGCATCCGGCCCCGTGGGGGTGCACCGTGCCGCGCGCGGCACGGTGGCGTTCAGTGCGCCTGCTGGCCGTGCGCGAGCTTCGAGCGGCTGCGCGAATACGCGAAGTAGATCACGAGGCCGATCACGAGCCACACGACGAATGCGATCCACGTGACGGGCTGCAGGTTCAGCATCAGGAACAGGCACGACGCGACCGCGAGGATCGGTACGACCGGCACGCCGGGGCAGCGGAACGCGCGCGGCAGTTCCGGGTGCGTGCGGCGCAGCACGAGCACCGCGATCGACACCATCGAGAACGCGGCGAGCGTGCCGATGTTGATCAGCTCGGCGAGCACGTTGAGCGGCACGAGCGCGGCGATCAGGCCGAAGAACAGGCCGACGAGCCAGGTCGTCAGGAACGGCGTCGAGTAGCGCGGATGCACGCGCGACAGCGTCGCCGGCAGCAGGCCGTCGCGCGACATCGCGAAGATGATGCGGGTCTGGCCGTAGCTCATCACGAGGATCACGGTCAGCATGCCGAGCACGGCGCCGAGGTCGATGAAGCCCGCGACCCATTTCTCGCCGGCGATCTGCAGCGCGTACGAGATCGGGTGCGAGACGCTCGCGTACTGCGCCGACGGGACGATGCCGGTTGCGACTGCCGCGACCGCGACGTACAGGAACGCGCAGACGGCGAGCGACGCGATGATGCCGATCGGCAGGTCGCGCTTCGGGTTCTTCACTTCCTCGGCCGCGGACGACACCGCGTCGAAGCCGATGAACGCGAAGAACATCACGGCCGCCGCGCCGAACACGCCATTCCAGCCGTGCGGCATGAACGGCTTCCAGTTCGCCGGCGTGACGTGGAACACGCCGACCGCGATCACGAGCAGCACCACCGACACCTTGATGAACACCATGATGTTGTTGATGCGCGTCGATTCGCGGATGCCGATCGACAGCAGCGTCGTAATCACGACCATCACGAGGAAGGCCGGCAGGTTGAACCACGTGACGACGCCGGGCACCGCGCCCGGTGCGGCCGTCAGCACGGTCGGCAGCGTGAGGCCGAAGCCCTGCAGCAGCGACTGCAGGTAGCCGGACCAGCCGACCGACACGGCGGACGCGGCGAGCCCGTATTCGAGCATCAGGTCCCAGCCGATGATCCACGCGACGAGTTCGCCGAGCGTTGCGTACGAATATGTGTAGATCGAGCCGGCGACCGGAATCGTCGATGCGAATTCGGCGTACGACAGCGCCGCGAGGCCGCACGCGATCGCGGCGATCACGAACGACAGCATCAGCGCCGGGCCGGCCTGGACCGCGCCGGTGCCGGTCAGCACGAAGATGCCGGTGCCGATGATGGCGCCGATGCCGAGGAACGTGAGGTCGATCGCGCCGAGCGCTTTCTTGAGCCCGGCGGCGTGTGCGCCGGCGATCATGTGATCGACGTTTTTCTTGCGGAAGAGAGACATTGCGGATGGATGGCCGGCACGCGCGCTCGCGCGGGGGCGGTGAGTGAGTGAAAAACCAGCAATTTTAGCCGATTTGACGCGAATGACCCGCTGCGACGCAACGGCCATGCAGCAAATTGTCCGATAAAACAAGTGCTTGGCGCGCCGCCGGGACGCGCGCGACGCACGACGCCGCAATGCGGTCGGCAAGATACGTTCCCGCAACCCAAAGATTTCCTTCTGGTGGCTGGTGCAAGCCTGTTGTCAGCGTGAACAGGCCCTTCTAAGCGCCGACTGCGGACGCCATGTCGACGAGCCGGTTGCTCATCACGTAGAAGGTCAGCTCCGCGTTGTTCGACAGCCGCATCTTCTCGAGCAGCCGCGAGCGGTAGACGCTCACCGTCTTCACCGACAGCGACAGCGTGAGCGCGATGTCGGTGAGCCGCTTGCCGGACGCGAGCATGCACAGCGTCTGGTATTCGCGGTCCGACAGCTTCTCGTGCGGCATCGGTTCGTTCTCGAACGACACGTATTCGGCGAGCGCCTCGGCCATCGCCGGGCTCACGTACTTGCGGCCCGCGGCGACCTGCTGGATCGCGGAGATCATCTGCGCGGCGTTGACCGTCTTCGACAGGTAGCCGGCCGCGCCGGCCTTCAGCGCGCGCACTGCGTACTGATCCTCGCGGTACATCGAGAACATCAGCACCGGCGTGCGCGGCAGCCTGCGCTTGAGGCGCTTCAGCACCTCGATGCCGTTCATGTCGGGCAGCGAGATGTCGAGCAGGATCACGTCGAACTCGCGCTTGTCGACCGCGGCCATCGCTTCGCCGCCGGTTTCCGCCTCGGCGACGTCGCGCGCGATCCCGCGATCGATCAGCAGGTGCCGGATGCCTTGCCGGACGATCGCGTGATCGTCGACGAGCAGGATGTCGAGACTCATGGCGCCCTCACGAAAGCGACGCGCGGCGCGCGGCCGCGGGCGCCGCGAACAGCGCGTCCCACGCGAAGCGCGCGGCGATCCGGGTGCCGCTGCCGGCCGCCGGCGCGGACAGCTCGAAGCTGCCGTTGAACGCCTCGCAGCGGGTGCGCATGCCGGCGAGCCCGTAGCCGTGATGGCGGGTGCGCGACAAACCGGTGCCGTTGTCCGTGACGATCAGGGACAGATGCATCGCGTCGGCTTCGATCCGCACGTCGGCCGATGACGCACGCGCGTGCTTCGCGACGTTCGACAGCGCTTCCTGCGCGACGCGGAAGATCGCGAGCGCGCCCGGGCCCGCGAGCTGCGGCAGCCGTGCGTCGGCCGCGCAGACGAAGCTCGTGTACAGGCCCGTGCGTTCCGCATAGCTGTCGATCCACGCCGACAGCGCGTGCACGAGACCGCCGTCGAGCGCCGGCGTGTCGCGTTCGGCGATCAGGCGCCGGTTCGCGTCCGTCGCGGTGTCGAGCGCGCGCTGCGCGAGGTCGAGTGCGCGCCGGCAGCCTTCGGGCGCGTCGGCCGGCAGCCAGGTTTCGATATTCGCGAGCGCGAAGCGCGCGGCGGTGAGTTCGGCGCCGAGGCCGTCGTGCAGTTCGCTGGCCAGATGGCGGCGTGCCGCTTCGTCGGCGGCGAACAGCTCGGCGGACAGCGTGGCGATGCGCTTGGCGAGCGCGTCGCGGCTCGCGGTGGTCGTGACAAGGGGCGCGGTGGCGGCCGGCGTGCGCGGCTGCGACGGGAACGGGGCGTGGGCGCACGCGGGCGCGCTAAGCGACGTATCCATGACTCTCCCTGCTGTCAGAAAGCGATTCAGACACCGATCGGCGGCGCATGCCGGATACCGCTCCGGCGAGGGTTGCCGCAAGAGAATCGCGATGTGCCGAGGTAACAAAATTTACATCTTGTAACAACTGATTCCGACCCTTCACGCGCTCCCGAAATGCAGCCGCGCGCCGCGAATCATATCTCAAAAAATCGCAAAAGGTCATGTCGGGCGGACATTTAAGGGTAAATGTGAATAATCGGATTGAATCCGTTGTAGGAAAAACACCTACACGGGAGCCGCCGGAAGCGACGTATCGAAATGTAACGAATTGAGATGACAGAATCGTAGATTGTTACGAACTCGCCAAGCCCGCACAAAAAAAAACCGGAGCTTTCGCTCCGGCTTTTGACGCTGCGCAACTTCTGGGGACTGATCAGTCGACGAACGCGCGCTCGATCACGTAGTGGCCCGGTGCGCTGTTCTTGCCTTCGACGAGGCCGGCCTGCTTCAGCAGGTCGGTCGTGTCCTTCAGCATCGCGGTGCTGCCGCACAGCATCACGCGGTCGTGTTCCGGCGAGAACGGCGGGACGTCGAGATCGCTGAACAGCTTGCCCGTCGCGATCAGGTCGGTGATCCGGCCTTCGTTCTCGAACTCCTCGCGCGTGACCGTCGGGTAGTACACGAGCTTTTCCTTGATGATGTCACCGAGGTATTCGTGGCCCGGCAGGTCGTGCTTGATGTAGTCCATGTACGCGAGCTCGCCCTTCAGGCGGCACGTGTGCGTCAGGATGACCTTGTCGAAGCGTTCGTAGATGTCCGGATCGCGGATGATCGACATGAACGGCGCGAGGCCCGTGCCCGTCGACAGCATCCACAGCGTCTTGCCGGGCAGCAGGTTGTCGGCGACGAGCGTGCCGGTCGGCTTCTTGCCGATCAGCACGGTATCGCCGACCTTCAGGTGCTGCAGGCGCGACGTCAGCGGGCCGTTCTGCACCTTGATGCTGAAGAACTCGAGATGCTCTTCGTAATTCGGGCTGACGATGCTGTATGCGCGCGCGAGCGGCTTGCCGTCGACCTCGAGGCCGACCATCGTGAATTCGCCGTTGTTGAAGCGCAGGCTCGGCTCACGGGTGCAGGTGAAGCTGAAAAGCGTATCGGTCCAGTGGTGGACGGATTGGACGGTGGCGGTGTCGTATTTGCTCATGGCTTTGAAAACGGACGCGCATAGCGACGCGTGTAACGGGCCCACGAACGGGCGAAAAACGAGGGCGTCGGCCCGATCCGGGGATCGGCCGGCCGGCGCGCCGAACACGCGCCTTCTCGATGACAGACGATTGAGGAACTCGCTATTTTACCTTGCCTGCGCCAATCGCGCCCTTGACCCCGGCAGATGCGCGGATTTGGCGCAACATTCTCTTTCGAATGGCTTTCAGCGATCGGCCGCGCCGCTGCCCGCCGTCATTGCGGATCGAGACGCAGGCGCGCGATGTACGGCAGGTGATCCGACAGCCATGCGGTCTCGCCGGACGGCGCGCTCCATTCGAGCGGCGTCATCCCGCGCACGAACATCTTGTCGAGCGCGAGCGCCGGCGAGAACGCGGGGAACGTGCGCCCCGATTCGCCGAGCAGCGTCGCGACCTCGGACAGGCCGATCTCGGCGAACAGCGCGACGGAGTCGTTGCGCCAGTCGTTGAAGTCGCCGGCCAGCACGAGCGGGCCGTCCTTCGCGTTGCGCACGATCCAGTGCGCGATCCAGTGCATCTGGCGCAGCCGCGCCGCGCGCGTGAGCGCGAGGTGCGCGCACAGCAGCGTGACGGGGCGCGACCCGGCGAGCGTCGCGCGCGCGACGAGCAGGCCGCGCCGCTCGAAGCGGTGCGCGGAGATGTCCCAGCGGCCGCCGAGGTCGAGCGGGTGCGGCGACAGGATCGCGTTGCCGTGCCGCCACGACGGCTTGAACACGTTCGGGCCGAGCGCGATCTGCCAGTCGAGCGCATGCGCGATCTCGGTCGCCTGGCAATGCCAGACGTCGTCGTACGCGTCGTCCATCTGCGCGCCGAAGCCGGGCGCGAGCACGGGCCGCGGCATCCGCCGCGCCATCGCTTCCTGCAGGAAATACACGTCCGCGTGCGTCGACTGCATCCAGTTGCGCATCGCGTTCCATGCGGTGAAGCCGAGCGGCGAGCGGCCCTTGTGCAGGTTCCAGCTCACCGCTGTGAGTTCGTCGGGCGCGGCATGCGGCTCGGCGAACGGGAGTGACAGGGCGTCTGACGCTTGCATGTCGGTCAGTCCTTCGCGACGTGCGCGCGCACCCGGTAGACGAGGTGCGGATGCTGGTCGATGAGCGTCCAGTCGGTCCATGCTTCGCTGCCGACCGACAGCCCCGGATGGCTCGCGACGACCTGTCGCGGCGATGCGGGCACGCACGGATCGCTCGGCTTCGCGTTCGGATCGTCGAGCGTTTCCTGCACGTCGAGCGCGAGCGAGATCGCATTCGCGTCGACGGCGAGGGGCGCGACGGTCACCGCGCGCGAGCGCTCGGTCGGCACGACGCGCGCCTTGTCGCCGCAGCCGACGGAGACGTCGGACGGGTAGCGATGGGTGTCGGTGCGGGTCTGACCCACGGTGGTGTTCTGCTGGAACGTGTCGATCGTCTGACCGTCGCGCACCACCTGGATTTCCCATGCGACGACAGCCGGCGCGGGGCTCTGCGCATGGGCGGCAAGCATGACGCTCGCCAGCATGACGGCCAGGCCGTGTTTCAGCATGAAGCCTCTCCGGAATCGCGGGTAGCGGGGGAACGGACGCACATCTTACGCCCGCTTGGCGTCGATCCACATCGTCATCGATGTGACCGGATGCGGCACGACAGGTTCGCTGCGCGACGCGGTCCTGCTAGAAAGGTAAGTGCGGGTCGCGCGTTTTCAAGCAAAAAAACGCGCGAACTCCGCGACGCTCGCACGCTCGGTGACGAGGCGGTTCTCGATCGCGTCCGGGTCCGCCTGAGCGTGAAGAACAGCGCGACGGGCGCATCGAAGAAGCGGAAATGGCGCGCGTGCTGCGCGCGCATGCGCGCCTTCTCGATACGCGCGACCGTGCGAGCCTGCAGCGAGCGTGCACTGTCAGCAGCACACGCGTGCGGCTGCTTGCTTGCACTCGAGTGGCGTCCCGCTACACTGAAATCGAAAGGGTCTGATGGTGCGGCACGCAAGCGGTAGCGAGGTTGGTATGACGACGGCGATGGTGAAGCAGGAACTGGCGGTGGCGTCCTTCAGCACGGTGTACGACCTCGAACAGGTCGAGACCGCGCTGAGCGACCTGAACGAAGGCGCGAGCGACGCACTGCGCGCCACTTACGAGAGGATGCTCAAGGCCGGCAATCTGCGCTTTTGCGTGAAGCCGAACCGGATGCCGTCGTTCGACGCGCTCGGCGCGGCGCTGCCGAATTTCACCGAGCCGCTCGACGACGTGCGCAAGCAGGTCGCGCTGTGCCTCGAGACCGACGACCGGCTCGAGCTGATGCCGATCCTGCTGCTCGGGCCGCCGGGCATCGGCAAGACGCATTTCGCGAAGGCGCTCGCGCAGTTGCTGGGCACGTCGTATCACTACGTGCCGATGAGCTCGCTGACCGCGGGCTGGATCCTGTCGGGCGCGTCGTCGCAGTGGAAGAACGCGAAGCCCGGCAAGGTGTTCGACGCGCTCGTGAACGGCAGCTATGCGAACCCGGTGATCACGGTCGACGAGATCGACAAGGCCGGCAGCGACGCGCAATACGATCCGCTCGGCGCGCTGTATGCGCTGCTCGAGCACGACACCGCGCGCGCGTTCGTCGACGAATTCGCCGAGGTGCCGATCGATGCGGGCAACGTGATCTGGGTCGCGACCGCGAACGACGCGCAGGCGATTCCGGAGCCGCTGCTGAACCGGATGAACGTCTACGAGATCGCGCCGCCCGACGCGGCCGGCGCGCGCCGCATTGCGCAGACGATCTACGACGAGATCCGCACGTCGCACGCGTGGGGCCGGCGCTTTCCGGACACGCTCGGCGACGACGCGCTCGACGTGCTCGCCGCGACGCCGCCGCGCACGATGCGGCGTGCGCTGCTGCACGCGTTCGGCGCCGCGCGCCTCGACGGGCGCGATGCGATCGAGCCGCGCGACATCCGGGCGGACGAAGGGTCGACGAAGCGCCGGCCGATCGGGTTCTGACACTGCGGGATACGAGGGAGAGTCGTGTGGCGCTGAGGCGGGACCCGTGTGAAACATCCGGCTACACATGTGTCCGGCATGCGGGCGAACCGGGACGTACAATCGTCTTCTCTCCCTCGACGCGCTAACGACGCGAAAAGCCATGGAGCAGATGGATTGTGTGGTGATCGGCGCGGGTGTCGTCGGCCTCGCGATCGCCCGCGAACTCGCCGCACGCGGCCGCGAGACGCTCGTGCTCGAGGCGGCCGACGCGATCGGCACCGGCACGAGCTCGCGCAACAGCGAGGTGATCCACGCGGGGCTCTACTATCCGCGCGGCTCGCTGAAGGCGACGTCGTGCGTGCACGGCCGCGACATGCTGTACGAATTCTGCGAGACGCATCATGTGCCGCATCGGCGCATCGGCAAGCTGCTCGTCGCGACGTCGGCGGCGCAGGTGAAACAGTTGAAGGCGATCGCCGCGCGCGCCGAGGAAAACGGCGTGCTCGACCTGATGCCGCTCACGCGCGGCGAGGCGCAGACGCTCGAGCCCGAGCTCGAGTGCGTCGAGGCGCTGTTCTCGCCGAGCACGGGGATCGTCGACAGCCATCAGCTGATGCTCGCGCTGCTCGGCGACGCGGAGCGCAACGGCGCCGTCTGCGCACTGAAATCGCCGGTCGAATCGATCGACGTGCTGCGCGGCGCGCGCTTCGTCGTGCGCACGGGCGGCGAAGCGCCGACCGAGTTCGAGGCGGGCTGCGTGATCAACAGCGCGGGCCTCGGCGCGCAGGCGCTCGCACGTCGCACGCGCGGCCTCGATCCGCGCTGGGTGCCGCCGCTCTATCTCGCGCGCGGCCATTATTTCAGCCTGTCCGGCCGCTCGCCGTTCTCGCACCTGATCTACCCGATGCCCGACCGGGCCGGCCTCGGTATCCACCTGACGCTGGACCTCGCCGGGCAGGCGCGCTTCGGCCCGGACGTCGAATGGGTCGACGCACTGCGCTACGACGTCGATCCCGCCCGCGCGGACGCGTTCTGCACGTCGATCCGCGCGTACTGGCCGGCCATGCCGGACGATGCGCTGCAGCCGGCGTATGCGGGCATCCGTCCGAAGATCGCGGGGCCCGGCGAGCCGCCCGCCGATTTCATCGTGCAGGGGGCGGCGCAGCATGGCGTGCGCGGGCTCGTGAACCTGTTCGGCATCGAGTCGCCGGGGCTCACCGCGGCGCTCGCGCTCGCGCAGCGCGTCGGCGAGATGACGGCGTACGGGTGACGGCACTCGGGTAACGGCGCGCGGGTGACCGCAGTGTGGCAGCCGTGTGAACCGGTCATGTGACATGCGTTATCGCCGGCATTGGGGGCGCGACAAGCGCCGGCGCAACCCGGGTTCGCGCCCGTGGAGCGCGTCGGCCGGGTGAACGTTGGCGGTTATGGAGCGGAGATGGCGGCGCGGTTGACGGACGATGGCGGCAGCCGTGCGAAATCCCTTATCTCCGGGATTTCGGGGCGCACATTTGCGTGCATGAGCGTTATGCTGTCAGTCGGCTGTCGCTAGAGCAGCTTTCAGACCTATAACACTGGAGCGAGTCCCTATGAAAACATCCCGTCGGAGTTTCCTGATCACGAGCGTCGGCGTCGTATCCGCAATGGCGCTGTCGCGCGAAGCGCTCGCCGCCGATCTGCCGATGCTGTCCGAGACCGACCCGACTGCGCAGGCGCTCGGCTACAAGGCGGACGCGACGAAGGTCGACAAGGCGAAGTATGCGAAGTATGCAGCGGGCCAGGATTGCGCCGCCTGCATGCTGTACCAGGGCAAGGCAGGCTCGGCATCGGGCCCGTGCGGCGCGTTCCCCGGCAAGCAGGTATCGGCGAAGGGCTGGTGCAGCGCATTCACGAAGAAGGCGTGACGCCCGCGCGGCATCGTGCGGTGCCGCAATTCCGCGAAAATCGAGCAACGCCCGCCATCGGACAATGGCGGGCGTTTTTTAATGCTTGAAAACGGTTCCGCACCTTTCTACACTCGCTCCAAACCGGGCGCACGGTTGCAGCCCCGCCGCGCACACCGATACGGCGACTTCACGAGGACGAGACACGCATGGCGACGATTGCGGGTTCAACGAAGACGGTCAGGCCGGATCGCGCGCTGAACCGGCGCGCCGTGGTGGCGGCGGTCATCGGCAACGCGCTCGAATGGTACGACTTCACGGTCTTCAGCTTCATGGTCGTCGTGATCGCCGAGCTGTTCTTCCCGACGGGGAGCGAATACGCGTCGCTGCTGCTCACCACCGCGACGTTCGGCGTCGCGTTCTTCATGCGGCCGATCGGCGGCATCGTGCTCGGGCTGTACGCGGATCGCGCGGGCCGCAAGGCCGCGCTGTCGCTCGTGATCCTGCTGATGACGGCCGGCATCTTCCTGCTCGCGGCCGCGCCGCCGTATGCGGCGATCGGCATCGGCGGCCCACTGATGATCGTGTTCGGCCGGCTGCTGCAGGGCTTCTCCGCGGGCGGCGAATTCGGCAGCGCGACCGCGTTGCTGATCGAAGCCGCGCCGTTCTCGAAGCGCGGCTTCTACGGCAGCTGGCAGATGGCGAGCCAGGCCGCGGCGCTGCTGATCGGCGCGCTCGTCGGCGCGGCCGTCACGCGCGGCCTCACGCCGGAAGCGCTGCGCGCGTGGGGTTGGCGCGTGCCGTTCATCATCGGGCTGGTGATCGGCCCGATCGGTTTCTACATCCGCCGCCATCTCGCCGATTCCGAAGCATTCCTGCATGCGCAGCAGAGCGCGCGCCGCGCGACGCTCGGCGAGGTGTTCACGCGCCATTCGCGCGAGGTGCTGTGCGGGCTCGGCTCGGTGATCGCGCTCACGGTGACGATCTATGTGCTGCTCGGCTACCTGCCGACCTTCGCGGTGAAGCAGCTGAAGCTGCCATACGCGCAGTCGTTCTACGCGGTGATTGTCGGCAACCTGCTGCTCACCGTGCTGTCGCCGGTCACGGGCGCGTGGTCGGACCGCATCGGCCGCAAGGGGCTGTCGCTGTGGTCGCTCGTGCTGACGCTCGCGCTGATGTATCCGCTGTTCGCGTGGCTCGACGCGGCGCCGAGCATCGCGCGCCTGATCACCGTGCAGGCCGTGCTGTCGGTGACGCTCGCGGGCTACTACGGGCCGTTCGGCGCGATGATCGCCGAACTGTTTCCGGCCAACGTGCGCTCGACCGGACTGTCGATCGCATACAACGTCGCGGTGATGCTGTTCGGCGGTTTCGGGCAGTTCATCGTCACGTGGCTGATCAAGGAGACCGGCTCGCCGCTCGCGCCGACGTACTACGTGATGGCGGGGCTCGCGATGTCGATCGTCGCGGTCGCGTTCGTGCCGGCGCGCAGCGCGGACCTCGACGCGCGCGGCTGAAGCGGCTGATGTGGCTGACGCGCGCGTCCGTTCGCCGCAGCGGAGTAACCGTTTAGTTGCCGTCCGAAACATTCGCCGGATCGGCGGAACCGTCGCCGCTGCGTGCCACGGCACTTTTTGCGCGCGAAAAACATCCGCAAAAACCCGCGCCTGCGCGTCTAGAAGAGTTTTTTCTCCAGCTTGTTGCAGAATCACCGGCTCAAGTAATATCCGCGTACGCCGGGCCCCAGCGGGGACCGGTTCCGATCTGGAGACTGGAGGAAACATGGAATACAACCGTCTGTTGCACACCCTGCGTGTTACCGCCATGGCAGGCGTGGCAGCGGCATCGTTCGGCATCGCGGGATCTGCATTCGCACAGGTCCCGAACAAAACGCTCGTCTACTGCTCAGAAGGCAGCCCGGCGGGTTTCGATTCCGCGCAATACACGACTGGCGTCGATTTCACCGCCGCCACGTTCACTGTCTATAACCGTCTCGTCGAATTCGAGCGCGGCGGCACGAAGGTCGAGCCGGGGCTCGCCGAATCGTGGGACGTCTCGCCCGACGGCAAGGTCTACACGTTCCACCTGCGCCACGGCGTCAAGTTCCACACGACCGACTTCTTCAAGCCGACGCGCGAATTCAACGCGGACGACGTCGTGTTCACGTTCCAGCGCATGCTGGATCCGAACCAGCCGTTCCGCAAGGCCTACCCGGTGTCGTTCCCGTACTTCACCGACATGGGCCTCGACAAGCTGATCACGAAGGTCGAGAAGGTCGATCCGTACACCGTGAAATTCACGCTGTCGGAGCCGAACGCGCCGTTCATCCAGAACATGGCGATGGAATACGCGTCGATCCTGTCGGGCGAATACGCGGACCAGCTGATGAAGGCCGGCAAGGCCGCCGACATCAACCAGAAGCCGATCGGCACGGGTCCGTTCATCTTCCGCAGCTACACGAAGGACGCGACGATCCGTTTCGACGGGAATCCTGACTACTGGAAGAAGGGCGAAGTGAAGATCTCGAAGCTGATCTTCTCGATCACGCCCGACCCTGGCGTGCGCGTGCAGAAGATCAAGCGCAACGAGTGCCAGGTGATGAGCTATCCGCGTCCGGCGGACATCGCGACGCTCAAGGCGGAAGCCGACATCGCGATGCCGTCGCAGCCGGGCTTCAACCTCGGCTACCTCGCGTACAACGTCGAGCACAAGCCGCTCGAGAAGCTCGAGGTGCGTCAGGCGCTCGACATGGCGATCAACAAGAAGGCGATCCTCGAGTCCGTGTACCAGGGCGCCGGCCAGGCCGCGTCCGCACCGATGCCGCCGTCGCAATGGTCGTACGACAAGAACCTGAAGATGCCGGCCTACGACACGGCCAAGGCGAAGGCGCTGCTCGCGAAGGCGGGCCTCGCGAACGGCTTCGAGATCACGCTGTGGGCGATGCCCGTGCAGCGTGCGTACAACCCGAACGCACGCCTGATGGCCGAGATGATCCAGGCCGACTGGGCGAAGATCGGCGTGAAGGCGAAGATCGTCACGTACGAGTGGGGCGAGTACATGAAGCGCGCGCACGCCGGCGAGCAGGACTCGATGCTGATCGGCTGGACGGGCGACAACGGCGACCCCGACAACTGGCTCGGCACGCTGCTCGGCTGCGACGCGGTGAAGGGCAACAACTTCTCGAAGTGGTGCTACAAGCCGTTCGACGAGCTGGTCCAGAAGGGCCGCACGACGACGGGCCAGGACGCGCGCACGAAGGTCTACCTGCAGGCGCAGCAGATCTTCGCGCAGCAGCTGCCGTTCTCGCCGATCGCGAACTCGACGGTCTACCAGCCGGTGCGGAAGAACGTCGTCGACATGCGCATCGAGCCGCTCGGCTATGCGCGCTTCGACGGAGTTGGCGTGAAGTAACACGGCAGGCGTAAGCTGTCAGGGTCTGGACAGACCCCACATGACCAGCCTGAACCCATCCGGCGGCGCGGGGCCACGAGCTCCGCGTCGCCGGTCGCATATTTCCCACGAGAAAATACGAGACGCATCATGCTCCGATTCGTGTTGCGCCGCGTGGGCATGGTGATCCCGACCTTTATCGGCATCACCATCCTCGCATTCGCGCTGATTCACCTGATACCGGGCGACCCCATCGAAGTGATGATGGGCGAGCGCGGCGTCGATCCCGTCATGCACGCTGAGGCGATGAAACGCCTCGGGCTCGACCAGCCGCTGCCCGTGCAATATTTCCACTACATCGGCCGCGCGCTTCATGGCGACCTCGGCACGTCGATCGTGACCAACACGAGCGTCGCGGGCGAATTCTTCGCGCGCTTCCCGGCGACCGTCGAACTGTCGCTGTGCGCGCTCGTCTTCGCGCTCGCCGTCGGCTTGCCGGCCGGCGTCGTCGCGGCGCTGCGGCGCGGCTCGATCGTCGACCACGGCGTGATGGGCACCGCGCTCACCGGCTACTCGATGCCGATCTTCTGGTGGGGCCTGATCCTCATCATGGTGTTCTCGTCGACCCTCGGCTGGACGCCCGTGTCGGGGCGCATCGCGGTCGAATACGACTTCCCGCACCCGACGGGCTTCATGCTGATCGACGCGCTGCTCGCGCCCGACGAAGGCTCGTTCAGGTCGGCGGTCAGCCACCTGATCCTGCCCGCGATCGTGCTCGGCACGATCCCGCTCGCGGTGATCGCGCGGATGACCCGCTCGTCGATGCTCGAAGTGCTGCGCGAGGACTACATCCGCACCGCGCGCGCGAAGGGACTGTCGCCGGTGCGCGTCGTCGTCGTGCATGCGCTGCGCAACGCGCTGATCCCGGTCGTCACCGTGATCGGCCTGCAGGTCGGCACGCTGCTCGCCGGCGCGGTGCTGACCGAGACGCTGTTTTCGTGGCCTGGCGTCGGCAAGTGGCTGATCGATGCGATCAGCCGTCGCGACTACCCGGTCGTCCAGGGCGGCATCCTGCTGATCGCGACGCTCGTGATCGTCGTGAACCTGGTCGTCGACCTGATGTACGGCGTGCTGAACCCGCGCATCCGCCACACGAGGTAACCATGAGCAACGTTCAAAACACCCTGCCGCGCGAAACCGCGCCGGTAAGCGGACGCGCGCTCGCGCTGCGCGAATTCTGGAGCAACTTCTCGCGCAACCGCGGCGCGGTCGGCGCGGGCATCGTCGTGCTCGTGCTGATCGTCGTCGCCGTGTTCGCGCCGCTGCTCGCGCCGCACAGCCCGATCGAGCAATACCGCGACTACGTGAAGATCCCGCCCGCATGGCTCGACGGCGGCAACTGGAAGTTCATCCTCGGCACCGACGAAGCGGGCCGCGACATTCTTTCGCGACTGATGTACGGCGCGCGGATGTCGTTCTGGATCGGCTTCGTGTCGGTCGTGCTCGCGCTGATCCCGGGCATCGTCCTCGGCCTCGTCGCCGCGTTCTTCCAGAAATGGGCCGACACGCCGGTGATGCGCGTGATGGACGTGCTGCTCGCGCTGCCGTCGCTGCTGCTCGCGGTCGCCGTCGTCGCGATCATCGGCCCGGGCCTCACCAACACGATGTTCGCGATCGCGATCGTCGCGCTGCCGGCCTACGTGCGCCTCACGCGTGCGTCCGCGCTCGGCGAGCTGCAGAAGGAGTACGTGACGGCGTCGCGCGTCGCGGGCGCCGGCACGCTGCGCCTGATGTTCTCGCAGGTGCTGCCGAACTGCACGGCGCCGCTGATCGTGCAGGCGACGCTCGGCTTCTCGTCGGCGATTCTCGACGCGGCCGCGCTCGGCTTCCTCGGCCTCGGCGTGCAGCCGCCGACCGCCGAGTGGGGCGCGATGCTCGCGTCGGCGCGCGACTACATCGACAACGCATGGTGGATCGTGACGATGCCGGGCCTGTCGATCCTGATCTCGGTGCTCGCGATCAACCTGCTCGGCGACGGGCTGCGCGATGCGCTCGATCCCAAACTGAAACGGATGGCGTGACATGAAAGACTTATTGACCATCCGCAATCTCGCGGTGAACTTCAACGGCCTGCCCGCCGTCGACCGGATCAACCTGTCGATCGCGCCGGGCGAGGTGGTCGGCGTGGTCGGCGAATCGGGCTCGGGCAAGAGCGTGACGATGATGGCGCTGATGGGCCTGATCGACGCGCCGGGCAAGGTGACGGCCGACGAAGTGACGTTCAACGGCGTGGACCTGCTGAAGGCGTCGCCGAAGGAACGCCGCAAGATCGTCGGCAAGGACATCGCGATGGTGTTCCAGGACGCGCTGACGAGCCTGAACCCGAGCTACACGGTCGGCTACCAGATCAAGGAAGTGCTGAAGCTGCACGAAGGGCTGCGCGGCGACGCACTCAACCGCCGCGCGCTCGAGCTGCTCGACCAGGTCGGCATCCCCGACCCGAAGAGCCGCATCGATTCGTTCCCGCACCAGATGTCGGGCGGGATGAACCAGCGCGTGATGATCGCGATGGCCGTCGCGTGCAACCCGAAGCTGCTGATCGCCGACGAGCCGACCACCGCGCTCGACGTGACGATCCAGGCGCAGATCATGGACCTGCTCGTGAAGCTGCAGAAGGAGCGCGGGATGGCGCTCGTGCTGATCTCGCACGATCTCGCCGTGGTGTCGGAAGTCGCGCAGCGCGTTGCCGTGATGTACGCGGGCGAGATCATCGAGACCAACCGCGTGCCGGACATCTTCGCGCAGCCGCATCATCCGTACACCGAAGCATTGCTCGCGGCGATTCCCGAGCACAATAAGGGGGCGCGGCGGCTTGCCGCATTGCCGGGCATGGTGCCGGGCCGCGATGATCGCCCGTCCGGGTGCCTGTTCGCGCCGCGCTGCAAGTACGTCGTCGACGACTGCCGCAAGGCGCGCCCGGCGCTCGACACGCTGGTGCCGGGCAACGACGCGATGCGCGTGCGCTGCATCAAGCCGCTCAATCTTTCGAAACCTGACCTGACGGGAGGCGCACGATGAATGCTGTCCACGAAACGCCTCGCGCGCCGCACGACGAGGACGCGGTGCTGGTCGCCGACGGGCTCGCGAAGCACTACACGGTGAAGCGCGGCATGTTCGGCCAAGGCACGGTGAAGGCGCTCAACGGCGTGTCGTTCACGCTGAAGCGCGGCAAGACGCTGGCCGTCGTCGGCGAATCGGGCTGCGGGAAGTCGACGCTCGCGCGGCAGCTGACGATGATCGAGACGCCGACGTCCGGCCACCTGACGATCGACGGCAAGGACGTCGCGGGCGCGGACCGCCAGACGGTCGCCGAGCTGCGCCGCCGCGTGCAGATGGTGTTCCAGAACCCGTTCGCGTCGCTCAATCCGCGCAAGACCGTCGAGCAGACGCTCGCCGAGCCGCTCGAGATCAACACGAACCTCACCGCGCAGGAGCGCGCGCAGCGCATCGCGCAGATCATGCGCACGGTCGGCCTGCGGCCCGAGCATGCGAAGCGCTATCCGCACATGTTCTCGGGCGGCCAGCGGCAGCGCGTCGCGATCGCGCGCGCGATGATCCTCGATCCGCGGATCGTCGTCGCCGACGAGCCCGTGTCCGCGCTCGACGTGTCGATCCAGGCGCAGATCCTGAACCTGTTCATGGACCTGCAGGAGCAGTTCAAGACGAGCTACGTGTTCATCTCGCACAACCTTGCCGTGGTCGAGCACGTCGCCGACGACGTGATGGTGATGTACTTCGGCAGCGTCGCCGAGCTCGGCGACAAGGCGACGATCTACGCGCGTCCGCGCCATCCGTACACGCGTGCGCTGATGTCCGCGACGCCGGCGATCTTCGAGGAAGACCGCCGCGTGCAGATCAAGCTGCAGGGCGAACTGCCGTCGCCGCTCAATCCGCCGTCGGGCTGCGCGTTCCATCAGCGCTGCCCGTATGCGGTCGAGCGCTGCCGCGCCGAGGAGCCGAAGCTCCGCGACGTCGACGGACGATACGTGGCCTGCCATCGCGCCGAGGAGGTAGGGGAGGCGAATGCCTGAAGGCCTGGCGGCGCGCGATGCGACTGCGCGCCGTGTGCGCATCGGCGGTACGCGCGTGCGTCGCGCGTACCGCAACGCACGCCGCTGGAGCGTGCGCACCGTGACCGGCGCCGCGCTGGCCGGGGCGTGCGCGGCGGCCAGCCTGTCCGTCTCCGTCGACCTCGCGCGGGCCGAGGGGCGCGCGCCGGCGACGGCGCCGCTCCACCCGTCGCAGGTGCCACCGCCCGGCATGAGCCTGCCGGGCTTCCATACGCCGCCTGCCGCGTCGAACGGCACGGTCGCGAGCGGCGTGGTGCGCGCGCAGTCCGCGCGCATGCCGTTCTATGTCGCGACCAAGGGCCGGGCGACGATCTACCTGCTGGGCACGTTGCACACCGGCGACCCGGCCGACTATCCGAGTGCGCAGCCGTTCCGGCCGCGCATCCTCGCGGCGCTCGCCGCCTCGCCGACGCTCGCGCTCGAACTGTCGCCGGACGACCTGCTCGAATCGCAGGACGACGTGTCGAAATACGGCGTCTGCAATTACGCATGCCTGCCGCGTTTGTTGCCCGAGCCGCTGTGGCAGCGGCTCGCGGGCCGGCTGCGCGGCAATCCGGCCGCACTGTCGGAGATCCGCAAGATGCGGCCGTGGCTCGCCGCGCTCGTCGTCGAGACCTACGATTCGCTGGCGGCCGGCCTGCAGACCGAGTACGGCACCGAGGCGCAATTGCAGAACGTGTACCTGAGGAAGCAGGGCGGCAAGGTCGTCGGGCTCGAGACGCTCGCCGAGCAGATGCGCGCGTTCACGGGGCTCACGCTCGCCGAGCAGCGCGAGATGCTTGCGCAGGACATGGTGCAGACGCCCGAGCAGAACGCCGACGACATCAAGGCGCTGCACCGGCTGTGGCGGATCGGCGACGCCGATGCGCTGGCCGCGTGGGCGGTCGCGAAGAGCGAGCGGCTCGCGCGTTCGAAGGTGCTGTCGGCGTCGATCGACAGCAAGATCCTGTACGAGCGCAACCGGCGCTTCGTTGCACGGATGACGGCAATGGCCGCACCGAACCGGCCGCTGTTCGTCGCGATCGGCGCGCTGCATCTGGGCGGCCCGCGCGGCGTGCTCGAACTGTTGCGCCAGCAAGGATACCGGGTCGACGCGAACTGATCGGGCGCTGATCGTTCCCTCGATCCTCCCCCGTTTGACTGACGATCCGGGCGCGGCGACGGCGGTCCGCGCGGCGGTGCGCATCCGTAAGGAAAACCCTCGAATCGTCAGAAAATGGCGTTTAAAACGATTGACATCCCGATCCGGCAATATCTATTCTTCATCCCATAAGTTGAAAAATTGAAAAGAATCTAAAAGCGGTAAGTTCTACGGGGTAGCAGAAACAAAGCGCGGGGTTAGCGTTGCCGGCACGTGCATTGCGTGCCGGCCGCGGAAGTGTCTGCATGCACGGCGGGGCCAACCATCGTCCGATACCAATCGCATGCGGGCCGACTTGCGGATAAGAGCGACGTTCCGTCGTTCCGGCCGGGGGAAGCAGTAGCGGGCGGCGGCGGACGTTTTTTGATCCGGAGCATGGCATTCCGGTCGCCGTCGTCAGACGGCTTCGACGTTGACGGTCGGCCGCAGTGGCCTGTTCAGCCAACAGCAAAGCGCCTTATGGGCGCTTTTTTGTTTTGGGGCGCATCGTGTGCTCCGATCTTTTTGTCCGCCGCGATATCCGGCGCCTGCGTGCAGCAGAAAATCGCCGTTGTTCCTCACGAATCGCCATTGTCGCCGCAGCGGTCTGCCGCGCGAGCGAGCGTGCTCGAGCAAGTTGGATCGCGCGCTATTGTTTCGAGATGGTCGTCGTGTCACGGTCCAAGTTCTGCTGGAAGGCGCACACAGGAGCGGAGCGGTGGAACGAGGGCGGAATGGCGGGCCGGTGCTGATCATCGACGAACATCCGATTGTCGCGAATGCGATAGAAGGCGCGCTTGCCGACATCGACGACAGTCTTGCGGTAACGATTTGCCACAGTGCAGGCAGCGCCATCGACACGTTTCGTCGCGCTCCGGCCTGGTACCGGATTCTGCTGGATCTCGACGTGCCCGGCGCCCATGGGATTGCCCTCGCCCGGCAGTTTCACGCATGGGGCGTCGCCGACCGGTGTGCAATCGTCACGGCCACCGATGATCCGTCCTGGATTGCCGAGGCAAAGCGTCTCGGCATGATCGCGTACCTCGTGAAGTCGATGCCGCTCGACGCGTTCTCCACAGGATTGCAATCGATACTCGACGGAAAGCGGGTGTTTCCGGAAGTCGCGTCGAGCGACGATCCCGGCGTGCGATTGACGCGGCGTCAGCGGGATGTCCTGTCGTTGCTCTGCCGAGGGTATTCGACGAAGGAGATCGCGGTGAAGCGGGGTCTTGCCGTCGGCACGGTCGACAATCACATCGCGAACGCCATGCAGGCGCTGCAGGTCAGGAATCGCACGCATGCCATTACGCGAGCGATCGCGCTCGGGATGATCGATGGGTGCGAGGGCGGGGATGGCGGATTTGCACCGGGGGAGCGTTCTACCGGATAGTGCGTAGCGTCAGTGCCGGATCTTATGATTCAAGCTTGAGTCGATGGGGGCGCGGACGTCACCGTTGCCTTTGCCGGCTCAAGTCCATTTCGAGCAAGATCGAATACACGAGGAAAACGACGGCCCCCGCGCTCCATTTGAAAAGCTCCCATGTGCCCAGCAAGTACACCGCCAGTGCGGACAGTACGGAAAATACGAGTCCCCTGACGGCACCGCCCGCCAGGATGCCGATCCATCCGCCGCCCAGGCGGGGGCAAGCGGGTCCATGAAGATGCCGTACTTGGCAAATTTCCTTGCGGCGGCAGTTATGGCTTTGATGTTCATTGACCGATGTGAACCGTCGGAGGTTCGTCGACGCGCATGCATATGCGGCGACGCTATTCGTCCGCGAAAGGGCGCTGACGGAATGGAGGGGGCAGGTGGGTGTCGTCGGGCGAGGAAGCAGGGTAGCGATATCACGTGACGATGGGTAACGTCAGTGTCGGTGTTTGCGATTCAAGCGGAATTCAAGCCACAGTGAATAGAGAAAAACGGCAGAAGTGGCAAGCGGCCATCCGAACAGTGTTGCCGGCGAGAATGTATGAAGCACGATCGCATAAGGAATCGCAAATACCAATGTTCTGACGATCGCGGCCGCTAGGATTCCTCTCCAGGCGCCTCCAAAACGGGGGGCAAGCGGTGCGAGAAAAATACCGTAGGCCCAGTATCTTTTCAGGATGCCTTTGACAGTGCTGAGTTTCATTGATTTTGGTTCTCTTTTTGCGGCTCGCCGGGTCGGGGCGGAAAATTGCCCCAACCCGGAAGGTCCGGTTATCGATAAGGTCAGAACCGGCAAATCCAGCTTTGGGATACGTAATTCGCCCCGGCGAGAAGAAGCGCCATTTGCGGACTGACCACTGCACCAGTTGCTGCTGCCATTGCCAGATCAGAAAGATTGATCGGATTCGGATTGAGTGTGCAAGTAATCGCGCCACTTGTCTGATCGAGTTCGCTCTTTGTCAAAACGCGCATGAGTTAGGCCTCCTATAAATTTGAGACAAGTGACCGGCCAATCCGGTCAACCGCTCAGGTGCCTAACTTATCACTGGTCCGTTCTCCCGGAAATATGGAATTTCTCACGGTTTTTGGGTCGAATTGAAGATTCACATAAAAAACGCGGCTCGCAGCCGCGTTTATGATTAGCCGGGTTACCGTCGCGACGACCCACAGCCACGATCGCGCTATGCGCCTTCCCCCGCCTGCAGCGCCCCCGGCGCGACGACATCGACGCCCGCGGCTTCGAGCGCCGCGCGGATCCGCCGCGCGAACGCCAGCGCATGCGGCCCGTCACCATGCAGGCAGACAGTCTGCGCATTGAGTGGCACCCATTCGCCGCTGACCGCGCGCACCCGCTGGTTGCCGACCATGTCGAGCGTGCGGGCGATCACTTCCTGCTCGTCGTCGACCAGCGCGCCCGGCTGGCTGCGCGGCACGAGCGAGCCGTCCGCGCGGTAGCCGCGATCCGCGAACACCTCCTCGACCGCGGCGAGCCCTGCCTGCCGCGCAGCCGCGACGAACACGCTGTTCGCGAGCCCGAACACCGCGAGCGACGGATCGAAATCGTGGATCGCGGACACCACCGCGTCGGCGATCAGCGGATCGCGCGCGGCCTGGTTGTACAGCGCGCCGTGCGGCTTCACGTGCACGATGCGGCCGCCTTCGGCCTGCGCGATGGCCGACAGCGCGCCGAGCTGGTACAGCACGCCCGCGTAGATCTCCTCGGCCGGCAGCTGCATTTCCTTGCGGCCGAAATTCTCCGGATCGTGAAAGCTCGGGTGGGCGCCGATCGATACGCCCTTCTGCACGGCCCAGCGCACGCAGTCGCGCATCGCGTTCGCGCCGCCCGCGTGCCAGCCGCACGCGATGTTCGCCGACGTGACGAACTCGAGCAGCGCCTCGTCCGATCCGCATCCTTCGCCGAGATCGGCGTTCAGATCGATTTCCATGATGTTTCCGTCCATCCGTATGATGGTGCGCCCCCTGGACGTGGCGCCGGGTCTCCCGTGTTCATGCCGCGCGCGATTGCATGCGCACGCGCGCTTCTTCCCGCATTTCGATCGCGACGTCGATTTGTCGCAGGTAGGCGCGCTCGGCGGCGAGCGCGTCGCGCGCAGCCTCGGGCGTCGTGCGCACGAAGCGGATCGGCAGGTTCAGCCGCGCCTGCGCGAGCTTCCACAGATCCGCGTGGATCACAGTGCCGATCTTAGGATAGCCGCCCGTCGTTTGCGCGTCGTTCATCAGCACGATCGGCTGGCCGTTCGGCGGCACCTGGATCGTGCCGGGCAGCACCGCGTGCGACAGCAGCTCCGCGGGCCGCTCGCGTACCAGCTCGACACCTGCGAGACGATACCCCATCCGGTTGCTGTTGGCCGTCACGAGCCATTCCTCACCCCAGAACGCCTGCTGCGCGTCCGCGGCGAACGACGCGTAGTCGGGGCCCGGCAGCACGCGCACCGGCATCGCCCACGGCGCGTGCGCGGGCCGGTGGCGGCGCGGCGGCTCGTCGACGCGCGCGAACGCGCACCACGCCGGCGCCTTCACGCCGAACTCGGGTGCGTCGGTTGCGTCGGGCGCGAGGCACCCGGCACCGGCCGGCGGCACGCCGACCGGCAGCCGGTCGCCGTCGCGCAGCGCGCGGCCGCCGAGGCCGCCGAAGCGCGACGCGAGATCGGTGCTGCGCGAGCCGAGCATCGGCAGCACGTCGATGCCGCCCGCGATGCACAGATAGCCGCGCATCCCGCGCTTGGCGGCCGGCAGCGTGAGTGTCGCGCCGGCAACGACCGGCAGGCTCCACCACGAATAGACGGGCTTGCCGTCGAGCGTTCCGCCGAATTCGGTGCCGGTGATCGCGATGCGCGCCGCGCGCGTGAAGCGGAACGCGGCCGGGCCGATCGTGATCTCGACGGCGGCCGCGTCGGGGCGGTTGCCGACGAGCCGGTTGCCGACTTCGAGCGCGAGGCTGTCGAGCGCGCCGCCCTGCGCGACGCCGAGATGGCGCGCGCCGCTGCGGCCGAGATCCTGCACCGTCGTCAGCGGGCCGGCCCGCAGCACCTCGATGCTGCCCGGCGCTTTGCTTTGGCTCATGTCGCGTGGACTCCCGCAATGGTGAAGCGCACCCGGTCGCCGGGCAGGAGCAGCGTCGGCGGCTGCCGGGATGGATCGAACAGCACGCACGACGTGCGGCCGATCAGCTGCCAGCCGCCCGGCGACGTGGCCGGGTAGATACCTGTCTGCGCGCCGCCGATGCCGACCGAACCGGCCGGCACCTCGAGGCGCGGGGCCGCGCGGCGCGGCGCGTGCAGCGATGCGTCGAGGCCGCCTAGATAGGCAAAGCCCGGCTGGAAGCCGAGGAAGAAGACGACGTATTCGGCGGCCGCGTGGCGCGCGACGACCTCGTCGGCCGTGAGCCCCGTGTGTGCGGCGACGGCTGCGAGGTCGGGCCCGGCTGCGCCGCCGTACTCGACCGGAATCTCGACCTCGCGGCCGCTCGTGTGCTCGACGTCGGCCGTTTCCCACGCGTCGCGCAGCGCGGCCGACAGCGAGTCGGCGGACGCGGCGAGCACGTCGAACACGATCGTCAGGTTGTTCATGCCCGGCACGACGTCGACGACGTGCGGCCATGCGCGTGCGGCCTCGGCAACGGCCCAGATGCGGCGCTGGCAGTCGAGCGTGGCGGGTGGCGGCACTTCGCAGACGAGCGCAGCGTCGCCGAGCGGGAATATGCGTGGATGCGTCATCGGACTGGCACGGTTCGGACGGCAATGTTAGCGTACATTGTCAATAAATTATCGATATCTTCCTAATAAGCGTTTATGCCTAGCGTGCACGCGCGGGCATCTGACGTACACTCTGCACACCCTGACATCCTGCTTGCGCTGCCTGCCCATGAAGCGTCATCCGACCAAGATCGTCTCGTCCGAACACCTCGTTTCCGATTCGAGCGCGGAGCTTTCGGAGCTCGAATACGGGCTCATCATGGCCGGCAACGCGTTCAACCGCTGGATGGTGCGCTGCATGTCGGCGGCGGGCGCGAAGGACATGACGGCGGTCGAAGTGTCGCTGCTGCATCACGTCAGCCATCGCGAGCGCAAGAAGAAACTCGCCGACATCTGCTTCGTGCTCAACATCGAGGATACGCACGTCGCGACCTATGCGCTCAAAAAACTGATCGCCCGCGGCTACGTGAAGAGCGAGAAGAGCGGCAAGGAAGTGTTCTTCTTCGCGACGGACGCCGGGCGCGACCTGTGCCTCAAGTACCGCGAGGTGCGGGAGCACTGCCTGATCGAGACGCTCAAGGACAGCGGCCTCACCAACGAACAGATCGGCGACGCCGCGCAGCTGCTGCGCCATGCGTCCGGGCTGTACGACACGGCGGCGCGGGCGGCGGCATCGCTGTAGGCGGGCGCGACGCCGCGCGCGGCCGGGCGGCGTAGCGGAGTGTAGGCTGGAGATTGCGACGGTTTCTTGACGCGCCCGGATGGCGTGGCGTGAGGCTTTCGGTGATCTTTCGTCGCGCGATGGCGGCAACGCCGGGCGATGATCCGGTGCGCCGCCGAGTGCGGTTGTGCGGTGCCGCCGCGCTCAGGCGTCGGCCACGTAGGTTTCCTCGTCCGTCACGACCCACCGCAGCGCGAGGTCGTGATCTTCGGTCGGCAGCGCGTCGACCTTGCAGGCCTCGTACGCGATGCCCACGGTAACGGGCAGCGCGGCGCCGGGCCAGGCGGCGAGCGTGCGGTCGTAATAGCCGCCGCCATAGCCGAGCCGGTACAGCCACGTATCGAATCCCACGCACGGAATCAGCAACAGATCCGGCACGACGACGACGCCCGACGCCGGTTCCGGGATCCGGTGATGCCCTTCGCGCATCGGCGTCGCGTCATCCCACGCGTGGAACTCGAGCGGCGCGCGCTGTTCGCGGATCACGGGCAGCGCCGCCTGCCGGCCGGCGCTCGCCGCGCACCACGCGAGCACCGCAGCGCGCGCGTCGAATTCCCCCGGCAGCGGCCAGTAGAACCCGACCGTCCGGGGGGCGAGCCGTTCGAGCAGCGCACGCAACCGCGCATCGAGCATTGCGTTCGGCGACGGCTGCGACGCGGCGTCGCGACGGGCTTCCGACAGCGTCTTGCGCAGGGCAGCCTTCCGTTCGGCGGAGGGGTTGCGTGCTATGCTTTCGTTCACTTCGTGCTCCATTCAAAACGATGTCGAACAGCCTTTTTCGAGTATATCGCGCGGTCGCGCTGACGCTTTCGGCCGTCGCGCTCGTCGCGGGCACGGCTGCGTGCGCCGCGCCGTCCGACGACACGCTCGCCGGGGACGACCAGACCTTCATCCAGCTTCGCGAAGCCGCGCGCCGCAACGATGCCGCGAAGGCCGCGCAGCTCGCCGCGACGATCCCGAATTATCCGGCGCCGTCCTACCTCGAGTATTTCCAGATCAAGCCGCAGCTGTTCGATGCCACGGGCCGCGCACGCGTCGATGCGCCGGATGCGCCCGTGCTGTCGTTCCTGCAGCGCTACGACGGCCAGGCGATCGCCGACCGCATGCGCAACGACTACCTGCTCGTGCTCGGCGCGCGTCACGACTGGCGCAACTTCGACGACCAGTACAAGCGCTTCGTGCTCGACGACGACACGCAGGTCAAGTGCTACGCGCTCGAATCGCGCGCGGCGCGCGGCGAGAACGTCGCCGATGCGGCGCGCGCGCTGCTCGTCGACCCGAAGAACTACGGCGACGCGTGCGTCGACCTGATCACCGCGCTCACGGTCAACCAGCAGTTCTCGAGCGACGACGTCTGGCAGCAGGCGCGGCTCGCGTTCGAGCAGAACTTCACGACGGTCGGCGGCAAGATCGTCGATGCGCTCGGCGCGCGCCCGGTCGCGTTCGACCAGGCGACCAGCGCGCCGCCGCTGTTCCTCGCGGGTGCCATCGGTCCGGACGCGACGTCGCACCAGCTCGCGCTGATCGCGATCGGCCGGCTGGCGCGCAACGATCCGGACCAGGCCGCCGGCATGCTCACGTCGATCGCGCCGTCGCTGACGAAGCAGGAACAGGCGATCGCGTGGGGCGCGGTCGGCTACCAGGGCGCGCTGAAGCGCTCGCCGCTCGCGTCGGTCTGGTATGCGAAATCGGCGAATGCGCCGCTGTCGAACCCCGGGTACGAATGGCGCACGCGCAGTGCGCTGCTGGTCGGCAACTGGCCGATGGTGCGCTGGTCGATCGAGCAGATGCCGCCGTCGCTGCGCGACGATCCGGCGTGGGTCTACTGGCACGCGCGCGCGCTCAAGCAAAGCGGCGACACGCTGCAGGCGAACCAGGAATTCGAGCAGATCGCGGGCCAGTTCAACTTCTACGGCCAGCTCGCCGGCGAAGAGCTCGGCCAGCGCACGAAGGTCCCGCCGCGCACGACGGTGAGCGACGCCGAGATCAACGAGATGAGCAAGGTGCCGGGCTTCGCGCTCGCGCAGCGCTTCTACGATCTGAACCTGCGGCTCGAAGGCAACCGCGAATGGAACTGGCCGCTGCGCGGGATGACCGACCGGCAGCTGCTCGCGGCCGCCGAATACGGCAAGCGCGTCGGCCTGCTCGACCGCACGGTCAACACGGCCGACCGCACGAAGGCCGAGCACGATTTCACGCTGCGCTACCCGTCGCCGTATCGCGACATCGTCGAGCGCTACGCGCAGTCGACGGGCCTCGACATCGAGTGGGCGTACGGGCTGATCCGCCAGGAGTCGCGCTTCGTCACGAACGCGCGTTCGTCGGTCGGCGCGGGCGGCCTGATGCAGCTGATGCCGGCCACCGCGCAGCTCGTCGCGAAGAAGCTCGGCCTCGGCACGATCACGCGCGCGCAGATGCACGACATCGATACCAACATCCAGCTCGGCACCTGGTACCTGGCGGACATCTACAACAACTTCGACAGCTCGCCGGTGCTCGCGACGGCCGGCTACAACGCGGGGCCCGGCCGGCCGCGCCAGTGGCGGCAGGTGTTGACGCAGCCGGTCGAAGGCGCGATCTTCGCAGAGACGATTCCGTTCAACGAGACGCGCGACTACGTGAAGAACGTGCTGTCGAATACGGTCTATTACGCGGCACTCTTCGAAGGCAAGCCTCAATCGTTGAAGAAGCGTCTAGGCATGATCTCGCCCTGATCGGCAACTTCCAACCTGCACACTGCCGCGCGAGACGCGGCAGTGTGCTTTAGGGCCGGTTCACTCGCCCGCGACGGGCGCGAACCGGCGCGATGGAGCATCGAACATGGATCGCCAGACCATTGCGCTGTTGGGCGGCACCGGCTTCATCGGCAGCCGGCTCGTGAATTCGCTGGTCGATGCGGGCAAGCAGGTGCGGATCGGCACCCGGCGCCGCAACCATGCGCGCCATCTGGCGATGCTGCCGGTCGAGATCGTCGAGCTCGACGACTTCGACGTGCGCACGCTGGCCCGCTTCGTCGCGGGCGCGCACGCGGCCGTGAACCTCGTCGGCGTGCTGCACGGCGGCCACGGCACGCCGTACGGCCCGGGCTTCGAGCGCGCGCACGTCGCGTTGCCGGCCGCGCTCGCGAGCGCGTGCATCGACGCCGGTGTGCGGCGCCTGCTGCACATGAGCGCGCTCGGCGCGAATTCGCAAGGCGCGAGCATGTACCAGCGCTCGAAGGGCGACGGCGAGGCCGCGCTGCATGCGCTCGCGGCCACCGACTCGCTCGCGGTGACGATCTACCGCCCGTCGGTCGTGTTCGGGCCCGGCGACGCGTTCCTCAATACGTTCGCGCGGCTGCACCGCACGCTGCCGGTGATTCCGCTCGCGATGCCCGACGCGCAGTTCCAGCCGGTGTTCGTCGGCGACGTCGTACGCGCGTTCGTCAATACGCTCGATCTGGCGGTGGCGCGCGGCAAGACCTACGAACTCGGCGGTCCGAAGGTCTATACGCTCGAGGCGCTGGTCCGCTATTGCGGTACGCTGGTCGGCCGCGAGGCGCGGATCGTACGGCTGCCCGACATGCTTGCGCGGCTGCAGGCGAGCGTGTTCGAATGCCTGCCGGGCGAGCCGGTGATCACGCGCGACAACCTCGCGTCGATGTCGGTGCCGAACGTGCTGTCCGGCCCGCTCGCGCCGGAGCTCGGCATCCAGCCCGTGAGTCTCGAAAGCATCGTGCCCGCCTATCTCGGCGACGCGGCGATGCGGTCCCGTTTCGACTGGTTCCGCTCGCGCCGGCGCTAGTTTTCCCTTTCTGGAAATCCGTCATGAAACTCGTCATTGGAGACAAGAACTATTCGTCGTGGTCGATGCGGCCGTGGCTGCTGCTCGCGCACTTCGGCATCCCGTTCGACGAAATCGTCATCGGGTTGCGCCGCGACGACACGACGGCGCGCATCCTCGAATATTCGCCGTCCGGCAAGGTGCCGTGCCTGATCGACGACCACGGCGTCGCGATCTGGGAGTCGCTCGCGATCGCGGAAACGCTCGCCGAGCGCTATCCGCAATTCCCGATGTGGCCGGCCGACCCGCTCGAGCGCGCGCACGCGCGCAGCATTTCGGCGGAAATGCATGCGGGCTTCGCGGCGCTGCGCTCGCAGATGGGGATGAATGTCCGCGCATCGATGCCGGGCCGCGGCGCGACGCCCGAGTCGCTCGCCGACGTCGCACGCATCGACGCGATGTGGAGCGCATGCCTCGAGGCGTCGGGCGGGCCGTTCCTGTTCGGCGAGTTCGGCATTGCCGACGCGATGTACGCGCCCGTTGTGATGCGCTTCAACACGTACGCGCCGGGGCTGTCGCCGGAAGCGGCCGGCTACGTCGAGCGCGTGACCGCGCTGCCGGCGGTGCAGCGGTGGATCGACGACGCGCGCCGCGAAACCAGCGTGATCGCAGAATACGAGCCGATACCATGAACGTGTACGCAGTGGGCGGCGCGATCCGCGACGAGCTGCTCGGCGTGCCGGTGCAGGACCGCGACTACGTCGTGGTCGGCGCGACGCCCGAGCAGATGGCCGCGCAGGGCTTCAAGCCGGTCGGCAAGGATTTCCCGGTGTTCCTGCATCCGGACACGCACGAGGAATATGCGCTTGCGCGCACCGAACGCAAGACGGCGGCCGGCTATCACGGCTTCCAGTTCTACTACGCGCCGGACGTCACGCTCGACGAGGATCTCGCACGACGCGACCTGACGATCAATGCGATGGCGCGCGAGCTGAGCCCGGACGGCGCGCTGGTCGGCCCGGTGGTCGATCCGTTCGGCGGGCAGGCGGACCTGAGCGCGCGCGTGTTCCGGCATGTGAGCGACGCATTCGTCGAGGATCCGGTGCGGATCCTGCGCATCGCGCGCTTTGCCGCGCGCTTCACCGGTTTCACGGTCGCGGACGAGACGCTCGCGCTGATGCGGCGGATGGTCGAGGCGGGCGAAGCCGACGCGCTCGTCGCGGAGCGGGTCTGGCAGGAGATCGCGCGCGGGCTGATGGAGGCGCGGCCGTCGCGGATGTTCGCGGTGCTGCGCGAATGCGGCGCGCTCGCGCGCATCCTGCCCGAGGTCGATGCGCTGTGGGGCGTGCCGCAGCGCGCCGACTACCACCCGGAAGTCGACACGGGCGTGCACGTGATGATGGTGGTCGACCATGCGGCGAAGCAGGGCTATTCGCTCGCGGTGCGCTTCGCGGCGCTCACGCACGATCTCGGCAAGGCGACGACGCCCGAGGACGTGCTGCCGCGCCACATCGGCCACGAAGGCCGCAGCGTCGATCTGCTGAAGCCGTTGTGCGAACGGCTGCGGGTGCCGAACGAATGCCGTGACCTCGCGCTCGTCGTCGCGCGCGAGCACGGCAACCTGCATCGCGTGATGGAGATGGGCGCGGCGGCGCTCGTGCGGCTGTTCGAACGCACCGACGCGCTGCGCAAGCCCGCGCGTTTCGCCGAGATGGTGCAGGCGTGCGAAGCCGATGCGCGCGGCCGGCTCGGGCTCGAAACGCAGCCGTATCCGCAGGCCGAGCGGCTGCGCGAGGCGCTCTCGGCGGCGCGCAGCGTCGATGCGGGCGCGATCGCGCGCGAGATCGGCAACGACGCGGTGAAGATCAAGGACGCCGTGCATCGCGCGCGGATCCAGGCGGTCGCGCGCGCGCTCGAGATCGGCGAATAGCGCCGGGTCGACCGGCCTGCGGGGGTTATTTCTTCTTGCGCGCGGCGCGCTTGCCGACCGGGGCGGCGGCATCCGCCGCCCGCTTGCCGGCGGACGCGCGCGGCTTGGCGGAGGCCGTCTTGTCTGCCGTTTTGTTCGCTGCTTTGTCCGCTGCTTTGTCTGCTGCCTTGTCCGTTTTCCCGGCTTTCCTGACGGCAGGCCGCATCGCGCCCGGCTGCAGCGGGTCCGCGGCGCGGCCGCGCTTCGGCGTCGGCAGGCAGCGGCTCACGCGCGGCTCGCCGGGGCGCAGCCTGGCGTCGCTGTCGGGTTGCGTGATGTCGGTCGAGCCGGACGCGAATTCGGCATGGCTGTCGTCGAACAGCGGCAGCGTGCCGACCACGATCAGTTCCGCGGGCCCGACGCCCACGTTCGCGACACGGTGCTTCTTGTGCGCGTCGAAGTGGATCGAATCGCCGGGCGACAGCGGGTAATCCTTCTTGCCGACGGTGTAGCAGATCTGCCCGGACAGCACGTAGACGAACTCGTCGCCGCCATGCGCGACCCATTCCGAGCAGTAGCCTTCCATCATCTGGACCTTGACGGCGTTGATGAGACTGCCGTCGAAGGTGGTGGACAGGCGCTCGTAGCACTGCGACGTGCTGTCGACCGCATACGACTCGCGGCTGCCCTGATGCGAATCGGGCTGCGCCTGGCGCGGCTGGTCGATCAGCACGCCGATCGGCACGTTCAGCGCCTTGGCGACGTTGACGAGCGACGAAATCGAGATGCCCGTGAGATTGCGTTCGACCTGGGACAGGAACCCGACCGACAGCTTGGCTTCGGTCGCGACTTCCAGCAGCGTTTTCTTCGATTCCCGGCGCAGGCGGCGAATGCGCTGGCCGATACGCATGAGGTCTGAATCCATGAATCTCTTTCGTGGCAACGAGTAGACGGCGAGCGGAGGCGGCGGCGCAGTCCCGTGGACCTGCCTGTTCCGCCAATCGTCCGCACACAGCACGAAGCACGGCCGCTCGGGCGACGATGCCGGCGCATTGTACCGCGCAGCGTCGTCCGGGCGGTTTCCATGCCGTGCGTGCCGCACACGGGTTTTACACCGGACGCGAATTTCAGTGTCACTAAAATTTTAGCTTGACCTAAATTTGGGCGCGTTCTAGATTCTCTCGCACCGCATCAAAATTTAAGTGAGACAAAAATTCGCGGGGCGCTTCCGCATGGACCGGCATCGCGACCGGCATGGCGATCGGACGGTGCGCCGGACGCGCAACCGTGCGGTCGTGCGGACTGGTGGCCGCGCGCGCTCTGACAACAAAGAACAAAGTGGGCATCCGATGATCGATCGACTGAAATACAGTTTCTCCGGCCTTCCTCCGTATGACGCATCCGTTGACGATACGCACGCGGGGCTGTCGCGGCTGCTCGACGCCGTGCAGCTCGACGCCGTGGTGGTCACGTCGCAGGACGAGTTCATCACCGAGTACCTGCCGCGCCGCAACAACCCGCGCTACGCGGTATCGGGCTTCGACGGCTCGGCAGGCGCCGGCATCTTCCTGAGCGCGGCCGCTGCGCAGGCGCTCGGCGTCCCGCAGTTCGTGCTGTTCGTCGACGGCCGCTATCACCTGCAGGCCGAAAAGCAGTGCGATCCGGCGCGCGTGCACATCGAGAAGCTCGGGCTGAACGACTCGATGTGGCTGGCGATGGCCGATTGGCTCACGGCCCGCGTAGACCGGCTGAAGCGGGTCGGCTACGACGGGCTGCGGATCAGCGTCGCGCAGCGCGACCGGCTGCTCGAACGCACGCAAGCGGCGAAGCTGGACTGGACGAGCCTCGTCGGCCGCGAAATCGACCGGGCGATCGCGCTGCCGGGCTGGGTCGTCGAGCGGCCGATCTTCGAGCTGCCGGAATCGATGACCGGCGTGAGCGTCGCGCAGAACATCGCGACGCTGAGCCAGCGGCTCGCCGCGCACACCGGGGCGCCAAAGGGAAGGACTGCGTTCGTCACCTGCCTGTCGGACGACCTCGGCTACCTGCTGAACAGCCGCGGCTATCACATTCCGAATGCGTCGTCGCACCTGGGCTTCCTGTTCGTGGTCGGCGCGCAGGTCGTGCTGTTCCTGCCGGAAGGCTGCGACCGTTGCCCGGTCGCCCTCGAATCGTATCCGGTGCTGCAGGTGATCCGGCGCGACTTCGTCGAGCTCGAACGCTTCCTCGCGCAGTTCGTGGCGGAACATGTGTGCTACGGGTTCGAGTCGGTCAACAGTGCGCTCGTCGAGACGGTGCGCCGTGTGTGGCCGCGCGCGCGGCATGCCGACTTCAGTCCCGTCGAGGCGATGCGGGTCGGCAAGACGCCGGAAGTGCTCGACCAGTTCCGCGACGCGTTCGTGCGCAGTTGCGCGGCGATCGCCGACGCGATGCGCTGGGCGAAGACAGGGGGCGAGGGGGGGCCGGCGCAGCGGCATTCCGAATACGACCTGGCCCGCGTGATCAACGACGCGTACGGCGCGCGCTCGGCGGTGGCGCTGACGTTCCCGTCGATCGCGGCGAACGGCGCGAACAGCGCGTCCGCGCATTACACGGCGGCGAGCGCCGACGTCGAGCTGACGGAAGGCGAGCTCGTGCTGCTCGACAGCGGCGCGTACTACGAAGGCGGCTTCGCGACGGACTGCACGCGCGTCGTGTTGCGCCGGACCCGCCCGGATACGGTCGCGCAGCCGTGGCAGCGGGAGATCTACACCGTCGCGCTGAAGGCTTGCATCAAGGGGCTCGTCACGCCTTTCCCGAAGGACGCGTCGGGTGGCGACGTCGATGCGGCCGTGCGGCAGGTGTGCCGCGATCACGGCTACGATTTCGGCCACGGCACCGGGCACGGCGTCGGGATTCACGTGCACGAAGGCGGGGTGCGGTTCGCGCCGGGGTCGAAGTACGGCCTGGTGCCGAATGCGGTGATCTCGGTCGAGCCGGGCATCTACGTGCCGGGCAAGGGCGGCGTGCGGATCGAGAACATCGTGATCATCCATCCGAGCGAGCAGGAGCCGGACAAGGTGACGTTCGAGAACATCGTCGCGGTCGGCTACGACTGGGACCTGATCGATCTCGACCTGTTGACCGACGAAGAACGCGATTACCTGCGCGACTACGAGCAGCTGTGCGTCGAGCGGGGCACGCAGGTGACGCCGTGTCCGCTGCTGTAAGCGCCGTCGGCAATGCCGAGGCGGGCGGCGTCTGCCGCCCGCCGTCCATCGATCATCGATAGCGGATCACCGAAACCGGATCCGGCGCCCGATCAGTTCAGCAATCGCGCCCGCACGAACGGCGCGATCCGCTCCGCGAGCCACGCGTGCGTGCGCGTCGTCGGGTGCAGCGTGTCCCAGAACACGAAGCGCGCCGGGTCGCGGCAGTCCGCGCGCGGCGTCTGCGCGGCCAGGTAGGTGAACGACGACGGCTTCGGGATGTCGAGGCACGACCGCTTCGCATCGTCGAATCCGTATTGCGCGGGGTGGCTCAGCAGGTCGTCGAACGGCGCGTACGCGTCGAACACCTCGAGCCGCAGCGTCGCACCGTAGCGGGCACGCACGGCGGCTGCCGCGTCGGCGAGCCGCCGGTTGTAGTCTTTCACCTGCGCGGCGACGCTCACGGTGTCGTCGCGCGTCGCGAACACCGGTGCGCGCGACACGTCCGGCAGCGTGACGAGCAGGATCCGCGTCGCGCCGGCCGCGGCGAGCCGCTCGAGGCTGTCCTGCATCGCATTCGCCGCCTGCTCGGGCGTGCGGCCGTAGTTCACGAGATCGTTGCCGCCCGCGAAGACCACGAACAGCGTATTGCCGGGCCGGTAGTCCGGCGCGCGGTCCATGTATTCGCGCCAGGAGTCGATCTGCTGCACGAGGCCCGGCACGACGAGGTGCTGGTCCGTCGCCGCGCCGCCGATCGCCCAGTTGTAGAACGGCAGCCGCAGCGCGTTCGCGACGTATTCGGCCCACACCGGCCCGTTGCTGAAGCGTCCCGCGTGCCAGCTCGTGCCGTTCGGCAGCTTCCACTGGCTCGCATTGAACATGTTCTGGGTGTCGGACAGGCTGTCGCCGAACACGATCAGCTTGTTGACCCGCGCGTCCTGCTGCGCGGCGTCGATCGTCCAGATCGTGTAATTGAACGACAGCGCGTTGTTCGCCGCGACCGCCTGCGTCAGGGGGGCACGGATGCCGCGCGCGGCGAGCGTCTGGCGGCACACGTCGGCGAGCGTGTCCTGCGCCGTCGTGCTGTAGAACATATTCTTCCACTGCGTGATGCCGTCGGCCCACCAGTAGCCGGGGACGCGATACCAGTCGCCGCCCGCCGGATCGCGCGCCCACTCGTAGGTCGCCTCGGGCTTCAGCGGATCGTCGCTGATCCGGTACCAGCAGCGCAGGTAGGTGTAGGTGTCGCTGCCGCGCGATGCGGCGCGAGGCGAGGCGCCGGGTGGCCGGGCAGCCGGCGCACGGGCTGGCGCAACCAGCGGCCCGGCCGGCGACAGCGTCATGTCGCCAGTCGGCGTCGGCAGCGGGGCCGGGCCGGCGAATGCGGGCGACGCGGCGAGCGTGGCGGCGAGCGTCAGCGCGGCGCCGAGCGTGGCCACGGCGGCCGGGCGGTACGTGAATGCAATACGGGAATGAAGCATCGATGCCCTCCGATCTGTTATTGGATCAGGCAGCGCGGCTGCGCTGCCGCGTATCGGGGGGACGCATGTGCCGGACTGGGGTCCGGTCTGTCGAAGCGGAATGTATGGTGAACCGGGGTGTGGCGGGACGGCCCGGACGCGGGTCGTCGGCCGCCGAGGATGCCAGCCTGTCAGCGCATCAACGCGGCAACCCGTCCGTCGGGCCCGTAGACGCCGCTCGGCGCGGGCGCCGAGCGCAGCACCGCGAGCGCGCGCTCGTTGTAGTCCATCCGGATCCGGATCAGCATCCCGTTGGTCGCATTGGCCTGGCGTGCGCGCTCGGCGGACTGCTGCAGCAGGTGCCAGCGGCCGGCGAGGCGCGCGTCGCGTTCGGCGGCCTGGTCCATCCCTTTCTTGCCGCCGGGGAAGCCGAGCGCCGACAGTTGCGTGTCTCGCGCGCGTTCGAGCTGCGCGAGCCGGTCGAGCAGCACGCTCTTCTTTTCGATGATGACTGGCAGCATCGCGAGCGGCTCCGGCGTCGTCAGCGCCTTCTCTTCGTAGGCGAGCAGGGACGCGAACGCTTCGACCGTCGCATGTTCGTCGTTGACCGTGGCCAGCAGCTCGTCTCTCATCGCGTCTCGCTCGTCACGCCGGCGCGCGGCAATTCGCACGCCGGCAAAAAAAAACGGGGCGCCGGCCTGTCGGGCCGGCTCAGCTGCCCTGCGGGCGCTGCTGCTGCAGCAGCTCGCGGGCGGTATTCAACACGCCGTCGGCGATCTTGCCCGGATCGATCGTCAGCGTGCCACTGTTCAGCGCGTCCTTGATCGACTGGACGAGGCCGGTATTGATGTCCGCATTGCCGGACGCCGACATCGTGCGCAATTGTCCGGACAGACCCGACAGGTTCACGGTCGCGTCGCCGCCGGCCGCGCCGGCGGGTGCCGATTGCTCGCCGGACGCCGCGGGCGCGCCTTGCTGCGTGCGGGCCGCGCCGGTGCCGGCGGCCGGGGTGCGGGTGTTCGGGGTAGGCGTGGAATCGATCTTCACGATGGTGTTCCTGTACGGTTTGACCCAGATAACGGCATGGCGGGGCCAAACTTTAGCATCGTGTTTCGGGCGATTCCCCCGAATAAACAATCCTTTGCATTCTTACAACGGCGCTCCCCGATGACCGGCGGGAACAGGCCCTAAAGCGGAATCTCCACCGTACCTGCGTCCTTGACGATCGCGGTGACGATCTGTCCCGCCGCCATCCGCACCCGCACCGACTGGCCGGGCGCCGCATTCGCGAGCGCGCTGCCCTCGGCCGAAATCGTGAATCCGGGCCCGGCCGCGACCACCCGCACGGTCTGGCCGGCCGACACCGACGCCGCGCTCTTCAGCATGTCCTGCCGCAACGGCAGCCCGGCGGCGACGCGCGCGAGCGCGGTCGAGCCGATTGCCTGCGACGGATCGGTGATCACGGCGAGCGGCAGCACGGTCAGGTCGCCGTCGCGCGCGATGAGGTCGGCCGCGGTCAGCGCCTCGCCGGGCGCGATCTGCCGCGCGGCCACGTAATAGGTTGCCTGCACGGCGACCTTCGCCTGCAGGTAGACGGTCCACGGCCGTTCGCCCGCGCAGCGCACGCCGACCGTCGTGCGGCCCCACAGGCGCGCGCCGGTCGGCAGGAACGGCTCGAGCGTCGTGCAGGCGGCGAGCCCGCGCGGAAACGCGGTCGCGACGGTCGCCGTCGTCTTGCCGGGGAGGCCGGCGATCTGCTGCTGGAGAAAGGCGAGCGCGGCGCGGCGGATCGTGTCGGGATCCTGCTGGCCGGGCGGCACGGCGGCTGCCGGCGCGGCCGTCTCCGGGGTGGAGGCGGGGGCCGCAGCCGGTGTGCGCATCGCCGTAGCGGAAGCGGGGGCCGTCGCCGGCGGGCGCATCGCTGCCGCCATCGCGTTCGCGCGCGGCACCGCCGGGCGCGGCGTGAACGCGGGCCGGGGCGCGGCACGGGCGGTGTCCTGTGCAGGCTCGCCGGGCGTGCCCGAGACAACCGTGACGATCCGGACCGGATCGGCGGCCGCCGGCTGAGCCGGATGTGCGGCGCCGTAAGCCGAGGCGGGGTGGCCGGCCGGCATCGGTGCCGGCATCCCCGCTGTGTTTACCGCCGGCATCATGGCGGGCGTGGCCTCTGGCCGGACAGCAACGGCCGCGGCGACGCCCGGCGCCTGTCCCGCGATTCCCGACATGCCCGCGCCCATCGTCGTGCGGGGCACGCCCGCCGTCTCCGGCATCGCGCCCGCATTCACGTTCCCGGGAAGCCGGCCGCTGCTCGCCGCATTCGCATTCGCGAGCGCGGATTCGGCCGTTTCGCCGCGTCCCGGAATCACGATCATCCCGTCGTCCGCGGCCTGCGCCGCCGCCGGGACTGCCCACAGCACCGCGCACAGCGCCGTCCCCAGCGCCACGGCGAGCGCGAACGCGCGCCGCGCGCGCGGCCGCCGTCCGTCGTCGCTGCGAAATCCGCTGGGAGTCATCGCCGTGTCCTCGATCCGTTGATCCGCTTTGCATTCTAGGGAGCCGGGCCGCCGCGCAAACGATGAATAGAGGGGGGCTTTGCCGCGTTATTCGCCCGATTGACGGTTGCGTGCGCCGCCTACCATGCATGTCATGGAAAAAAGCCTCTTTGGCCGCCGTGCGGCGAAAGAGCGGGTCAGCGCTGCAAACGGAGAGACGCACAGATGCTGGACAGACTCGATGCCGAATTCGCGTTCGGCCGTCAGGCGCTCGACGTGCGCGCCTATCGGCAGGAACTGCTGTCGTCGAACATCGCGAACGCGGACACGCCCGGCTACGAGGCGCGCGACGTCGATTTCGCGTCGACGCTCGCCCGTTCGCTGAAGCAGACGGGCGGCGCGCTCGCACCGAGCAATGCGGCGCCGCTCGCGATGGCGCAGCCGGCCGGCGTGACGAGCGGGATGTCGATGGTGTCGACGGCGCCGGGCCACATGACCGGCACTGCGAAGCTGATCCCGACGGGCGGGCCGGCCGACGACTACGGCCGCGCGCAATACCGCGTGCCGATGCAGCCGGCGCTCGACGGCAACACGGTCGATCTCGACGTCGAGCGCGTGCAGTTCGCGAACAACGCGCTGCACTACGAGACCGGGATGACCGTGATGACCCAGCAGATCAAGGCGATGATCGCCGCGATCACGTCGAATTCGTGACCGCGCGACCGCGCCCCCGAACCGCAAGCAAGGAGCCTCCATGCCCTCGTTGATGAACATCTTCGGCGTCGCCGGCTCGGCGCTGTCCGCGCAGTCGCAGCGCCTGAACGTCACCGCGTCGAACCTCGCGAACGCAGACAGCGCGACCGGCCCCGACGGCAAGCCGTACAAGGCGAAGCAGGTCGTGTTCGCGACCGACCCGATCGGCGGCGCGCGCACGGCGTCCGGCCAGGGCGTCGGCGGCGTGCGCGTGACGAAGGTGATCGACGATCCGTCGCCGATGAAGTCGACCTACGACCCCGCGAACCCCGCCGCCGACGCGAACGGCTACGTGCAGATGCCGAACGTCGACCCCGTGCAGGAAATGGTGAACATGATCTCGGCGTCGCGCTCGTACCAGGCCAACGTCGAGACGCTGAACACCGCGAAGCAGCTGATGCTGAAGACGCTGACGATCGGCTCGTGAGCTGCGTTCCCCCTTACCTGATCTGATAAAAGGCCTGACCGGATGACCTCCACCTCCTCGACGATCGGCAGCAGCGGCACGACGGTAACCACCCTGCCGACCGACACGATGAACACGAACAACGTGTCGACGACCAGCACGTCGGCGAGCGACCTGCAGACGACGTTCCTGAAGCTGCTCGTCACGCAGCTGCAGAACCAGGACCCGACGAGCCCCGTCGACAGCTCGCAGATGACGTCGCAGCTCGCGCAGATCAACACGGTGAGCGGCATCGCGCAGCTCAACACGTCGCTCACGTCGCTGTCGACGCAGCTCGCGGCCGGCCAGCAGACGCAGGCCGCGATGCTGATCGGCTCGAACGTCCTCGCGCCGGGCAATGCCGTCACGGTGAAGAGCGGCGCGGCGACGCCGTTCGGCGTGTCGCTCGCGAGCTCGGTGTCGAACCTGACGGTCACCGTGAAGAATTCGTCGGGCATCGTCGTGAACACGATCAATGCGGGCGCGCAGTCGGCCGGCACCGTGCCGTTCAACTGGACGCCGACCGACACGGCCGGCAATGCGCTGCCGGACGGCAAGTACACGATCAGCGCGACCTATACGGACAGCTCCGGCACGCCGCAGACCGTGACGACGCTCGCGGCCGCGCAGGTGCAGAGCGTGGTCAAGCAGGCGGACGGCACGGCGGGGCTCGTGCTGTCGAACGGCTCGACGGTGGGCCTCACGCAGGTCGCGTCGATCTACCCGAACACGTCGTCGTCATCGTCCACGGCGTCCACGTCGTCGTCGTCGACCAGCACCACCACCAACTGATTCAGCTTCTTCGAAACGGAGACCGAGATGGGTTATCAACAGGGTTTGAGCGGCCTCGCGGGCGCGTCGACGGACCTCGACGTGATCGGCAACAACATCGCGAACGCGAACACGGTCGGCTTCAAGTCGAGCAACGCGCAGTTCTCGGACATGTACGCGAACTCGATCGCGACGTCGGTCAACAACCAGGTCGGCATCGGCACGCAGCTGAACTCGGTGCAGCAGAACTTCAGCCAGGGCACGATCAACACGACGACCTCGTCGCTCGACGTCGCGATCAACGGCAACGGCTTCTACCAGATGTCGAGCAACGGCGCGATCACGTACACGCGTGACGGCACGTTCCAGCGCGACAAGAACGGCTACCTCGTGAACGCGCAGGGCATGAACCTGATGGGCTACGCGGCGAATGCGAAGGGCGTGATCAACAGCGCGCAGACCGTGCCGCTGCAGGCGCCGACGACCAACATCTCGCCGACGCCGACGACCACGATCACCGGCCAGTTCAACCTGAACTCGCAGGACACGGTGCCGACCACGACGCCGTTCAACTACACCGACTCGACGAGCTACAACTACTCGACGTCGGTCCAGACCTACGATTCGCTCGGCGGCTCGCAGCAGGTCAACATGTACTTCGTGAAGTCCGGCACCGGCACGTGGGAAGCGTATGCGGGCGTGGCGAACACGGCGCCGACCGACCTCGGCAAGGTCACGTTCAACGCGTCGGGCGGCATCGCGAGCACGACGCTGCCGGGGACGACCACGGCCACCACGGCGCTCGGCCAGTTCCAGTTCACGATCCCGAACACCGACGGCTCCACGACGCCGCAGAGCCTGACGCTGAACCTGACGGGCACGACGCAGTACGGCGGCAAGGACGGCGTGAACAACCTCGCGCAGGACGGCTACGCGAGCGGCACGCTGACGACCTTCACGATCGGCACCGACGGCAAGGTCACCGGCAACTACTCGAACGGCCAGACGGCGACGCTCGGCCAGATCGTGCTCGCGAACTTCAACAACCCGAACGGCCTCGTGAGCATCGGCGGCAACCAGTACATCGAGACGGCGCAATCGGGCGTGCCGCAGATCTCCACGCCGGGCAGCACGAACCACGGCACGCTGCAGGGCAGCGCGCTCGAGAACTCGAACGTCGACCTGACGAGCCAGCTCGTGAACCTGATCACCGCGCAGCGCAACTACCAGGCGAACGCGCAGACGATCAAGACGCAGCAGACCGTCGACCAGACGCTCATCAACCTGTGACGCGCGGATAACGGGCAGCCATGGACCGACTGATCTACACGGCGATGACGGGCGCGTCGCAGTCGCTCGACCAGCAGGCGATCGTCGCGAACAACCTCGCGAACGCGTCGACGAACGGGTTTCGCGCGCAGCTCGCGAACTATCGCGCGGTGCCGATGAATTTCGGCGACGGCAGCACGAGCGATCCGACGACGACGCGCACCTACGTGCTCGCGTCGACGCCCGGCGCGGATTTCGCGCCGGGGCCGATCACGCGCACCGGCAATCCGCTCGATGTCGCGGTGCAGGGCGCCGGCTGGCTGTCCGTGCAGACCGCGGACGGCAGCGAGGCGTACACGCGCGCGGGCAACCTGCACGTCGACCAGAACGGCCAGCTCGTCACCGCGACGAACCAGCCGGTGGTCGGCAACGGCGGCCCGATCTCGGTGCCGCCGAACGCGGAAGTCACGATCGGCAAGGACGGCACGGTGTCCGCGCTGATGCCGGGCGACCCGCCGACCGCGGTCGCGATCGTCGACCAGTTGAAGCTCGTCAATCCCGATCCGGCGACGCTCACGCGCGGCGACGATGGCCTGTTCCGTACCGCCGACGGCAATCCGGCGGATGCCGACACGACCGTCGTCGTCGCGCCGAATTCGCTCGAAGGCAGCAACGTGAATCCGGTCAACGCGATGGTCGCGATGATCGACAACGCGCGCGCATTCCAGCTTCAGTCGAAGCTGATCCAGACGGCCGACCAGAACGAGCAGTCGGCGAACCAGCTGCTCAACTTCAGCTGAGCGCCAGCGCCAGCCCACGCAGGAGAATCAACCGAATGAACCGTTCGCTCTACATCGCCGCCACCGGCATGAACGCGCAGCAGTCGCAGATGGACGTGATCTCGAACAACCTCGCGAACGTCGGCACCAACGGCTTCAAGGGCTCGCGCGCCGTGTTCGAGGACCTGCTGTACCAGACGATCCGCCAGCCCGGCGCGAATTCGACGCAGCAGACCGAGCTGCCGTCGGGCCTGCAGCTCGGCACCGGCGTCCAGCAGGTCGCGACCGAGCGCCTGTATACGCAGGGCAGCCTCACGCAGACCGGCAACTCGAAGGACGTCGCGATCAACGGCGCGGGCTTCTTCCAGGTGCTGATGCCGGACGGCACGAACGCGTACACGCGCGACGGCTCGTTCCAGACCAACGCGCAGGGCCAGCTCGTCACGTCGAGCGGCTACCAGGTGATCCCGGCGATCACGATCCCGCAGAACGCGACGTCGCTGACGATCGGCAAGGACGGCGTCGTCACGATCACGCAGCCGGGCTCGACCAACGCGGTGCAGATCGGCTCGCTGCAGGTCGCGACCTTCATCAACCCGGCCGGCCTCGAGGCGAAGGGCGAGAACCTGTTCGCGGAAACCACGTCGTCGGGCGCGCCGAACGTGTCGCAGCCGGGCCTGAACGGCGCGGGCACGCTCAACCAGGGCTATGTCGAGGCGTCGAACGTGAACGTCGTGCAGGAGCTCGTCAACATGATCCAGACGCAGCGCGCGTACGAGATCAACAGCAAGGCCGTGACGACGTCCGACCAGATGCTGCAGACCGTCACGCAGATGAAGAGCTAACCGGAAACACGCGTCGTCGCCATGAAGCAGGTTCGCCCCCTCCCGTTCGCCACCGTTCGCGCCGCATGCGTGCTCGCGGTGGCGGCGTTCGCCGGCTGTGCGCAGATCCCGCACGATCCGATCGTCCAGCAGCCGATGACGGCCCAGCCGCCGATGCCGCAGTCGATGCAGGCGCCCGGCTCGATCTACAACCCGGGCTATGCGGGCCGGCCGCTGTTCGAGGATCAGCGGCCGCGCAACGTCGGCGACATCCTGACGATCGTGATCGCGGAAAACATCAACGCGACGAAGTCGTCGGGCGCGAACACGAACCGCGCGGGCAACACGAGCTTCGACGTGCCGACCGCCGGCTTCCTCGGCGGCTTGTTCGCGAAGACGAACCTGTCGGCCGAAGGCGCGAACAAGTTCACCGCGACGGGCGGCGCGAGCGCCGCGAACACGTTCAACGGCACGATCACGGTGACGGTGACCGGCGTGCAGCCGAACGGCAACCTGATCGTCAGCGGGCAGAAGCAGATGCTGATCAACCAGGGCAACGAGTTCGTGCGTTTCTCGGGCGTCGTGAACCCGAACACGATCTCCGGCGCGAACTCGGTCTACTCGACCCAGGTCGCCGACGCGAAGATCGAATACTCGGCGAAGGGCTACATCAACGAAGCCGAGACGATGGGCTGGCTGCAGCGCTTCTTCCTCAACATCGCGCCGTGGTGATGCCATGAAGTCCTTCTTCCGAAGCCTGTTGTCCTGCGTGCTCGTCGCGTGCGCCTTCGCCGGCGGCGCCGCGCACGCGGAGCGCCTGAAGGATCTCGCGCAGATCCAGGGCGTGCGCGACAACCCGCTGATCGGCTACGGCCTCGTCGTCGGCCTCGACGGCACCGGCGACCAGACGATGCAGACGCCGTTTACGACGCAGACGCTCGCGAACATGCTCGCGAACCTCGGCATCTCGATCAACAACGGGTCGGCGAACGGCGGTGCGTCGGCGCTGACCAACATGCAGCTGAAGAACGTCGCGGCCGTGATGGTCACGGCGACGCTGCCGCCGTTCGCGCGGCCGGGCGAGGCGCTCGACGTGACCGTGTCGTCGCTCGGCAACGCGAAGAGCCTGCGCGGCGGCACGCTGCTGCTGACGCCGCTGAAGGGCGCGGACGGGCAGGTGTATGCGCTCGCGCAGGGCAACATGGCGGTCGGCGGCGCGGGCGCGAGCGCGAACGGCAGTCGCGTGCAGGTGAACCAGCTCGCGGCGGGCCGCATCACGGGCGGCGCGATCGTCGAGCGCGCGGTGCCGAACGCGGTCGCGCAGATGAACGGGACGCTGATGCTGCAGCTGAACGACATGGACTACGGCACCGCGCAGCGGATCGTGTCCGCGATCAATTCGAGCTTCGGGTTCGGCACCGCGACCGCGCTCGACGGCCGCACGATCCAGCTCGCGGCGCCGGCCGATTCGGCGCAGCAGGTCGCGTTCATGGCGCGCCTGCAGAACCTCGACGTGAGCCCGGACAAGGCCGCCGCGAAGGTGATCCTGAACGCGCGCACGGGCTCGATCGTGATGAACCAGATGGTCACGCTGCAGAGCTGCGCGGTCGCGCACGGCAACCTGTCGGTCGTCGTCAACACGCAGCCGGTCGTGTCGCAGCCGGGGCCGTTCTCGAACGGGCAGACGGTCGTCGCGCAGCAGTCGCAGATCCAGCTGAAGCAGGACAACGGTGCGCTGAAGATGGTGACGGCCGGCGCGAACCTCGCCGACGTCGTGAAGGCGCTCAACACGCTCGGCGCGACGCCCGCGGACCTGATGTCGATCCTGCAGGCGATGAAGGCGGCAGGCGCGCTGCGCGCCGACCTGGAGATCATCTAAATGGCAGCGAATCTTCCCGATGCGAACGGCCTGACGCAGCGCTTCGCGCTCGACGTGCAGGGCTTCGACGCGCTGCGCGCGCAGGTCAAGCAGTCGCCGCAGGCGGGCGCGAAGCTCGTCGCGGGGCAGTTCGACGCGATGTTCACGCAGATGATGCTGAAGAGCATGCGCGACGCGACGCCCGAAGGCGGGCTGTTCGACTCGCATACGTCGAAGATGTACACGTCGATGCTCGACCAGCAGCTCGCGCAGCAGATGTCGTCGAAGGGCATCGGCGTCGCCGACGCGCTGATGAAGCAGCTGATGCGCAACGCGAACCTCGGCGCGGGCGCCGATACGGCGGCCGACGGCGGCGCGGCCGGCTTCGGCGCGGCCGGCAACGAGGGCGGGATGGCCGCGATGAACGCGATGGCGAAGGCCTACGCGAACGCGGCCGGCAACAACGGCGCGCTGGCAGACGGGCGCGGCTACTCGGGCGGCAGCGCGCTGACGCCGCCGCTGAAGGGCGCGAGCGGCGTGGCTGACGCCGACGCGTTCGTCGACCGGCTCGCGGGCCCCGCGCAGGCGGCGAGCGCGTCGACCGGCATCCCGGCGCGCTTCATCGTCGGCCAGGCGGCGCTCGAATCGGGCTGGGGCAAGCGCGAGATCCTCGCGGCCGACGGCTCGACGAGCCACAACGTGTTCGGCATCAAGGCCGGCAAGGGCTGGACCGGCCGCACGGTGTCCGCGCTGACGACCGAATACGTGAACGGCACGCCGCGCCGCGTCGTCGCGAAGTTCCGCGCGTACGATTCGTACGAGCATGCGATGACCGACTACGCGAACCTGCTGAAGAACAACCCGCGCTACGCGGGCGTGCTGAGCGCGAGCCGCAGCGTCGAGGGCTTCGCGCACGGGATGCAGAAGGCCGGCTACGCGACCGACCCGAACTACGCGAAGAAACTGATCTCGATCATGCAGCAGATCGGCTGACCGGTCGCCGGACGGTCCGCTTTACGGATCCAGCCGATCCGGCCGATCTGGCCGATCGCCGACTCACCGCCTCCCCACCACCGCCGGCACGGCCGCCGGTCCCGCCGCCCACCCCCGTTGTCCGATCGCGCCAGGCTTGACCTTGCACGGTTTGAACGTTTGCGCGAAAAAATTCGGAAAATCGATCTAAACTTTCGGACAGCACTGCCGCTAAGTGTGAGAGACCTGTGACCGGGTCACTGTTCTGGCCCGGTTTTATCGCGCACCGGTTCCCGTGCGCCCCATGACAAGAAAGACCGGCAAGCCATGAATATCGAACAGTCGATGGACACGAGTCCCGACGCGGGACATTCCGGGCCCGACTATGCCCGCCGCAACCCGCTTGAGATCGGCGTGCAACTGCGCAACCTCGTGAACCGCGGCGATTTCCTCACCGTCCAGTACCCGGGCGGCCAGCTCGTCACCCGGCTGCTCGAGGTCGACGTCGGCGCGCGCACCTTCACGTTCGACTGGGGGGCCCTTGCCGAGCAGAACACCGGGATCCTCTCGGCCGCGCACTGCAAGTTCTCGGCCTCACCGGAAGGCGTGCGCGTCGAGTTCGCGACCAGTACGCCGCGCGAGACGCGCTACGAGGGGCTCCCCGCGTTCGAGGCCGATTTCCCCGACCTGCTGTACTGCATCCAGCGCCGCGAATATTTCCGTGTCGATGCGCCGATCGTCGATCCGTACCTGTGCCGCGGCAAGTTGCCGGACGGTGAAAGCTTCCTGTTCGAGGTGCACAACCTGTCGCTCGGCGGCGTCGGGTTGCGCACGGCCGACGAGCGCGTCGAGGCGCTCGAGGTCGGCACGCTGCTGCCCGACGTCGAGTTCGAGCTGAACGGCCATGGCAAGCTGTCGCTCGACCTGAAGCTCGTGTCGCAGCGCTCGACCCAGGTGCCGAACGGCTCGCGGCGCTACCAGCTCGGCTTCCGCTTCATGTCGCTGCCGGGCAGCGCGGAGAACACGCTGCAGCGGCTGATCACGCAACTGGAGATGAAGCGCCGCCAGCTCGCGCGCGCCTGACATCGGCCAGCCGGCCAGCCGGCCCGCAGCGCGGGCCGTTGCACGCCGCGCCGGCAGGCGCGGCCGTGTGCATTTTTCCCTCAATTTTTCCGATCCGCGGCCGTTATACCGGGAGTCACGCAACCCGGCGGCCGCAGCGCGGCCGGCTCATCAGGATCGCGCATGTCCAACACTCTCTTGAACCTCGGTCTCAGCGGCTTGAACGCTGCGCAATGGGGCCTGACGACGACCAGCCAGAACATCAGCAATGCTTCGACGCCCGGCTATTCGGTCGAGCGGCCCGTCTATGCCGAGGCGAGCGGCCAGTACACGGGCAGCGGCTACATGCCGCAGGGTGTGAACACCGTCACCGTCCAGCGCCAGTACAGCCAGTACCTGAACGACCAGCTCAACAGCGCGCAGACCCAGAGCGGCGCGCTGTCGACGTGGTATTCGATGGTCTCGCAGCTGAACAACTACGTCGGCAGCCCGACGGCCGGCATCTCGACCGCGATCACGAACTACTTCACGGGGCTGCAGAACGTCGCGAACAACGCGTCCGACCCGTCCGCGCGGCAGACCGCGATGAGCAACGCGCAGTCGCTCGCCGACCAGATCAACGCAGCCGGCCAGCAGTACGACACGCTGCGCCAGAGCGTGAACACGCAACTGACGAGCACGGTCTCGCAGATCAATTCGTACACGACGCAGATCGCGCAGCTGAACCAGCAGATCGCGGCGGCGAGCAGCCAGGGGCAGCCGCCGAACCAGCTGATGGACCAGCGCGACCTCGCGGTGTCGAACCTGTCGAACCTCGTCGGCGTCCAGACCGTCAGCAACGCGCAGGGCACCAGCGTGTTCCTCGCGGGCGGCCAGCCGCTCGTCGTCGCCGACAAGAGCTACCAGCTCGCGGCCGTCACGTCGTCGTCGGATCCGAGCGAGCTGACCATCGTGTCGCAGGGGATCGCCGGCGCGAACCCGCAGGGCCCGAACCAGAACCTGCCGGACGCATCGCTGTCGGGCGGCACGCTCGGCGGCCTGCTGTCGTTCCGCAGCCAGACGCTCGACCCGGCGCAGGCGCAGCTCGGCGCGATCGCGACCAGCTTCGCCGCGCAGGTCAACGCGCAGAACGGGCTCGGCATCGACCTGTCGGGCAACGCCGGCGGCAACCTGTTCTCGGTCGGCAGCCCGGCCGTCTACGCGAACCAGGGCAACACCGGCAACGCGACGCTGTCCGTGTCGTTCGCGAATGCCGCGCAGCCGACGACGAGCGACTACACGCTCGCGTACGACGGCAGCAAGTACACGCTGACCGACCGCGCGAGCGGCGCGGTGGTCGGCACGTCGACGTCGATGCCGAGCGCGATCGGCGGGCTGAACTTCTCGTTCTCGTCCGGTTCGATGAAGGCCGGCGATGCGTTCACGGTGCTGCCGACGCGCGGCGCGACCGACAACTTCGCGCTCGCGACGTCGAACGGCTCGGCGATCGCGGCGGCGTCGCCATACGTGCCGGCGGCCACGACGACGAACACGGGTACCGGGACGATCGGCTCGGTGACGGTCACGAGCGTGTCGGCCGCGACGCTTGCTCACCAGTACACGATCACGGTCGGCGGCACCTCGGCCGCGCCGACCTACACGGTGACGGACAACACCGCCGTGCCGCCAACGACGAGCGCCGCGCAGTCGTACCAGGCGGGCTCGGCGATCACGCTGACGGCAGGCTTGACGGTGTCGGTGTCCGGCACGCCCGCGACCGGCGACACATTTACGGTCTCGCCGTACTCGGGCGGCACCAACGACGGCAGCAACGCGCTCGCGCTGTCGAAGCTCGTCAGCGCGAAGACGCTCGGCAACGGCACGACGACGCTGACGGGCGCTTACGCGAGCTATGTGAACGGGATCGGCAACACCGCGAGCCAGCTCAAGTCGTCGAGCGCCGCGCAGACGGCGCTCGTCGGCCAGATCACGTCCGCGCAGCAATCGGTGTCGGGCGTGAACCAGAACGAGGAAGCGGCGAACCTGATGCAGTACCAGCAGTTCTACCAGGCGAACGCGAAGGTGATCCAGACGGCATCGACGCTGTTCCAGACCGTGCTCGGCATGTTCAACTGATCAAGCGATCTCGAGGATCGAAGCGATGCGGATTTCCAGCTCCCAATTCTTCCAGCTGAACGTCAGTCAGATGAACGATCAGCAGGCGCAGCTCGCGCAGCTCTACCAGCAGATCTCGAGCGGCGTGAGCCTGTCGACGGCGGCCGACAACCCGCTCGGCGCGGCCCAGGCCGTGCAGCTGTCGATGACGTCGGCGACGCTGTCGCAGTATTCGTCGAACCAGAACGTCGCGCTGTCGTCGCTGCAGAAGGAAGACCAGACGCTCACGAGCGTCAACGGCCTGCTGAACAGCATTCACACGATCGTGATTCAGGCGGGCGACGGCACGCTGTCCGACAGCAACCGTTCGGCGCTTGCGACGCAGCTCGAGGGCTACCGCAACCAGCTCGTGACGCTCGCGAACACGACCGACGGTGCGGGCAACTACCTGTTCGCCGGCTTCCAGTCGACGACGCCGCCGTTCGTGAACAAGGCGGGCGGCGGCGTGGCCTATTCCGGCGACAGCGGCTCGCGCAACGTGCAGATCTCGGACACGCGCTCGATCTCGCAAGGCGACAGCGGCGCGAGCGTGTTTATGTCGGTGCCGATGCTCGGCAGCCAGCCGGTGCCGGCGGCGGGCACCGGCAACACCGGGACCGGCACGATCGGTGCGGTGACGATCACGAGCCCGTCGGCCGCGACAAACACGCACCAGTTCACGATCACGTTCGGCGGCACCGCGGCCGCGCCGACCTACACGGTCACGGACAACACGGTCGTGCCGCCGTCGACGACGGCCGCCCAGTCGTATTCGGACGGTGCGGCGATCGCCGTCGGCAACGGCCTGACGGTACCGGTGTCCGGCTCGCCGGCGCCCGGCGACACGTTCTCGGTCACGCCCGCGCCGCAGGCCGGCACCGACGTGTTCGCGGCGCTCGATTCGATGATCGCCGCGCTGAATACGCCGGTCGGCAACAGCACGACCGCGGCGGCCGCGCTCGCGAACGTGATGACGACCGGCACGACGAAGCTGAACAACACGATGACGAACATCCTCAGCGTGCAGGCGTCGGTCGGCGGCCGCGAGCAGGAGGTCAAGGCGATGCAGACGGTGATGTCGACGAACTCGCTGCAGATCCAGAGCAATCTCGCGGACCTGACGAGCACGAACATGGTGTCGACGATCAGCCAGTACCTGCAGATGCAGAACGCGCTGACCGGCGCGCAGAAGGCGTTCGTCCAGCTGCAGAACCTGTCGCTGTTCCAGTACATCAATCCTTGATGTCCCGGGCCCTGGAGCCGATGTGAGCGCCCGCTGACATCGGCTCCGGCCCCGTCCCGGCGCGCGTGCCGCGCGCCCCGCGCCGGCCCCTGCTTGCCAGCGCCATCCCCGCTCCGTACACTTCGCGCCAGATTCCAGACCCGGCGCATCCGTCGCAGCCGGGCGACCGACAAGCCAGGAGCGTATCTCGATGTCCGATTCCTATTTCCCGCGCTGGCGGGTCCAGCCGACCGGCGCGGCCGCACGCGTCGTCGGCCTCGACGAGCGCCTGTCATGGCCGCAGATGATCGCGATGGGCGTGCAGCACGTCGTCGCGATGTTCGGCTCGACCGTGCTCGCGCCGCTGCTGATGGGTTTCGATCCGAACCTGTGCATCTTCATGTCGGGTGTCGGCACGCTGCTGTTCTTCGTGCTGGTCGGCGGTCGCGTGCCGAGCTACCTCGGCTCGAGCTTCGCGTTCATCGGCCTCGTGATCGCGGTGACGGGCTACGGCGGCAGCGGCCCGAACCCGAACATTCCGGTCGCGCTCGGCGGCATCATCGCGTGCGGGGTCGTGTACATGGCGATCGGCGCGATCGTGTCGGCGGTCGGCACGCGCTGGATCGAGACGCTGATGCCGCCCGTCGTCACCGGCGCGATCGTCGCGGTGATCGGGCTCAACCTCGCGCCGATCGCGGTCAAGGGCGTGTCCGCGTCGACCTTCGATTCGGTGATGGCGCTCGTCACCGTGCTGTCGGTCGGCGGCGTCGCAGTGTTCGCGCGCGGGATGCTGCAGCGCCTGCTGATCCTCGTCGGCCTCGTGATCGCCTACGCGATCTACGCGGCCGCGACCAACGGGATGGGCCTCGGCAAGCCGATCGACTTCTCGATCGTCGCGCACGCCGCGTGGTTCGGCATCCCGGCGTTCCATACGCCGGTATTCGATCCGCACGCGATGCTGATGCTCGCGCCGATCGCGGTGATCCTCGTCGCGGAGAACCTCGGCCACATCAAGGCCGTGAGCGCGATGACGGGCCAGAACCTCGACCGCTACGTCGGCCGCGCGTTCATCGGCGACGGGCTCGCGACGATCGTGTCGGGCAGCGTCGGCGGCACGGGCGTGACCACCTATGCGGAGAACATCGGCGTGATGGCCGTCACGCGGATCTACTCGACGCTCGTGTTCGTCGTCGCCGCGCTGATCGCGATCGTGCTCGGCTTCTCGCCGAAGTTCGGCGCGGTGATCCAGACGATTCCGGGCCCGGTGCTCGGCGGCGTGTCGATCGTCGTGTTCGGGCTGATCGCGGTGACGGGCGCGCGGATCTGGGTCGTCAACAAGGTCGACTTCTCCGACAACCGCAACCTGATCGTCGCCGCCGTCACGCTCGTGCTCGGCGCGGGCGACTTCTCGCTGAAATTCGGCGGCTTCGCGCTCGGCGGGATCGGCACCGCGACGTTCGGCGCGATCCTGCTGTACGCGATCCTGCGCAAGGAGAAGGAGCCGGGGCCGGTGGTCTGACGCCGGTTCCGGCGATCGGCAATCTCTTGGGCAGCCGGCGAAGCGCGATGCGCGCTCGCCGCCGGTGGCAGCCCGATGCGGGGCCGGCAACGCCGAGCGCCGCGTCCCGCCCAATCACGCGCCGGCGACGTTCGCCTGCGCTTCGAGCCACGTGCAGAACTGCGCGACGAGCGGCTCGTCCGCGTGCTCGCGCGGCGTGATCCACCAGTAGCTGCGCGTCGCGATGCGCGGCCCGGGCAGCGGCATCACGAGCCGGCCGCTCGCGAGTTCGTCGTCGATCAGCGGCAGCGGGCCGAGCGCGACGCCGAGCCCGTCGACCGCCGCCTGCAGCGCCAGGTAGAAGTGGTCGAACGACTGCCGCTTGCGGGCCTTCATCGTCGCGCCGGCCGCGGCGAACCAGTCGCGCCAGCCTTCCGGGCGCGTATCCGAATGCAGCAGCACGTGGCGTGCGAGATCGTCGGCGCGCACGATCGGCGCGCGCTTGAGCAGCGCGGGGCTGCACACCGGGATCACGCTCTCGTCGAGAAAGCGGCCGCTCGCGCAGTTCGGCCAGTGGCCGGGGCCGCGGCGGATCGCGACGTCGAAGCCGTCGAGCATGTCGAGCGGCGCGTTCGACGTCGACAGCTTCAGCTCCACGTTCGGCACGTCGCGCTGGAAACGCGACAGGCGCGGCAGCAGCCATTTCATCGCGAAGGTCGGCAGCGCATTGATGCGCAGCACGCGCGCGGTGCCGGTGGCCCGCAAGCGCTCGGTCGCGAGCGCGATGCTGTCGAACGCGGCGCGCACGGTGTCCAGATACTGGCGGCCTTCGTCGGTGAGCTTCACGCGCTTGCCGAGCCGGTGGAACACGGGCTTGCCGAGCCAGGCCTCGAACCCGGCGATCTGCCGGCTGATGGCACCGTGAGTCACATGCAGCTCGTCGCCCGCGGCGCTGAAGCTTTCATGTCGTGCCGCGGCTTCAAAGGCCCGAAGCGCGGAAAAGGGCGGGAGATCGCGTGCCATGCTTGTGATTCTAGGTCACAAGGGCGCGCCGATAAAATCGTTTTGCGCGGGCGCCGGACGGCGGTACGCTCGACCTGTCGTTTGTCGAGGACTCCCATGCAATCCGTCTCCACGCCGCCTGCCGGCCGCCCGCGCAGCGTCGGGCTCGCCGAGCTGTTCATCGGCTTTCTCTCCCTCGGCCTGATGTCGTTCGGCGGCGCGCTGCCGTTCGCGCGCCGCACGATCGTCGACGAGCGCCGCTGGCTCACCGCCGACGAATTCACCGATCTGCTCGGCCTGTGCCAGTTTCTGCCCGGCGGCAACGTGATCAACCTGTCGGTCGCGGTCGGGATGCGCTTTCGCGGCGTGCCGGGCGCGTTCGCCGGGATCCTCGGGCTGATCGCCGGGCCGACGCTCGTCGTCGTCGCGCTCGGCGTGCTGTACGCGAAAACCGAGAACGACCCGCGCGTCCAGCATCTGTTCGCCGGGCTGGCGGCCGCGGCGGCCGGGCTGCTCGCGGCGATGGCGGTGAAGGTCGCGAAGCCGCTGCGGCACGCGCGCGCGGCGGCCGGCATTGCGGCGCTCGCGTTCGTCGCGATCGCCGTGCTGCGCCTGCCGCTGCTGACGACGATGCTCGTGCTGACGCCGCTCAGCGTGTGGCTCGCCGCGCGCCGCCGGGCGGAACCGGCGGCGGCGGCGGCGGCGGCCGGGCAACGGGCGACACCCGGGGCGGGGGCATCGGGGTCACCTGGCTCACCCCGCGCATCGGGCGCATCCGGCGCCGGCGCGTCGGAAGCCGGTGCGCGGTACGCGCCGCGCGACGCGGATCGGCGCCGCCCGCATGACGGAGGCGCGCAATGACCGACACGCTGATCGCGCTCGCGACCATCTTCTCCCAGCTGTCGCTGCTCGCGTTCGGCGGCGGCAACACGATCCTGCCCGAGATGCAGCGGCAGGTCGTCGACGTGCACCACTGGATGAGCGCGCACGAGTTCACCGCGCTGTTCGCGCTCGCGCAGGCGGCGCCCGGGCCGAACATGATGATCGTGTCGCTCGTCGGCTGGCACGTGGCCGGCTGGCAGGGTCTGCTCGTCGCGTCGCTCGCGAAGTTCGGGCCGTCGTCGGTCGTCACCGTGCTCGCGCTGCATGCGTGGGAGCGCTTTCGCGACTGTCCGTGGCGGCGCTATGTGCAGCAGGGGATGATGCCCGTCACCGCCGGCCTCGTCGCGGCGAGCGCGGTGCTGATCGCCGAGGCGTCGAACCGCACGGCCATACAATGGGGCGTCACCGCCGCGTGCGCGGTGCTCGCGTATCGCACGCGCATCCATCCGCTGTGGCTGCTCGCGGCCGGCGCGCTGATCGGGCTGACGGGCTTCGGGCAGTGATCGCCCGCCGGAACCGGGCACGCGGGAAACGAACAATCGGACAAGCGGAGTCGCGATGGATCTCGACGGCGCCAGCCGCAATCTCACGGTCGCCGCGCTGCTGACGCTGTCGGGCGGCTATCTCGACGCATACACGTACGTCGGCCACGGCCACGTGTTCGCGAACACGATGACGGGCAACGTCGCGCTGCTCGGCATCAACCTGTCGGCCGGCGAGTGGGCTGCTGCGCTGCACCATGTGCCGCCGCTCGTCGGCTTCGTGATCGCGGTGTTCGTCGCGCACCTGCTCGGGCTCGCCGCGCAGCGCGGCTGGATGCGGCATACCGCGTTCGCGAGCCTGATCGTCGAGATCGCGTTCCTCGGCGTCGCCGCGAGCGGCCTCGTCGGCGCGTCGAGCGCCTGGCTGATCCCCGGCATCTCGTTCGTCGCAACGCTGCAGACGCTGTCGTTCACCCATCTCGAGGAACTGTCGTACACGTCGGTGATGACGACCGGCAACCTGCGGCGCGCCGCGCAGAAGCTGTTCGTCGGGCTGATTCCGCGCTACGACGCCGGTGCGCTGCATGACTCGGCGCTGCTCGCGACGATCAGCTTCTGCTTCCTCGCGGGCGCGGTGGCCGGCGGCCTCGTGACCCGGCTCGTGCCGGACGTCGCGCTGTGGGGCGCCGTGCTGCTGCTCGCGGGCGCCTTCGCGGAGATCGTGCGCCGCGCGTGGCGGCGCGCGGGCAGCGTCGAGGCCGGCTGACGGCGGTACCCTTCGTTCGCCGCTCGGCTGCGGGCGCGCCGCCTTGTTGTGCCGCAACAGCCGCACCGCCGCACCCACCGATCCCGCCGATCCCGACACCTCCAATCGCTCCATTTTCCCGTGTCATTTCAGCCCCTCGCCGCGGCCGATTCTTACAGGATCGGCCGCCCGACCGGGCGCGATTCACCGCCATCCGCCGCCGCACAGGCAAGCTCCGCACGGCGCAGCGTTGTGTGCGGGCGACAATCCGGCCGTTACGGCACGTTTCAACTTCTTTCAAGGGTCGGGCTGGTCTTATGATTCAGCCCACATCGCGCGCGCCAAGAGCGCGCGCGATCCCACCCGGCTGCGCACGCGGCCGGCAATGTACGGAGACACCAACAAAAAGGGAACGCTCATGAAGCAGACCACCAGACTCGCAGCACTCGCAGGGGGCGCCTTCCTGGCATTCGCCAGCCAATACGCAGCAGCACAAAGCTCGGTCACGCTCTGGGGCGTCGCCGACGTCAGCATCCGCTACCTGACCAACGCGAACGCCAACAACGACGGCCTGCTGTCGATGACGAACGGCGCGATCACCAACAGCCGCTTCGGCATCTACGGCACCGAAGACATCGGTGGCGGCCTGAAGGCGCTGTTCAAGCTCGAGAGCGGCGTGAACCTGCAGAACGGCGCGTTCTCGGACAGCGGCCGCATGTTCAACCGCGCGGCGTACGTCGGTGTGTCGAGCCCGTACGGCACCGTGACCCTCGGCCGCCAGAAGACGCCGCTGTTCGACCTGCTGTCGGACACCTACGATCCGCTGACGGTCGGCAACTACTTCGAAAACGCGTGGCTGCCGGTCGCGCTCGGCGCCGGGCTGTACGCGGACAACCAGATCAAGTACACGGGCACGTTCAGCGGGCTGACCGCGACCGCGATGTACTCGACCGGCACGAACTACGAGTCGACCGGCTCCGGCGGCTTCTCCGGCCAGATCCCCGGCTCGCTCGGCAAGGGCAACGCGTGGGGCATCGCGCTGTCGTACGTGATGGGTCCGCTCAGCGTCGCGGCCGGCGCGCAGCAGAACAGCGACAACTCGGCACGCAAGCAGACCATCTACCACGCGAACGTCGTCTACGCGTTCAGCAAGGCGAAGGTCTACGCGGGCTACCTGCGCTCGAAGGACGACACGGGCTTCGTCGACAGCCTGCTCGCGCAGCAGACGATTCCGGTCGCGAAGGGTACCGGCCGCATCGACGACGGTCCGTACGCGGGCGTGAGCTGGCAGGTCACCGCGCCGCTGACGCTGACGGGCGCGTTCTACTACGACCACATGCGCAACGCGATGACCACGAACGGCACGCTGTCGAGCGGCAACCGCTACGCGATCGTCGGCATCGCCGAGTACGCGCTCAGCAAGCGCACCGAAGTCTACGGCACCGTCGATTTCAACAAGACGAACGGCGCGGCCAACGTCGAACTGCCGGGCCGCAGCAACCAGACGGGTATCGCGATCGGTCTGCGCAATATCTTCTGACGAACGCACTACACCGGACCGATGTCCGGCTGATGACGAAGAGGCCCGGCAGCTTGCGCCGGACCTCTTTTTTTTGTGCGTGCATCCGGTCGCGCCGCGCCATCGGCCTTCATGCGCAAGCGCGACTATGCAGCGTGCGCTACATAGCGAAATCCTTAAGCCGTAAGGGTTCCGTCGGTATTCCAGAACATATTTTTACAGTGCGCGCGACACCTTTCCGCTAATCTGCGTGCATCGCCCGGCGTGTGTCCGTGGGCACGCGCGCGCGTTGCTCCGGTGCGCGCGGCGGGCGTGGCCGGCATAGTCCGTAAATTGTGTATCCGGTGATGACAAACGCAGTCCGCCGGTTTTTTTCGTGGGACGATGCGTCACACGATTTACCTTGAAAGGGGATGACGATGGGTATCCTGAACACCGTTGGCGAAATCGCGGGCGCCGTGGGGGCTGTCGAGGCCGCAGAGAAGCTCGATCCGGATGCGGGCCTGCTGACGAAGGCCGCGGCTGCGGTCGCCGGCTTCAAGGGTGCCGAAGCGCTCGAAGGCATGCTCGAGAAGAAGGAAGAGAAGCCCGAGGAAGCGGCAGACGATACGCAGGCCACCGACGGTAGCGACACGTCGCAGGCATGAGCATGGCGGCCGGCTCGGTCCCGCGTTCCGCGCATCCGCGCGAGCGGGCGAGCCGGTGCCGCGCAGCCGGCAGGTCGGGCATGCGGTCGATCGGTGACGCATGGCACACCCGGCAGCTGGATTGACAGGCGAGAGGCAATGTCTCTCGCCGTTTTTTTTGTGCGCGCGCCGCGCGCGGCAAGCAAGCCGGAATCTTGCTATCGTGCCGTCATCCGAACTGCCGAACCGTGATGAGGGCATGCGATGGAATTCGACTACGACCTGTTCGTGATTGGCGCCGGCTCGGGCGGCGTCAGGCTGGCCCGGATGTCAGCGTCATACGGCGCGCGCGTGGGGATTGCGGAAGAAGAGCAGATCGGCGGCACCTGCGTGCTGCGCGGCTGCATTCCGAAGAAGCTGCTCGTCTTCGCTTCGCATTACCCGCATGAAGTCGACGACGCGCGCGGCTTCGGCTGGACCTTCGGCGCGGGCACGCTCGACTGGCCCGCGCTGATCGCCGCAAAGGATCGCGAGATCAACCGGCTGAGCGGCATCTACATCAACCTGCTGCGGCAATCCGGCGTCGAGATGCACGCCGCGCGCGCGACGCTCGTCGATGCGCATACGGTCGCGGTCGGCGAGCGCCGCATCACCGCGCGCCACATCGCGATCGCGACCGGCTCGCGCCCGTCGCTGCCGCCGCTGCCGGGCATCGAGCACGCGATCACGTCGCGCGAGGCGCTGTCGCTCGCGACGCTGCCCGCACGCATCGCGGTGGTCGGCGGCGGCTACATCGCGGTCGAGTTCGCGGGCATCTTCAACGGGCTCGGCAGCCGGGCCGACCTGTTCTATCGCGGCGAGCAGATCCTGCGCGGCTTCGACGACGACATCCGGCACTTCCTCGCCGACGAAATGACGAAGCAGGGCGTGACGATCCATACCCGCACCTCCGTCGACGCGATCGAGCGCGCCGACGACGGCACGCTGAGCGTGCGGGCCGGCGGCGCGCAGCACGGGCCGTACGACGCCGCGCTCTATGCGACCGGGCGCGTGCCGAACGTCGAGGGCCTCGGGCTTGAACAGGCGGGCGTCGCGCTCGATGCGCGCGGCGCGATCGCGGTCGATGCGTATTCGGCGACGTCGGTCGCGTCGATCCATGCGATCGGCGACGTGACGTCGCGCCCGCAGCTCACGCCGGTCGCGACGCGCGATGGCGGCCTGCTGGCGACGACGCTGTTCGGCGGACGGCCCGTCGCGGCCGATCACGAGTGGGTGCCGTCGGCGGTGTTCAGCCAGCCGGAGGTCGCCACCGTCGGCCTCACCGAGGCGCGCGCGCGGGACGTGTATCGTGATGTCGACATCTACCGGACGTCGTTCAAGGCGCTGCGCCACACGCTGACCGGACGCGACGAGCGCACGCTGATGAAGCTCGTCGTCGCGCGCGACAGCCAGCGGGTCGTCGGCGCGCACATGGTCGGCCGCGACGCGGGCGAGATCATCCAGGGCATCGCGATCGCGATTCGCGCGGGCGCCACGAAGGCGCAGTTCGACGACACGATCGGCATCCATCCGACCGCCGCCGAGGAGTTCGTCACGATGCGGCAGAAGGTGGCAGATTAGGAGCGGGTGAGCGGGCGACGCGCGCGGCGCGTCGTGCCGCCGCATCGCCGTGCCGGATCACGCGTGGCGGTTGCATGGCGGCCGCGTGCCGTGTGCGTCCGCCGGGTGCGCGCTCAATGCCAGCCGAACGCATCCAGCAGCCGATACCAGCTCATCGCCGCCACGAGCGCCGGCGTGCGCAGCAGCGCACCGCCCGGGAAATCGCGATGCTTGACCTTGGCGAACAGGTCGAAGCGGCTCGCCTGCCCGTCGATCGCCTCGGCGATCAGCTTGCCCGCGAGCGCGGTCGTGTTCACGCCGTGTCCCGAGAAGCCCTGCGCGAAATACATCGTCGGCGCGACGCGCCCGAAATGCGGCGCGCGGTTCATCGTGATGTCGACGAAGCCGCCCCATGCATAGTCGACCTTCACGTCCGCGAGCTGCGGGAACGTCTTCAGCATGTCGCCGCGCATCGCTTCCGCGAGATTGCGCGGCGGCAGCGTCGAATAGCTGACCTTGCCGCCCCATACGACCCGCGTGTCCGGCGCCGGGCGGAAGTAGTCGAGCACGAAGCGGCTGTCGCAGATCGCGGCGCGCGCGGGCATCAGCGCGGCCGCGCGCGCTTCGCCGAGCGGCTCGGTCGCGATCACGTAGGTGCCGACCGGCATGATCTTCTTCGACAGCGCGGGCGCGAGCGTACCGAGATACGTGTTGCACGCGAGCACGACGAAGCGCGCGCGCACATGGCCCTGCGCCGTCTCGACGAGATGGCCGGCCGGGATGTTGCGCACCCGCGTCACGCAACTGTTCTCGTGGATGCGCACGCCGGCTTCGGCGGCCGCGCGCGCGAGGCCCAGCGTGTAGTTGAGCGGATGCAGGTGACCGCCGTCGGGGTCGTACAGGCCGCCGCGATAGCGCGACGACTGCACGAAGTCGCCGAGATCCTGCTCGCCGACGAAATGCAGGCGGTCGTAGCCGAAGCGCTTCGCGACGTCGTCGCGCCAGCGTTTCAGCCCGTCGGCGTCGCGCTCGGTGTTCGCGGCGGTCAGGTAGCCGGGCACCAGCGCGCAGTCGATGTCGTGCTTCGCGATCCGCGACTTCACGAGCGCCAGCGTCTCGAGCCCCATCTCCCAGATGCGCTTCACGTCCGAGTCGGGCAGATAGCGCGCGAACGTGTCGATGTCGCACGCGTAGCCGCCGATCAGCTGGCCGCCGTTGCGTCCGCTCGCCGCCCATCCGACCCGCGACGCCTCGAGCACGGTCACCGTATAGCCGCGCTCGGCGAGATTGAGCGCGGCCGACAGGCCGGTCAGGCCCGCGCCGATCACGCACACGTCGGTGTCGGTTGCGCCGGCGAGCGGCGGGTGGCGGGTCGTATCGTTGACGGTGGCCGCGTAGTACGACGCGGCATGCGGCTGGTTCGCGAATGTCTGCATGATCAGGAAGGCAAATGTATGGCTCAGAACAGCTCGCGCACGCGGTGATACAGCATCCCGAGTTCGAGCGCGGGCTGGCGCCACGCGTCGCCGCCGGGAAAGCGGCGATGGCGCAGGCGCGCGAACAGGTCGAACGCGCGCGTGTCGCCCGCGATCGCGCCGGCGATCGTGCGCCCGGCGATGCCGGTCAGCGCGACGCCATGTCCGCTGAAGCCCTGGACGTAGAAGAAGTTCGGATCGAGCGCGCCGAAATCCGGCGCGCGGTTGCGCGTGACGTCGACGAAGCCGCCCCATGCGTAGTCGACGCGCACGTCGCCGAGCTGCGGGAATACGCCCGCCATGCGGCGCCGGATCGTCTCGGCGAGCGCGGCGGGCGATGCGCCCGCGGAATCCGCGCGGCCGCCGAACAGCATCCGGTGATCGGCCGACAGGCGGAAGTAATCGAGGAAGAAATTGTTGTCGCACACGGCTTCGCGCTGCGCGATCAGCGCGTCGGCGCGCGCCTGGCCGAGCGGCTCGGTCGCGATGATGTACGACGCGATCGGCGCGATGCGCGCGGCGGTCGCCGCGGGCAGCACGCCGCCCGGGCCCGCGTTGCAGCACGCGACGACGAACCGGCAGCGGATCTCGCCGGACGGCGTGCGCACGACGGGCCGCGCGCCGCGCACGACGTCGAGCGCGGGCGTGTGCGCGAACAGCGCGACGCCTTCGCGGCGCGCGGCATCGGCGAGACCGAGGCAGTACTTGAGCGGATGCAGGTGGCCCGACAGCGGGTCGTAGACGCCTGCGAGGTAGCGGGTGGAGGCGATGCGCGTGCGGATCGCATCGGTGTCGAGCCACGTCAGCGACGGATGGCCCCAGCGCGCCTTGGCCGCGTCCATCCAGTCGTGCAGGTCGTCGATGCGGCGCGACTTCGTCGCGACCGTCAGGTAGCCGCGCGTGAAGTCGCAGTCGATCCCGTAGCGCGCGATGCGCTCGGCGATCAGCGCGACGCCGTCGAGCGACAGCGCCCACGCGGCGCGCGCGCCGTTCGCGCCGAGCTGGCGCTCGATCTCCTCGTCCTTCGCGAAGCCGGTGATCGCCTGGCCGCCGTTGCGTCCCGACGCGCCCCAGCCGGGGCGATGCGCGTCGATCACCGCGACGGACAGCCCGCGCGCGCGGCAGTCGAGCGCGGTCGACAGGCCCGCGAATCCGGCGCCGATCACGCACACGTCGACGTCGAGCGTGTCGTCGAGTACAGGATCGTCGACCGCAGGGCGCGCGGCGCTCGCTTCGTAGTACGAGTCGCGCGCGAGCGCGTCGGCGCGGCGGGTGAATGACTGGCTCATCAAACCGACTCCTTTCATGCGGCGCGGGACGCCGTGCGCGCCGCACGGCGTCCCGCGCGCCCAGCGTCAGAACGAGTAGATGAACTGCGTCGCGAGCAGGTCGTTGGACTTGCCGTACGAGCCGTCGTTGCGCAGGAACACCTTGTTGTTCGCCCAGTCGTGCCGGTATTCGACCTTCACGGTGATCTGCTGGGTCGGATAGAACAGCAGGTCGAGCGCAACGTCCTGACGGATCGCGCCCTTGCACTCGAAGCCGAGGCCGCCGTTCGCCTTCGACGTCGCGAGGCAGTCCGAATCGACGCCGAAGCCGTTGTTCGGATCCATCCCGTTGCCGTTCAGCGCGATGCCGCCGCCGCCGCCGCCGTTCTTGCTGTTGACGAGCGCATCGTAGCGTAGCGTCACGCCCATGCGGCCGACCACCGGCGCGTTGAACTTGCGGTGCGCGAGCAGCGACAGCCCGTACCACTGCGCGAGCCCGCCGTTGAACGCCGCATGGTCCTGCCGGCCGTAGTCGACTTCGGCGTTGTACTGCACGTCCGCGAGCGTGTAGGTCGCGTCGAGCTCGCCGAAGAAGAACGCGCCATACGCGCTCGGTGCGTTGCCGCCCGGGCCGTAGTGGACGACGCCGTTCGAATCGATCGCGCTGGACAGCGTCTGGCGGCCGATGTTGAACGATCCGCCGATGTCGAGCGCGCTCGACCACGTGTAGTCCGCGCGTGCGGTGAAGGTCGGTACCTTGTTGCTGGTCGTGATCGGGTCGCCGAGCGCATTGGTGCCGGTCTGCGTGACCGAGCCGTAGGTGCGGTACTGCTCGTTGCCGAGGAAGAATTTCCACGCCCAGTTGCCCTTCGTGTAGTTCGCGCCGGCACCGATGTAGCTGCCCGGATCGGAGAAGTCGTACAGCAGGTTGTGCGTGAGCGTGAGCATCTGGTTCGACTGCTGCACCTCGTAGCCGCCGAAGCTCGGGATCAGGCCGGCGACGAGCGTCGTCTCGGCCGTGATCGGCACGTTGACGACCGCCGTGTTCAGGATGTTGTTGCCGATGTTGCCGCGCGAGTTCTGCAGCAGCGTGATGCCGTTGCCGCGGTTCGGCATCAGCGTGATCTCGGCCGACGGCGCCATCGGGCCGACGCCGAAGGTCTTCTTGATGTCGAGGTACAGGTCGCCGAACGTGCTGTTGAAGTAGTTGTACGAACTTTCGTGGTTCGCAAACAGGAACGACGACGTGCCGGCCGCGCGGTTGTAGATGTAGGTCGGATCGATGTAGCCCGTCACCGACAGGCCCGCGATCGGCCCGGTGTTGGCCGCGTCCGACAGCGAGTCGACCTTCAGCTGCTGGTTCGCGATCTGCTGCTTCATCTCGGTGACGTCGTCGTTGGTCAGCACCGCGGGCGCCTTGCCGTAGTCGGGCGACGATACGTCGACGCTCGTTGCCGCGACCGCTGCGCCGCCTGCCGCGCCCGCCTTGGCCGTCGTGCCGGCGACGGCGCCGCCCGGCTTCGCGGTGAGCTGCGCCTGCATCGCCTTCATCTGCTTCTGCAGCGCCGCGACCTGCGCCTGCAGCGCCTTGATCTGGGCGGATGTCGAGTCGGCCAGCGCGATGCCCGGCAACGCGCCGGCCACCAGCAGGCAGATCAGTTTCTTCTTCATTGCGGATTCTCCTTGTCGTGTGCCTGTCAATGCGTAATCAGAGCGCGCACCGCGCGAGGCGGCGCGCATCGGTTGTTATCGAAAGAGCGGATAAAGGGAA